>CAYUAW010000339.1:0-6774 GCA_964442485.1 uncultured Polyangiaceae bacterium
TTGCTCGATGCGCCGCCGTTGCTCGATGCGCCGCCGTTGCTCGATGCGCCGCCGTTGCTCGATGCGCCGCCGTCGTTCGACTTGCCTCCGCCATTGGGCGTGCCGCCGCTGTTGGCGGCGCCCCCGCTCGATGCACCACCGCCATCGGACGGCCCACCGCCGCTGGTCGAACCGCCCTCGTTCGACTTGCCTCCGCTGTTCGACACGCCACCATCTTGATGGCCGGCGCCGTCGTTGCTCGAGCCGCATGCCGTGACGTGAAGCGAGCCGCAGAGTACGGCTCCCATGGCGATCATTGCCCTGCGGGCAGGCCGTCCAGCCCCCGCACCTTCGCGATAGAGTACGCCCATCATCGTAGAATAGCCTCTCAAGCGAGTCTCGAGTAGGCTCGGGCGCGGGACGATGCAAAACGCGGGAGAGGGATCACGCGCTGCCTTCCAGGTACCGCCCCATCTTCTGGATCCGTCGCACACGGTCGCCGTCTGGTTCACCGAACCGCCGGGCGCGGTCATTCAGTTCACGAGACCCGCAGTGGGTACGGTCGCGCTCGCGGAATGGCTGGTGGGCCCCGCCCAGGCGCAGCTGGTGCGAAGGTTCCCCGACGACTGTCCCCTGGTGTTCGTGCTCGATCTGGGGCTCATGACCAGTCGCGATCCCGTGGCCCGGCCGATCCTGACGGGAGCCGCGCGCGCGTTGAAGGAGCGCGTGACGCGCTCCGTGCTCGTGGCACCTCTGGAGGCATCGAGCATCTACCTCGCCTCACTGAAGGCCTCCATCTCGCTCCTTCGCGTCTTCGGGGTCACCGTCTCCATCCTGTCGCTGCAGGAAGCGCTCGAGTCGCTCGCGCCAGCCCACGCCTGAAGACCGGTCGGCGTCAGGGAATTCCGACCAGACGCTCCGACAGCTCGCGGAGCTTTTTTCGCGCGACGGCGTCGTAGGCCTGGGCGTCGGCCTCGCTGTCACGCAGGCCGTTGAAGAAATGGCCCGACGTGCCCTCGAGCTCGGGGTCGCCGACGAGCCGCACCGTCGCCTCCACTCCTTCCTCGAGCGTGCTCATCGGGCTCGGGACGATCTTCGTCGGCATGTATGTAGCGGGATGTATTGCGTTCACGGTGACGCCTCTTCCGCGCAGCCGCTCCGCCTCGTCGATCGTCGAGAGGATCTGGGCGAGCTTGCTCTGGCAGTACGCGCGCACGCCCGAGTACCCGCGCTCGAGCATCACGTCGTCGAAGTCGATCGCCTGCTGACCTATCGAGCTGACATTCACGATCCGCGCCGGCCGCGAGCGCTCGAGCAGCGGCAAGAGCAGGCGGGTCAAGAGGAACGGCGCGAGATAGTTCACCGCGAAGCGGAGCTCGTGGCCGTCATCGCTCTCGGTTCGCGCTCCGTCACCGGGGACTCGCGTCCCGATGCCGGCGTTGTTGACGAGGACGTCGAGCCGCTTCTCGTTCGCGAGCACCTCTTTCGCCAGCGCGCGCACCTGGTCCAGCGAAGACAGATCCGCCTGGTAGCCTCGGGCGTTCGCGCTGCCGGCCTTCACGAGCGCCTCCACCGTCTCGGCGATGCGCCGCTCGTTCCGGCCGTGAACCAGGACCGTCGCACCGCGCTTCGCGAGCTCCAGAGCGACACCCTTGCCGTGGCCGTCCGTCGCGCCGGTGACGAGAATGACCTGTTCCGAGATTGGGCTCATCGATGCCTCCAGGGCATGGACATACCGATCTCCCCACGAACTGCCAGCCCGTCACGCGAAAATGCGGGCGACCGGATGTGGGTCAGTCTTTCTTCGGATGGTCGATGAAGAACTGAAGGACCGTCTCGGCCCACTTGAACGGATATTCGAGCCCCCCATCGGCCGGGCCGTTCGTGTCGCGACCGCACCCGAGGAACTCAGGTGAGCCCGGGAAGCAGTGGCCCTTGAGCGCGATCGAGGCGCCGCCCAGCGGCAGGGTGAAGTGACAGGCCCAGTCGTGCTGGATGAACTCGAACACGGTGCCATCTGCGTTCCGGTAGCGATCCCACTCGTAGTCCGACGCCTGCGCAACTACCTCGGGGTCGACACCCGGATACCAGGCAGCGACGACGGCGTCGCGCTCCGCCATGGCCTGCATGAAGTTCACCAGGCCGTCGTCGCGTCCGTGCGTGTAGAGGATCGGGATCTGCTGCGCGGGCGTCGCGGGTTCTCCCGGCGCGCCGGTGCCGTCCGGGCCGAACGGACAGGAGCTCATGGGCTGCAACCCGCCCGCGATGGGCGCCGCCGACGCGAGCACGTCCGAGTGCGCGCAGATGAACCGCCACGTCATCCAGCCGCCCATCGAATAGCCGTCGAAGTGAACGCGCTTCGGGTCGACGTGCCAGACGTTCATGACTCGCTGCATGAGCGCGAACACCTGCGGGTCGTTCGTGGGAGCCCAGGCGCTGGTGAGCACGCCGCCCGGCGCGCTCGGCTGGAGCACGATGTAGCCCTTCGCACCCGCCAGCTCGCGCATGTGCGTGTGCAGGTTCATGAGCTCCGCATTCATGCCGAAGCCGTGAACGTCCGTGATGAGGCCGCAGGCATGCTGCACGCATTCGTCGGGCACCGAGATCTCGAAGTCGAGCCCCTCGCAGTTGTGCGGCTTGATGCCCGCGTCGGCGGTCGTGAAGCAGTCGTCGGGCTCTGGCGCCGGGAACGGCACCGATGCCTCCTGCTGTGAGACGGGTGCGGTGGAGTGTCCGCTCTTGCTCGACGTGCACGCGGGGAGCGCACACACGGCAAGACCGAGGAACAGGGTCGTCACGGCGGTCGCAAGGCTTCTGTTCATTTTCCTGAATCAGGGGAAGACGCGCCGAGCATCCCACGCAGCCGGACCAGGCCGTGCGCCACAAGTATTTCCTGGAGGCGCCAGGCGTGAGCTCCTGCGGCGAGGGCCGCCCACGCCGCCTTGCGTCGATCTGCCACAGTGCGCTCCGCGGAACCCCATGACGGGACTCGGGAATCGGGCTCGAACGCACCCCTGACGCATTCTGCCCCGAAGCCCGCGCAGGCACCCAACTTGCACCGGATGGGCGACTCATCGGTAGCGGCAGATGCCGGGCCGACCGCCCGCGAAGGAGCATCCCTTGGGAACCGAAATCGAGCGAGACCGTTTCACCGAGGACCGCTTCATCACGGCGATCAGCACCTCCGACGCGCTCGGGGCCGTGTCGCGCGCCATCGAGGCCTCACTCCAGCGACCTGGAATGATGAGCGCGGAGCGGTTTTCGGAGTTCCTGGCGCTCCAGCGCGAGCTCGGGCTCGTCCAGGGTGAGCGACCGCTCTGTCATCACCTGAGCCCATTCGTCATCTCGAGCACGGAGTACGCTCGCGTCGGCTCGGCCGCGGAGCGCATCGTGTCGGCGCTCGAGCGGGTGGCGCGCCGTGCGCTGAGCGACATGACGCTCGCGCGAACACTCGGGCTCACGGTGGAGGAACTCGAGCTCGCGGCCATCGACCCAGGATACCCGGAGCTGCTGACGGTAGGGCGGCTCGACGCGTTGATGCACGGCTCGGGCTTCTCCTTCATCGAGCTCAACGCGGACTCGCCCGGCGGCATCGTGGATCAGATGCTCGTCGAGCGAACGCTCTTCGAGCTACCGCACCTTTCACCCCTGCGCGAGCGCAGCGATCTGCACACGCCGCGCCCCCACGACAGCGTGCTTCAGGCGCTGCTCCGGGTGTACGCTTCCAGCGGTCGGAAGAAGACTCCAACCATAGCGCTGGTCGATTTCGAGACGACGGGCACGCTCGCCGAGATCGAGGTGCTGGCGGGGCTGTTCTCCCAGGAAGGCTACCCTGCGTTCTTCGCCGACCCGCGCGCGCTCCAATACGACGGGCGAACGCTCACCGCAAACGGCCGGGAGATAGACCTCGTCTACCGTCGCGTGCTCGTGAACGAGCTGCTCGCCGCGCACGGCATGGAGCACGCCCTCATCCGGGCGTACCGCGACGGCGCCGTCTGCGTCGCGAACTCATTCCGTACCAAGGCGATGAACAAGAAGGCGTCCTTCGCGATCCTGAGCGACCCGGCGTACGCGAGCCTCTTCACCCCGGAGGAGCTCGGAGCCATCGCCGGCCATGTTCCCTGGACTCGTACGGTGTCGCCCGGAGTCGTCGACTATCACGGCGAGTCGATCGAGCTGATGGAGCTCGTGCGACGCGACCGCGCGCGCTTCGTGTTGAAGCCCAACGACGAGTACGGAGGCGTCGGGGTCGTGCTCGGCTGGGAGGCGACGGATGAAGACTGGGAGCGCGCGCTCCACGCGGCTCCGCGCGACTTGGGCGTCGTGCAGGAACGGCTCGCACCGCGAACCACGCGCATGCCGGCGTTCCGCGGCAGCCGCATCGAGTGGGAGGACGTCTACTTCGATCTCTGCCCGTTCATCTTCGACGGTCACATGGACGGTGGCATCGTGCGGCTCTCCTCGACCGGGCTCACCAACGTCTCGGCGGGGGCTTCGGTCTCGACGCTGCTCATCGTCGGGGAAGGGGGAGCGGCATGAGGAGCCACGGTCATGTGTGAGTTGCTCGGCATGGTCTCGAACGTCCCGGCGGACCTGGCGTTCTCGTTCACCGGGCTCGCTCTCCGCGGCGGACAGACTGGGCCGCACGCCGACGGCTGGGGCGTCTCGCTCTTCGACGGGCGCTTCGCGAGGACGTTCCTCGAGCCGCACCCGGCGTTCTCGAGTCCCCTCGCCCGCTTCGTTCGTGAAAACCCGATGAAATCGCGGCTCGCCGTCGCCCACGTGAGGCGCATGACCCGCGGCGCCGCGTCCATCGAGAACACCCACCCCTTCCTTCGCGTCTACGATCGGCGGCACATCGTCTTCGCCCACAACGGCACGCTGCCGAACGTGCGCGACCGGAGGCTCGAGCACGAGAGCCCCATCGGCGACACCGACAGCGAGCATGCCTTCTGCATCACGCTCGAATCCCTGAGGCGCGTCCACGGCGCCACGTACCCGCGCGATCCCGTGGCGCTCGGCCAGCATCTGCACGGCCTCGCGAACGAGCTCGGCACAGACGGCGTGTTCAACTTCCTGTGGGCGGACGGCGAGCATCTCTTCGCGCGCTGCGGCGACCACCTGTCGGCCATCGTCCGACGAGCGCCCTTCGGCCACGCCACCCTCGTCGACGCGGATCTCACCGTGCGGCTCGACGAGGAGTTCGAATCGTCACCGGACGCGCGGATGGCGGTCGTCGCCACCTTCCCCCTGACGCGCAACGAGGCGTGGGAAGAGGCCGCACCGGGAACACTGTGGGTCTTCCGCGGCGGTGATCTCGTCGCGACCTTCCACTGAGCCCCGCGCTCGCGCCTGAGGCCCCACGAGGGCCTCAGGCGACGGCTGGGACGTCGTCGAGGAGCGACTCGAGCGCCGCGAGCCGGGGCAGCAGGCTCTTGAACTCGAGCTCTTCGAAGAGTGCTCGCAGCTTCGGGATCGCCGATTTCGACACCGGTGAAGCGAGCGCGCCCTCGGGCAACGCGACGTCGCGGCGCAGCCGGGCCAGCTCTTCCGTCAGGCGGATCTGGTCGGCTGCGGCCGTGACGGCGCTCCGCAGCGCCGCGGTGGGGATCTGCTGCGCGCGCTCGATGAGGTCCGCAGCGTTCGCGGCGCTCGCGACGAGGCGCGCGCCGGAGCGGGGCCCGATGCCGGGGACGCCGGGCAGGTTGTCCGACTTGTCACCAACGAGCGCGATGAGGAACGGGAGCCGGTCCGGCGCAACGCCGAAGCGCCGCTCGACGGCGGCTGCGTCGTAGACGATGGGCTTCTCGCCGCGTCGGCCGATGAAGAGAACGTCCACGCCGTCGCACGTGAGCTGGAAGAGATCGCGGTCTCCGGTGACGATGCGAACTGCCTCTCCCTGGACCGAGAGCCTCTCGGCGAGCGTGGCCAGCACGTCGTCGGCCTCGAACCCCGGCGCGAGAAACGCGGGGACGCCGAACGCCTCGAGCAGCTCGCCGAGCCGGGCGAGCTGCGGGCGTAGAGCGTCGGGGAGCGGCAGGCGCGTCCCCTTGTACGACTCGAGCTGCTCGTGCCGGAACGTCGCCTTCGGCGCGTCCAGAGCGAACGCCATCGCCTTCGGCCGCTCCTCGCGCAGGAGCTTCAGAAGCAACGCGGACGTCCCGTAGAGCGCTGCCGTCGGCATGCCGGACCGCGTATTCATCGGCGGGAGCGCGTGATGCGCCCGGAACACCACCGAGCTCGTGTCGATGAGCAAGGTGCGCGTCATCCTGTTTCGTCCACCAGACCTTTTACCATCGACTCCACGATTTCCTGCATTTCGATATCGACGAGCACGTGGACCGCGTCAATCACGACGGTGCTCGACCGCGGGCGATTCACGGGGCCGCCTGCCTGGACGTGCGCACGAGGTCGGCGACGATCGACGTCGCGATCTCCGCCGTCGTGACGGCGCCGATGGCGAGGCCCACGGGGCGGCGGATGCGCGCGAGAAGCTCCGGCGACACAGGGGGGGCCCGGAGCCGTTCCAGGCGCGCCGCGTGCGCGCGACGGCTGCCGAGCGCGCCCACGTAGAACGCCTTCGACCGGACGGCGCATGCCAGAGCAGGATCGTCGCCGACTCGACACAGCCGCCGGAGACCGAGCCTGCAAACGCCATTCGGTCGTCGACGGCGAGCTGGCTCCCGATCGGACGAGGCGCGGAGCCCCACGTCTTGATGACAGTCGCGATCGCCACGCGCCGTCCCGCGTCGAGCCAGGCGACTGCCTCGTCGAGAACGTCCTCGGGATCGCCTC
>CAYUAW010000339.1:6874-8372 GCA_964442485.1 uncultured Polyangiaceae bacterium
ATCGACGGCGTCCGCGTCAATTCCTGCCTCGTGCTCGCCGTCACCGCGCAGGGCTCGGAGGTCACGACGATCGAAAGCCTCGCCGAGAACGGCAAGCTGCACCCGCTGCAGGAGGCGTTCATCGCCGAGGACGCATTCCAGTGCGGCTATTGCACTCCCGGGCAGCTCATGAGCGCGGCCGGCCTCCTGAAGGAACGCCGCGACGCCACGGAGGCCGCCATCCGCGAGCACATGAGCGGCAACCTGTGTCGCTGCGGCGCCTACCCCAACATCGTGCGCGCCATCCAGCGCGTGCAGAAGGAGTCCTGATGCATTCCTTCGCCTACCTCCGCGCGGGCGACGTCGACGCCGCTCTCGCCGCCGACCCCGAGCACACTGCGTTCATCGCCGGCGGGACGTGCCTGGTCGATCTCATGCGCCTCGGCGTGATGACCCCCGCCACCGTCGTGGACCTTTCGGCGCTGCCATTCCGGCAGATCGACGTGACCGAGCAGGGTGCGTCGATCGGCGCGCTCGTGAGGAACAGCACCCTCGCCGACCACCCGGCGATCGTCGAGCAGTACCCTGCCCTCGCGCAGGCGCTCGCGTCCGGCGCGTCGCCGCAGCTCCGCAACATGGCCACGGTCGGTGGCAATCTGCTGCAGCGCACGCGGTGCCCCTACTTCCGCAACGGGTTCGCGAGCTGCAACAAGCGGCGGCCGGGCAGCGGCTGCGCGGCGCAGGGCGGTGAGCACCGCTCGCACGCAGTGCTCGGCGGCAGCGACAGATGCATCGCAGTGAACCCCTCCGACATGTGCGTCGCGCTCGTCGCCTACGACGCCGTCGTCCACACGCTCGGCCGGCGCGGGGAGCGAGCCATTCCCATCGGGGAGTTTCATCTTGCGCCGGGAGATCATCCGGAGCGGGAAACCGTGCTCGAGCCGGGTGAGCTCGTGAAGGGCGTGTCGCTGCCCGCCGTGCCGTTCTTCGCGCACGCGCGGTACGTGAAGGTCCGCGATCGAGCATCGTACGAGTTCGCGCTCGCGTCGGCCGCCGTCGCGCTGGACGTGCAGGGCGGCAGAATCGAGGCGGCGCGAGTTGCCCTCGGAGGCGTCGCGACCCGACCCTGGCGGTGCCCCGAGGCGGAGAACCTGCTCGTCGGCCAGCCGCCCACGCGCGGCGCGTTCGAGGCAGCCGCAGCAGCGGCGCTCTCCGCTGCCAGGCCGCGCAAGGACAATCTCTTCAAGGTCGAGCTCGCACGGCGCACGCTGGTGAGAGCCCTCGAGGGAGCGGCCGCGGTATGACCGCACTGACCGGACAGGGGCTCGATCGCGTCGACGGCCGTCTCAAGGTGACGGGCGCCGCGCAGTACTCCTCCGACACCCCCGTCGCGAACGTCGCCTACGCCGTGATCGTCGGCAGCACCATCTCGACGGGGCGAGTCTCGGCGGTCGATACCCGGGCGGCCGATGCGGCCGGCGGCGTGCTCGCGGTGCTCACGCCGATGAACGCACCGAAG
>CAYUAW010000340.1:0-8371 GCA_964442485.1 uncultured Polyangiaceae bacterium
GGGCTACCGCTCGGCAGCGGGTTCTGCTCCCGCTCGAGGTACCTGAAGATGGTTCGCGGGTCGACGCCGAGGTCACGGGCCGTCTGGGTGCGGTTGCCGTTGTTACGCTCGAGCACCTCGAGCACGTAGCGGCGCTGGAAATCCTCCTTCGCCTTCTCGAGCGGAACGATGGGCGCCTGCGCCTCGAGGCCGAGGTCCAGATCGTCCGGACCGAGGAGCGTCTTGTCGCAGAGCACGAGCGCCTTCTTGATGCGATTTTCGAGCTGACGGATGTTACCAGGCCAGTCGAACTTGCGGATGGCCGCCAGCGCCGCGGGCGTGAAGCCGCGGACAGGGCTCTGGAGCTCGTCGGCGTATTTCGACAGGAGCGCCTTGGCGATGATGAAGGTGTCCTCGCCGCGGTCGCGCAAGGGCGGGAGCCAGAGGTTCACGACGTTCAGGCGATAGTAGAGGTCTTCCCGGAACTCTCCGGTCTTGATCATCGTCTCGAGGTTGCGGTTCGTGGCGGCGATGATGCGGATGTCGCACTTCTCGGGCTTGCTGTCGCCGACGCGGTAGACGACGCGCTCCTGGATTGCACGCAGGAGCTTCACCTGCAGCGCCGGTGTGAGCTCGCCCACCTCGTCGAGGAACAGGCTGCCCCCCTCGGCCTGCTGGAACTTCCCCGGGCGGCTCGCGATGGCGCCGGTGAACGCGCCCTTCACGTGCCCGAACATCTCGCTCTCGATGAGGTTCTCCGGGATCGCGCCACAATTGACGCTGATGAACGGCCCGTCGATCCGGTTGCTCCGGCGATGGATCTCCCGGGCGATGAGCTCCTTGCCGGTGCCCGTCTCGCCGGTGATCATCACGCTGATGTCGGTGGCCGCGACCTTCTGCAGCTTCCTGAACACCTCCATCATGGAAGGACAGGCGCCGATGATCTCCCCGAAGCGCTTGTCGGAGAGCTCGGCTGCGAGCTTCTCCTTGTCGGCGCGGAGAGCGCTGAGGAGCACGGCGTTCTGCAGGATGAGCGATGCCTGCCCCGCGAAGATGACCAGCAGATCGAGCTGCTTCCTGTCGAAGAGGTGCTTCACTTCGTCGTTGCCCACGTAGAGGGCCCCGACGACCTCGCGCTGGCTCATCAGCGGGGCGCACATGACGCTCGAGAGCTTCAGCGCCAGCACGCTCTCGCTCTTGCCGAACGTCGTGTCGCTCAGCGCGTCGCTGACGATGATGGGGCGCTTCGTCTCGATGACGTGGCGGACGATGCTGTCGCTGATCGTCCCGCTGGCGTCCTCCATGCTCTCGCGATTCACGTTGCGCGAAGCGCGGACGCGCGGCGTCGCCCCCTCGCCTTCCGAGGCGTCGACCAGGAGCACGACGCCGCGTGCGGCTCCGGTGATCTCGATCACGTCGTCGAGCAGCGCCTCGAGCAGCTCGTCGACCGAGGAAACGCTCATGAGCCGCTCGCTGAACTGGAACAGCTTGCGCAGCCCCGCGAGCTCGCTCGGCGCGTCGCGCTCGCCCTCCGGCTGGGCGGCGGGCAGCTCGCTGAACATGGTGAAGCCGAGCTGCGCGGTGCCGAAGGAGAGCCTGTCCCCGTCGACCAGGCGCGCCCGACGCTTCTTCTTCCCGTTGATCGCGATCTCTGCCTCGCGGTCGAGCTCCTCGAGCTGGTAGTCGCGACCGTTGAAGACGATCTGCGCGTGGTGTTCCCTCACGCTGCGATCGGGGATGGGCACGTCGTTGCCGAGCGCGCGGCCGACCGTCATCACCGGTTTGTGAATGGCGTAGAGGACAGGCGATCCCTCACGGGGAAAGTATCGCAGCATCGCCATTGGATCACCTCAGACTAGTGGCCCGGGCCGAAAGCCGCAATCCGGGTACCCGTCAGCCAAGTGGCCAGAGCGGCCCGCGTCGGCTCATGGGTCGCACGCGGCGTTTCGTCTCCGCTTGCCGCGCCTGCCTGCCGCGGCCGGCTTTCGTTACCATTCCCGCTTCAGTGGGCGGGTGAGCACGTCTTCCACGGCGCGCTGCGGCGATTTGCCTTCGTAGAGGACTCTGTAGACCTCGTTGCAGATCGGCAGATCCACGTCCAGCCGTTGCGCCAGATCGTGCACGCTCTTCGCCGTCCGGACGCCCTCGGCGACGTGCCCGAGCGCCGACAGCACCTCGTCGAGCTTCTTCCCCCGGCCGAGCTCGAAGCCGACCGTACGATTGCGCGACAGCTCGCCCGTGCAGGTGAGCACCAGATCGCCGAGGCCGGCGAGGCCGGCGATGCTGAGGACGTTGCCGCCCTTCGCGATCGCGATGCGCACGACCTCCGCCAACCCGCGCGTGACCAGCGCCGCCCGCGTATTGTGACCAAAGCCGAGGCCGTCGCAAGCGCCCGCCGCGATGGCAATCACGTTCTTGAGGGCGCCGCCCACCTCGACACCGACCGGGTCGTCGCTCGAGTAAACGCGCAGCCAGTCCGTGGCGAAGACACGCTGCACGTCCTCGGCCAGGGCGGCGTTCCGAGACGCGACCACGATGTTGGTCGGAACCTGGGCGGCGACCTCGCGCGCGAAGCTCGGGCCGGTGAGCACCGTGAAGCGCTCGTCGGTCCCGGGGCCGAGCACGTCAGCGACGACCTCCGCCATGATCATCAGGGTGTCGTTCTCGATACCCTTCGTCGCGTTCACCAGGACGGCGCCCGCCGGCAGGTAGGCGCGCGCCGCGGACACCGTCTCCCGTAGCGCGTGGGACGGCACGACCAGGACCACGAGCGATGCGCCCTCGAGCGCCTCCTTCAGCGAGGAGGTCGGCACGAGCGACCGGGGGAGCCTGACGCCGGGCAGGTAGCGCGCATTCTCCGCGTCCCGCGCGATCGCAATCGCCTGGTCTTCGTGCCGCACCCATAGCCTGACCGGGTGGCCCTTGTCCGCGAGCACTTTTCCGAGCGCCGTCCCCCACGCACCAGCGCCGATGACGGCGATCGAATTCATTCTCGGAGGTCCGAGACAAAGCCTTTCATCCGGGCACGCCGGACTGTCAACTCCGAAGGGAGGGTGCTCGGGCCGAGGTCCTTACCGTCGGCGAGCCACGCCATGATAGGCTGCGCGACCATGCGCGTTCGCTCGCTCGGCATGGCGGCCGCCCTTGCCCTTCTCGGAGGGGTGGGCTGCCCGAGCCGCGACACCCTCGGCATCGACGCCATGGGAATGCTCGGCCCCGGCGTCATCAACGACCCCTCGAACAAGTCCCTCCGCTTCGATCTACTGAAGTTCGGGCTGGACCAGTTCTGCAAGGAGATGCGCGATCGAGGCGCCCCGCTGAAGCTCCGCGACGGCGAGCCCGTCCTGGGCCGGTTCTTCGCCAGCGGCTGCAACTCGCAGATCATCGACGACGAGAGCCGCAAGTCGTTCATCGTGCAGTACTCGGGGACGGGCTACGGCTGGACGAACCTGACGCAGCGCCTCGCCTTCGAGAGTTCCGGCCTCGTCGAATACGCCCCGGATTTTCAGCTCCAGGGTGGCGCGCTGTACGTCTATTTCCGGCCGCGAAACGTCGCCTCGGCGTCGTTCCGGACGCTCGTGGTCGAGTCCGCGCTCGCCCAGACCGGCATGGCGGTGACTGGCGTGAACCCCGACCAGCTCGGACACGACATCGTGGACGGCCAGCTGAAGCGCGGCTTCACCGTCATCCGCTACAGCTCCAACGGTGAAACGGACTTCGGTATGGGCGTCGTCGCGGTCGGCAGCCGCCCGTTCCGGCCGTTCATCGTCCAGAGCGAGGACAAGGTGACGCTGACCGACGACCGGACGGAGGTGCACTCGAACCAGCAGGATCTCGTCGGCGGCCTCATCGTGCCGGACGACGGACAGGCCCTCTACATGACAATGCAGGTCGATGGAGCGCCCGCCGTCGACGTTTTCCTCATCGGAAAGGACGACGGCGACCGGGTCGTCGATCGCCTCGTGCACACCCCGGGTCCAACGACGCTCACGGCCCCGCCGCTGTTGATGGACACGGTCGTGGCCGGGTCGGCATGGAAGCGCGTCGTACCCGTGCCGAAGGGTGCGTACTACCTGATGGTCGACAACAGCGGCGCCATCGGGCAGGCGGCCCCCCCGGCAATCCAGGGCGACGACCGAGCGGCCCGCGTCGACTACGTGGTGGAGGTCGGGGACAAGCCCTGAAGGGGCCCCGGAGGGAACGGCCGGCGCCGAGGACGGGCTCGCGAAGAAGCCCTTCTCGCATGGTTGCTCGGTAGCCCCGTGCCGAGTAAGAGTGGCCGCCGTCAACAGGGCCCTCAGCCAGTCGTGTCAGAGAACCCCAAGCTCATCCGAACGCTCTTTCTAGGAGCTTGGTTTTTCGCGGCGCCGTTCCTGCTTGCCATCGTGACGGTGAAGCTGCTCCGAGCGCCGCCGGATCTGATCGCGACGGACCTCTTCAGCGTCATCCGCTCTTTCGTCCGCGACCAGGAGGTGCCGGCAGGGATCGTCCTGTTCACCCTGTTCGAGATGGCGCTCTGGTCAGTGCGCCATCAGCTCCCCCTGGCCGATCGCCTGGGCGTCGCCGGTCGACTAGGCCTGCCACGGGAGGTGCGCGACGACTACGAGGCGGCCGCGCAGCTCGCGGACGAGATCGATCGCATCCTCGTCCATCGTTCGAAATCGGTCGAGCGGAAGGTCCCGCGCAGCACGCGCGACGAGCTCGAGGCGACGGTGCTCGACCTGCGGCGTGTGATGCGGGCGGAGCCGTTCGACGAGGAGGCGTTCCACGGCGCCCACGAGCGCCTGGTGCGCCGCTCGACGGCCGTCGAGCCGTGGCGAAAGAGCGAGCTGCGCGAGTACATCGAGTCCATCGGCGTCGCGGTGCTGGTGGCGGTGCTTCTCCGCGCCGTGGTCGTCGAGGCGTTCAAGATCCCGAGCGGTTCCATGCTGCCGACGCTGCAGATCGGCGATCACATCTTCGTAAACAAGTTCATCTACGGCCCCGTCGTTCCCTTCACGAATACGCGCATCCTGTCGCGCATGCCGCCCTCGCGCGGCGACGTGATCGTCTTCGAGAATCCCGACCACGGGCCGAGCGACGAGCGTGAGGACTACATCAAGAGGGTGATCGCGCTCCCGGGCGACATCCTGGAGGCAGAGGCCGGTCACCCCATCATCAATGGGTGGCGCGTGCCGAGCTGCCTCGTCGGGACGTACACGTTCACGGAACAGAAGGAAGGGCCGACCGACTCCGGCGAGCTCTTCGTCGAGTACCTCGGCGAACGGGCGTACCTCACCTTCTACGAGGCCGGGCACTTCGATCGCCACGAGGGGCCGTTCGTCGTCCAGCCGGGGGAGGTGTGGGTGTTCGGCGACAACCGGAACAACAGCCGCGACTCGCGCGCCTGGTTCGGGGGGCGCGGCGGTGGCGCTCCCTTCGACAGCATCAAAGGGCGAGCGCTCTTCGTCTGGCTGCCTCTCGACCGGTTCCTGGTGAACGTCATGGGCTCACCTCAGCTGCCGAACGGCGCTCCGCCGGACATGGTGAAGGGCATCGCCTCGTGCCTGTCGAAGCGGCCCCCCTTCAGTGAGACGACGCCTCCGGCTCCTCGGGGGCGGTCGGCTCCGTAGTCCTCGCGGAGCTCGCCAGGGGCGGGCGCCGGCCAGCCGCGATCCCCAGGGCATCCGCGATGTTCTGCGCGGACGACGCGAGCCACCAGGCGTACATCATGCCGCCGACCCACCCGAGGAAGATGAGCCACCCGCCCGTGGCGAGCACGGGCGGAATGACGCGGCGCCCGATGACGAAGAACCACAGCGAGTTCAGGGCGAACTTGGCGAAGCAGATGTGGATGGCGATGCTCTTGGCGCGATCGGCGCGCGCCCGCCACGCTTCGAAAGCACCGATCGGTACCTGTGGAAAAGCAGCGGGATCGGTGCCTCGGATGTTGATCCGGCGCATCGCGAAGAGCCCCATCAGGACGAGCGCGAGGATGTCCGTGGGATCGATCGACAGCCCCGGCTTCATGGGACCCCCTTAGCACAGGGGGGCCTTAGCCCCCCGCAGCTTCGCCTTCGGCGAACTGCTCCCCCCGCCGCCTTCGGCGCGCTCGCTCCGCTCGCGTGGTGTTTGGCCTTTTCGCGTTCCGGCAGAAGCTCCCATCTCGCACACCAGCCCGTGACGCGCTGCGTAGGTCCGGATTTCGCACGAACACCACGTTGGCGAGACGCTAAGCTAGGCGAGTTCATCGCGGCCCGGGCTCTCGTGCCCGGGTCGGACGGACGACGAACATGAGCTTCGAGCTAGAGCGCGGCTCCACTCTCGGCGAATACGAGCTGCTCGTACGAATAGGTCGGGGCGGCATGGCGAGCGTGTGGGTCGCACGCGGAAAGCCGAATCCCCATGAACCGGAGCAGCTCATCGCGGTGAAGGCGATGCTGCCCGATCTCGCGTCGAACACGGAGTTTCGCTCCATGTTTCTCGACGAGGGCCAGATCGTCGGGAGCATCGACCATCCGAACGTCGTGCGCGTGTACGACGTCGGGGAGGAGCAGGGCATCCTCTACATGGCGATGGAGTGGGTGGAGGGTGACTCCCTGCACACGCTCATCGCCGAGGCGAACAAGCGGCGGCCGATTCCGCCGGAGGTCGCGGTGCGACTGATCGCGGACACCGCGGCGGGCCTCCACGCCGCGCACGAGCTCCGTGGCTGGGACGGGCAGCTGAAGGAGATCGTCCACTGCGACGTCTCGCCGCACAACATCCTGATAGGCCTCGACGGCGCGGTGAAGCTCGTGGACTTCGGCGTCGCCGGCGCGATGAACCACATCAACACCGAGGACGAGATAAAGATCCGCGGAAAGTTCGGCTACATGTCGCCTGAGCAGGCGCAGGCCAAGCCGCTCGATCGCCGCAGCGACGTCTTCTCCCTCGGCATCGTGCTGTTCGAGCTCACCACCGGCTACCGGCTCTTCCGCGGTCGGGACGATCGCCACACGCTCGAGCTCGTGACCTGGGGAAAGATCCCGAAGCCATCCCAGGTCATCTCGCGGTACCCCGAGCAACTGGAGTCGATCGTGATGCGCGCCCTCGATCGCGACATCGACCGGCGCTACCAGACGGCGGAAGAGTTCCGTGACGCGCTCGAGAGCTACCTGGTGGAGGAGCGCATCCTCGTTCCGGCAGCAGGCGTGAAGGGGCTTCTGAAGCGCGTCCTTGGCTCGCGCATCGAGCAGCGGCGGCAGCAGATCCGTGGCGCGATCAAATCGCTCGAGGGCGCGGCCTATGTCGCGACGAGCCTCGTGTCGGAAGATTCGGTGGTCAGCGACGAGGAGCTCATCAGCGTCAGCGTCTCCCCGAGCGATCCGCCCAGCAATCCGAGCTACTCGGGTTCGTCGGTGTCGCGAGATCTCGGCGCTGCGTTCCTGCCGGGTGACGGCTCGAGCGGCGTTCAGACGCTCAGCCAGCCCTCGGGGCCCCCGCAGCGGCCGAACCGCTTCCTCCTGCTCGGCGCAGTGCTCGGTGTGGTGCTCGCGGGAGCGGCGGTGTTGCTGCTGCGCTTGCGCGTGCCGCGTCCGGAGGTGCATGAAGTGGCTCATGCCGCGGCGCCGGGAGCGAGCACGACCCCCCACGGCGAGACGCCCCTTCTCTCGACGACGGGCCCCGCCTCACCCGCGATGGAGGGACAGAGCCTCGACAGCTTGCCCCCGGAGCAAACGCCCGGCTACGTGCGACCCGGGGCGGTGACGGCGGGCACCAAGGCGCCGGCCGTGGAGCGGATGGTGCACGACATGGAAGCCGCGCGGGCTGCAGAGCAAGCGGTCGCCGCCGCTGCTGCCGCCGCCAGGGTGACGCTCACCGAGGAGAAGGACAAGGATCGTGTCGCGGCGATCGCGAATGGCGTGAAGCTCGACGACCGCGCCGCTGCTGCGCAGGACCCCACCGCCGCGGAGCCGCAATCGGATTTCGACAAGGCCACCGCGCAGGCGCAGCTGACGCGCGCCGCTCAGCTCGTCGCCAGCTGTCGCCGGGCCGGCGGCGAGTCGGGTCCCGGTCGAGCCCTCGTCACCCTCGCGACCAGCGGGGCCGCCCAGAGTGTGACCATCCAGGGCAAGCTGTCGGGCACCGCGGTCGGCGATTGCGTCGCACAGCAGTTCAAGACGGTTCGAATTCCCCCCTTCAGCGGGAATCCGGTGACGCTCGGCAAGGGCTTCGTGATCCCGGACGGCTCCTAAGGAGCTCTCGGGCAAAGACCGACGGCTCCTGCCGTCCGTCCTCCCTCAGCCCGCGTCCTTCTTCCACGGCACGCAGCCTGGGCCGTAGTTGATGCCGCACACGTTGCCCTGAAGACAGCAGGCCACGGCGTTCGGCGGATGCTGACAGAACGACGCACACGTCCCTCCGGCGTCTT
>CAYUAW010000341.1:0-8359 GCA_964442485.1 uncultured Polyangiaceae bacterium
GTGGCGGGCGAAGCTGCGCGTCATGGCGCGTTTCGTTAGTCGATTGAGCCTACTAGTTAGCCCTGCTGTATCGGATTCGCGCTAATGGATGTCGTCGGTCGGTTTGCTAAGGGCGGCGCGTTCGAGGCCCTTGAATGATGCGTACTGTTTCGCTCTGTGTGAGCGCCGGCTTGCTGGTGCTGTCGCCGGCGTGTACCTCCACGCCGGAGCGCGGTCATGTCGCCACGCCTCATCTCGATGAGCCGGCGCCTGGCGACGGTGCAGCGCCTTCCGACGCCGCACCCGAGCCGACCGGCCTCGACGATCTGACCGTCCCTACCGACGGCTTCCAGGTCCGGAGCATGGGCGCCGACATCGATCCAGGCGGGGACGTCGAGTACTGCGAGATCGGCGAGCTCCCCGGCACACCGGACGAGACCTACTACGTCGGCGCGGTGGAGCTGGCGAACGCCGTGCACAGCCATCACCTCGTCGTCGCAGCGGCGCTTCCGGGCAGTGCCTCGGACGCCGCGCTGCGCGCCATGAACATCGGCGACAAGGTCATCTGCAACGGCACGAACTACGAGTTCCCGCAGGACGGGCTCGTCTTCGTCGGATCCGCCCAGACTCCCTACATCGACCGCAAGTTCCCGAAGGGCGTGGGCAGCGTGCTCCACGGCAACCAGCGCATCGTGTTCGACTACCACTACCTGAATACGAGCGACACGGAGGTGCACGCCCAGAGCGCCATGAACGTGCACCTCGTGGACGGAAGCTCCATCGAGCACATCGCGACGGCGTTCAGCTTCTTCAACTTCACGGTGGACGTGCCGCCGCACCAGTCCGGCAAATTCGTCGCGGACTGCCGCTTCAAGAACGACATCATGCTCTCGTCGATCCTCCGGCACACTCACCAGCAGGGTCGCGACTTCACCGTCTGGCACAGCGGCGGGGCGAATGACGGAGAGCACGTCTGGACGAGCCACGACTGGAAGAACGAGCCGAACTTCGACTTCGACCCCCCCGAGCTCGCGAAGTCGGGCGAAGGTTTCAAGTTCGAGTGCGACTTCGACAACCCGAACGACTCGGAGCTCCGGTACGGCATCAAGGGCACCGACGAGATGTGCATCCTGGCGGGCTGGTTCTGGCCGGCGGGCAGCACGCGAGAGCTTCCACCGCAGGACTGCGGCGTCACCTGGATCGACTCCGCCGGCCTCGGGCACCCCGCCGACGAGGCGGGCGGCTTTCCTGCCGCAACTCCGCTCGACGCGCGCCTCTGTCAGGCCGGTATCAGCCTGACCGGCTACTCCGGAGACGACACCTGCAACAACTGCATGTGTAACTCCTGCGGCAGCGTCCTCATGCGGTGCGCAGCCGACAACGACTGCAGCGCGCTCATCGATTGTTTCAGCAAGCCCTGCGGGACGGAGTCGGAGTGCATCCAGGCCTGCAAGCAGCCGCTCCACGACCATTCGTCGGCGGTCGGGTTGATGCAGGAGGTGGACAGCTGCATCACGAGTAAGTGCCAGGGGTGCGGCCCCACCACGACGCCCCCGACCTGAACCGCCCGCCGGCGCAGCGTGACGCGGGCCGGCGTCGTGTAGCCTGTTCACGTGCAGGACGGCGTTCGCTACTTCACCCCTGGCGATCTCGAGCTCGCGTCCGGCGAGGTGCTCCGCGACGCGCGCCTCGCCTTCACGACCCTCGGGCGGCTGAACGCCGCTCGTGACAACGTCGTCGTCTTCCCGACGTACTACACGGGGACGCACCGGGAGAACGCCAGCATGGTGGCGAAGGGCCGCGCCCTCGACCCCGAGCGCTGGTTCGTCGTCATCCCGAACCTGTTCGGCAACGGCGTCTCGTCGTCCCCCAGCAACCACCCGACGCAAGGAGGCCACCGCTTCCCGCGCATCGCGATCTACGACAATGTCGTTTGTCAGAAACGGATGCTCCGGGAGCTCTGGCGCATCGAGCGCGTCCGCGTTGCCTTCGGCTGGTCCATGGGAGCGCAGCAGGCGTACCACCTCGCCGCGCTTTTTCCCGATTGCGTCGACGGGCTGCTCGCCGTCTGCGGCTCGGCAAGGACGTCCCCGCACAACCGCGTGTTCCTGGAGGGCGTGAAGGCGGCCCTGCTCGCGGACGCGGACTTCGACGCTGGCCGCTACACGCGCCCGCCCGCCCGCGGTCTGACGGCGTTCGGGCGCGTCTACGCCGGATGGGCGTACAGCCAGGCCTTCTTCCGCGACGGGCTCTACCGTCGACTCGGCTTCGACTCGATCGACGCGCTGCTCGACGCCTGGGGCGCAGACCACCGTGGCTACGACGCGAACGATCTGCTCGCCGTTCTCGACACCTGGCAGCGCGCGGACATCAGCGACAACCCTTCGTACGCCGGCGACTTCACGCGAGCGCTCGGCGCGATCCGCGCGCGCGCCATCGTCATGCCGTCGTCGACGGATCTCTACTTTCCGCCCGAGGACAGCGCCCTGGAGGTGCGGGCGATGCCGAACGCCGAGCTCCGGATCCTCGAGACGGATTTCGGGCACGTCGGCGGCGGCCCGGACCGCGTTCCGGAAGCGACCGCCTTCATCGAGGCCGCCCTGCGCGAGCTCCTCCAGTGAGTCAGATGAACGTGAGCAGCTCGCTCCGTTGCTCGTCGGTCACTCGATAGAAGGTCTGCTCCCACTCCTTCGTCTTGTGAGCCGAGTAGACGCCCTTGTAGAAATCCCCGAACGCCCTCGCCGGAAGGGAATCGGCCTCGAACGCTTCTATCGCGTGGAGCAAGGTCCTCGGCAGAAGCTTGATGCCCCTGGCAGCGAGATCCTTGCCGGCGTGCTTGTAGAGATCGTCGTTCAGGGGTTCGCCGGGGTCGAGGCGCTCCTCGATGCCGTCCAGCCCCGCCGCGAGCGAGATGGCCGCGGCAAGGTATGGGTTGGTCGACATGTCGACGGCGCGGTTCTCCACGCAGTAACGGTTCCCCGGCAGCCGGAGCATCGCGCTCCGGTTGTTCTTGCCCCAGGCGACCAGGACCGGCGCCCAGGAGAACTCACGCAGCTCGCCCTGAGCGATGAGCCCCTGGTACGAGTTGTAGCTCGGACAGGTGACGGCCGTGATCGCCGCCGCGTGCCGCTTCAGACCCGCGATGAAATGCAGCGCCAGGTCCGAGCAGCCCGCGCCGTAGCGGCTCGCGAGCTTCCCGGCCGATCGACCCGGAGCGAACAGCGGCTCGCCGGTCTTCGCATCGGCGAGCGACATGTTGAAGTGTGCGCCGCTGCGGAAGTCGTCGGCGAACGGCTTCGGCATGAACGTCGCCACGGCACCGATGGAGTGCGCGATCTTCTTGGCCATGAAGCGCAGGAACACGAAGCGATCGGCCATGGAGAGCGCGTCGGTGTACCCGAAGTCGAACTCGTACTGGCCGCGACCACACTCCTGGTCGTACGAGAAGAGACCCCACCCGAGCTCGTTCAGGTAGCGTGACATCGGCTCGAGGAACGCGTCCGACTCGGTCGCCAGCGCGAGGTCGTAGCAGGCGTTCGGTCCCTGGAACGCCGTCTTCGTGATGGGGACGAGCGCGCCGCTCTCGTCCTTTCGAAGGACGTAGAGCTCAGGCTCGATGCCCAGGTTGAAGCGGAACCCGAGCCCCTCGGCGCGCTCGAGCACGCGCTTCAGGATGCCGCGGGGATCCCCCGCGTAAGGCTCGCCGTGGTAGTGGAGATCGCTGCTGAACCAGGCCGCCGTCCTGTCCCAGGGGAGCACGATGGTGCTGTCCAGGTCCGGAACCGTCGCGCACTCGTCCTCCTGCGGCCCGACCAGGCCGAGCCCCTCGCACGCACCGACCGTGTAGAGCTCGCTGCCCTCGCACATGTGCTCGAACGAATCGATGGGCGTCGCCTTCGCCTTGGGTATCCCGTAGACGTCGGTGAACGTCGCGAAGCAGGTGCGGACGCCGGCTGCAACGAGCCGCTTTTTCACCGCCTCGACCTTGGCGTGGTCCGGGGTGAAGCTCTGTGCGACGCCGACGCGGGGTAGCTCCGTGGCCATGACGAAGGGATTTCACCCGCCACGGGCGCCGGAACGTTTCGGGAAGATTTCCAGGCTCTACCGGTGCGGACGGTGCTCCGATTCCTCGGCGAGGCAGCGCTTCTTCGCCGCTTCGTCGACCACTGCGTCGGGCAGCGGCGGCGGCGACGCGAAGGGCGGCGCGCGGAAGTCGAACAGATCGAAGGGGGGCTCGTCGTTGGCGTCACGGCGCGTCAGAGCAGGCAAGTCCGCGCGCGCCTGCACCAGCCGGAGCACGGAGGTGTGCGTGTACGTCTTGTGAGAGACGAAGTGCGCGCGGGCGAACGGCGAGACAACGACGAACGGAACGCGCACGCCGAGCCGGTCGAAGCGCGAGTTCTCCGGCAAGGTCTCCAGGTGCGGGGGCTCGTCGTCGGGCGGGCACGCGCGCGGAGGCGGCACGTGATCGAAGAAGCCGCCGTGCTCGTCGTACGTCAGGATGAGGGCGCTCCGCGACCACGTCGGGCTCGCGGTGAAGGCCTTCACGACGCGCGCGACGAAGGCCTGCCCGACCTGCACGTTGCCAGGGGCGTGCTCGTCCGTTCCGACGCGCCCGTCGTACGTCGACTCGATCCAGGCGAAGAAAGGCAGCTTTCCGCTCACAGCGTCGGTGAAGAACTCCTCGAAGTCGCGGAAGTGCTCGCCCTTCTCCGCGTGCAGGCGCGGGTACATCTGCTCCTCGAACGTGCGCCCCTGCGCATAGAGAACCCACGACAGCCCCTTCTTCTCCAGCTGATGAAACAGCGTCCGCTCCTCGTCCCGCGGTGGAGGCGGCGTGTTCACCGCGTGGCCGAAGGACGACGCCGAGAGGAAGAACATCCGGTTCGGAAAGGTGGGCCCCGGCACCGCTGCGAAGTACCGATCGCTCATCGCGAAGGTGTTCGCGAGCGTGTAGTAGTAGCCGAGCGTATCGGCATCGTAGTAGGCGAGCGCGCGCCGCCCGTCCGGGTTCGCGGAGGCCAGAAAGCCGGTCATCTTCCCCTCGGCGAGCTGGTGATGCACGGCGATCCAGTTGTGCGGGACGTCGGCGAGACAGGGCGAATCCGCAAGGAAGGGGTGCACGATCTCGCCCTCACCGGAGGGGTCGGCGTTCACGTAGGTCGGCGGCGCGACGTCCGCGTCCCGCTGTCCGAAGTCGGGGAGCTTCTGGAAGTAGTGGTCGAACGAGCGGTTCTCCTGCATCACGACGACGAAGTGATCGATCGGAATGTCCGCCGGCTTCGGTGAGTCCAGATCCAGCGTGTCGCCCGGCATGGCCCCTGGACCGAAGTAGCAAGCTCCCCGACGCTCGGCGCGCTGCCCGCGAGCGACGCCGGCGGGGTCGCCCGCGCCCGGCGGCGGCACCTCGCGCGCACCGGGCGCGGTGTGTGGAGGCGACGCCGACGCGGCGCCGCCCGGCGACGCATCCCTGCGCCCGCACCCCGCGACGAGTAGAACCCACCCCACGAAGCGGACGACCCGCGTCTTCATACCTGGCGTCTCACTATGGTTCGGCGTGCACGAAAGCGAGCGTGCCGGGCGATGCTATCAGCTATTTGGGGTTCAGCTGAAACGTCACGTCGAGCATCAGCGCCTGGCCGTCAGTGACGGTGAAGTCCGTCGTGGACTCGCCCTCGAAGAGGGCATCCGTAGAGTCCGAATTCGGGTCATGGATGTCGAAGCCGAGCCGGTAAGTCCCGGCCGAGAGCGCCTTCGCTGTGTAGCGCACGCTCTTTCCGCACACGCGGTCGTTCGTCATGAAGATATCATCAGGTAAGACGCCGAGGCTTTCGTTCGGCAGGTCGATGAGGACGCCGACCTCGAGCCCGTCCTTGATGCCGTCGGGCAGCGTGCCCGTGCCGCTGAGGCTCGCCGTTCCC
Organism: uncultured Polyangiaceae bacterium; assembly: GCA_964442485.1. Lineage (GTDB taxonomy): Bacteria > Myxococcota_A > Polyangia > Polyangiales > Polyangiaceae > DASZVB01. The sequence continues at coordinate 5,901 of CAYUAW010000341.1, forward strand.
GTACCTCCGAACACGGTGCCGACGATCTCCGGCGTCGTGCACGCACTCGAGCCCTTGTCCCCGCTCGAGCCGCACGCCACGGCGCAGACCGCGGCGAGGGCGGTGATCGGCGAAAGCACCCTCACTGATGTTCCGTTCATGTTCGAAGCCGTGAAGTATACACTGCCCGAGAATGTCCTTTCACGGCAAGACGGCCATCGTCGTCGAAGGCGGCGCGATGCGCGGTGTGTTCGCGGTCGGCGCCCTCGACGTCTTCATGGAGCGCGGGTTCCATCCCTTCGACCTGGCCGTCGGCGTCTCCGCGGGCGCCTGCAATCTCGCCTCCCACCTCGCCGGACAGGACGGCCGCAACCGGCGCGCCTACTTCGACCTGATGACGTCGCGGCAGTTCATCGACCCGCTGCGCGCCGTCCGCGGCGGCTCGGTCGTCGATCTCGACTGGCTCTGGGATACTCTCGCGCAGCGCGAACCGCTGAACGTCGAGAAGATCCTCTCGGGCCCCACGGAGTTCGTCGTCGTCGGTACCTCGACGGCGACGGGGCGCGCGCTCTACCTCCGCCCGCGGCACGAGAACATGTTCGACGTGCTGAAGGGCTCCTGCGCGCTGCCGATGCTGTACCGGCGGACCATCGTCGTCGACGGCGAGCCGGTGATCGACGGCGGCGTCGCGGACCCCATCCCGGTGGAAGAATCCTACCGGCGTGGCGCTCGCCGGATCCTCGTCGTGCGCTCGCGGCCTGCCACGTACGTCAAGAAGCCGCGGTTCGAGAACCGGGTTCTCGCCGCACTGCTTCGCAAGAAGCCGGCCCTCATCGACGCGATCAACGGTTCTCCCGCGCAGTATGCGCGGTCCGTGCAGTTCATTCACTCACCCCCGTCCGGCTGCACCGTGCTTCAGCTCGCACCCCCGGCGATGCTCTCCACCACGCGGACCAGCCGTGATGCGACCAAGCTCTCACGCGATTACGATCTGGGACGGGAGCTCGCGCTCGACGCCATGCAACGGTGGATGGGTTGAGCGAGGGCCACAGCCGGTAGCGCGCGAGCTCGTCAGCGCTTCTGCACGAATTCTGCGCGCCGCGTCCCGGGCGTCACGAGCTTCTCCCCGGGCGCAGCAATCGCAGCCGTCGTGGACGCCATGTCGGAAACCGTCTGCGTGGACGGCGGCGCCACCGCACGAGCAGGCTCCGTCACCGGGGTCTCACGCTTCACGAGGGTGGTCGCGCTGATCCCCGAGAAGAAGATGCTGACACACACCGCGACGAAGGCCAGAAAGAGCCCAGCCATCACGATGATGGACGACGAGCGTGACCGCAGCGGCAGCTCGACCGGCGCGTCGTCATCGGGGTGGAAAGCGCGCGCGCGCAGCTGGGCGCCGTCATGGAACCTCGGCTGTTCCGCCCAGTCGCTGGCAGGCGCCGCAGCGAGGCGGCGCGCGCGCAGCGGGATGCCCGCGGCGTGATCGATACGGACTTCACCGACTCCGAACCGCGTTCTCGTAGGATCTGCGACGACGTGTCTCCTCGAATCGATGGGGACAAGAGGGAACGGTCCCAGCGCCTCGGAGCTCGACCTGGATTGTGGAGAGCGAATCATGATGCGATCTCCAAAGCATCACGCGTGCCACTTCGCTCGGCCCTTCGGCCTGGTGGAATGGCGCGTCCTGCAGCGCGATCCGCGCCGGGCGGAACGGCGCGAGGCGGACAGATTGCCTCAGAACTTCAGCTCGACCGAGCTCTTGAACTCCAGATCTGCGTGCTTCACGCCTTCCGGGACGGTGCTCTCGTAGCGCGTGGTCGCGTCGATGCGGCTCGCCAGCAGCTTCGTCACCTTGAATTCCACGCTGCTCACGTTCAGGACGTGAGCGTCCGAGAGCTCGTCGAACCGGGGCTGATAGTACATGATGGTACTGAGCACCACGCGCTCGTCGGGCTTGATCGTGAGCACGACGTAGTTGTTCAGGCGGTGAACCAGCGCCGGCTCGAGGATCACGGCGGAGGGATCGATGCTCGTGTATTCGAGCATGTAGGAGAAGCCAACGTAGAGCTCTATCCACTTGTGCGTCTCGAAGAGCGCGAACCGCGGGCCCGTCCCCGCGAGCGCGCGAACCTGGATTCTTCGAAAGTGGTCAGTCTCCGACTGGACGAACTCTTCCCACCAGAAGAAGTCGGTGACCTCGTAGTTGTGCCGCAGATGAGCGAAAGACTTCTGCACGTCGGTCACTCCGCTGAAGCGCGCGTAGTCCGCGCTCGCCGTTACAAAGCCCGTGTTGGCGCCGATGCGACCACCGACGATGCCGGACGTGCCCAGGTTGACGCCCTGGGTATTGCCCGCGTAGGTGGCGAACGAGAACCGTACCCGCGCACCGAACGACTCCGTATCGAGCTGCTTGCGAACGGACTCGATGTTCACCTGGGCGGTCGCCGTCGCCGACGTGAAGACGCACGACGCCACCGCGA
>CAYUAW010000342.1:0-3138 GCA_964442485.1 uncultured Polyangiaceae bacterium
GATTTTTCTTCTCCTGGCAACCGGGGCTAGTCAGTCGAGTCGATCGGACCGGTCCCGATCCTATCCCCTGGCGCCAAGGGGTGCCTATCGCTAGACGAGGCCAGCGAAAAGTGGAACGGTCGGTACAGCGGAGCCGACCACGTTTTTCCGACTGAAAGGAGCCTCCGTATGGTCTCTCGTTTCACGACGGCGTTGATCGCCGTCTTTTCCGTCGCAGCTGCAAGCTGTTCGTCAGACACCAAGCCCTCCGCCCCGTCGACACACAAGCCGACGAAGGTCGTCGATCAGGACGGCAGCACGTCTCCCAGCAGCGCTGGTGCCGACGGCTCGACCTGCGATGACAACGCCATCGCGTCCGCGTCGAAGCCTTGCTCGAAGGATCCGGATCCGTGCGGGTTGCAGAGCGGGTTCCCCGGTGACGAGTACTGCATCAAGCCTCCGCCGGAGGGGAAGGGCATCCAGATCCACTTCGGGCCGAAGAGCTACTCGGACACCGCCGAAGTCGCCAAGTACCTGCTCAAGCCGGGCGAGGAGTTCAACGCTTACGGCATCGCGAACATCGATGCACTGGAAGACCACTGGTACAACTACACGCAGATCCGGATGCGACCCGGCTCGCACCACCTGATCAACACGCTGGTCCAGGGCGCCAATAGCCCGGAAGGCTATCTGCCGAGTGGCAGCGGCTGCCCCGGAACGCCCGTCGGCGGCTTCCCCGGCACCCAGAACCTGATCCGCAACATGCCGCCAGGCGGTGTAGAGGCACCGGAGAACGTCGGGCTCGGCAGCAAGCTCACCGCCAACACGCAGCTCTGCCTGAATCACCACGCCTACAACTACAACAGCGATACACCTATCCTGCGCGAGGTGTGGATCAACGTGTGGTTCGTCGACGCGAGCGAGGTGACGCAGAAGACGTCGTCGGTGACGATCTTCGCCGGACCGTGGATGGGCATCCCTCCGCACAGCCAGCAGGTGCTGAAGGCCAGCACCGATGTCAGCGGAGATGGCCGCATCATCAACATGTTCGGACACCGTCACGCCGCGACCGATCGCTTCGCCGTGTGGAAGAACGACGAGCTCGTGTACGACTCGTGGAACTGGCAGGAGTCGGTGGCGTACGACTACGACAGCATCACGAAGAACCCGCCGCTCGACCCCGACAAGAAGACGGACGGCGCCGTCTCCGGAGTGCTGCCCGTCACGCAGGGCGACAAGATCAACATCGAATGCGACGTGAACAACCAGACCGACAACACGCTCTACTTCAAGAACGAGCTCCTCACTGGCGAGATGTGCATTCTCTTCGGCTCCTCGGTGGGCGTCGGAATCCAGGGTGGAAATTTTCCGGCCGGCGGCATCCCCCCGGGCGCAGCAGCAGCAGCAGCGAACTGAACGGCCTTCCACCTCGGATCGGCTGAATTTCGGCGGCCCCGCGTGAGCGAGGCCGCCGAAGCACTTTCATGGCAAGCAGGCCAAAGCTCTTTTTCTCCGGTGCGCGTAGAATGACGGGGTGATCCGGGGAAGGTCTCGTCGCGTCATCGCGTGCTGGCTCGGGTCCGCCGTGCTGGCGTGCTCGTCCTCCGATCACCCGCCCCTGCTCGAGGAAGGACCGAAGGGGCGCCCGGTGGAGAGAATCCCCGCTCGTGGCGCCGCGTTTCAGCCGCACGTGTGCTGGGTGACGCCGCCGACGACCTACGCGGCGGACTGCGGCACGGTGACGACGACGGCATACTCGGACGGCAGCAGCGGCGCGCCCGTCGAGCTCGCGGTGGCCGTGATCTACAGCAACGGCGACGCCGTCGCTCGGGAACCCGTCGTCTATCTCGACGGCGGCCCGGGAGCTGGCTCTCTCATGGGGTTGTTCGGAGACTCCGTCCCCTTCACCAGCGTGCTCGAGGATCACGACCTCGTGCTGTTCGATCAGCGCGGCACCGGGTTTTCGTCACCGAAGCCCGATTGCGATCTGTCGGACTCCGCCATCATGTCCCCCGACGTGGCGGCGCTCGATGCCGGCGCAACCGACGCCGGTGCGAAGGTTCCTTTGCTCACGCAGATCGCGCGCTGCAGGGCCCAGGCCGCCAGCGGCATCGATCTCGCGATGTTCCGCAGCGCGGAGAACGCGGCTGACGCCGCTGCCGTGCAACGCGCCCTCGGCTACGAGCGCGTCTCCCTCTACGGCATCTCCTACGGCACTCGCTACGCGCTCACTGCGCTGCGCGACCATCCCGCGGGAATCAGCTCCGTGATTATCGACTCCGTGGTGCCGCTACAGGTCGATCTGATCGGCGAGCAAGGAGCGAACGTCTACCGCGCCATACACCTCATCGGCGCCGCATGCTCCGCGCAGCCGCCCTGCGCAGCGATGTACGGCGACGTGGAGGCGAAGGAGCTGGCGGCACTCGAGAGGCTCGACGCGACACCGCCCAGCGTGACCCTCAGAGACGGTTCAACGGTGGTCGTACCAGCCTCGCTGGCGGCGTCCCTGTTCATCACGTTCATGTATTCGCCCGAGACGATCTCGCTCTTGCCGGAGCTGGTCCAGGAGGTCACCGATCAGGATTACTCGGCGCTGGCGACGCTCCTCTCGTCGCAACATCTGGCGTCCCCGCTCATCGACACCGCGACGTATCTGTCGGTCACGTGCGCGGACGAGGTTCCCTTCTCGTCGCCGGACGCGCTCGACCGCAACCTGGCGGGCGTCCCACCGCCCTGGAGAAGGTGGGTCGCACCGAGTTCCTTCTTCGACATCTGCAAGATCTGGGGCGTGCCACCTTCGCCGCCCATCGAGAACGAGGCGGTCGCGAGCGACGTGTTCGCGCTGGTGACGTCGGGGCAGTTCGATCCGGTGACGCCACCGAGCTACGGCGCGCTCGCCGCGAGGACGCTGTCGCGCTCGCGCAACGTCGTGTTCTCGGGAGAATCCCACGGCTCGACCATCGGCACCTGCGGCAAGAACGTCGTGCACGCCTTCCTGAGCGACCCGAGCAGCCCCTATGACGCCTCGTGCGAGAAGGCGTCGCGCCTGTCGTTCCAGTCGCTTGCGACGCCCGCCCCTGGTGCTGCAATCCGATTCGATACGTCCGGCAGTCGTCCGACCCGAGAAGTCATCGAGACCGTCCGGCGGCGCCTTCCGTT
>CAYUAW010000342.1:3238-4759 GCA_964442485.1 uncultured Polyangiaceae bacterium
CGTCGATCGACGAGCTTGAATCCAGCAGCGGACGCCGCGTCGAAGATCGGACGCTCGAACGTGTTCCAGTCGAAGGGTGTGAACACCTCCCGATCACTCGAAGCGAGCACCAGGACGTCGGGCGAGCTCGCGAGCACCCACGCGGGCTCCCGCGAGCCGGTGACCGCAATCCGGGCGTCGTTCAATCCGATCAGATCGAGCGTCCACCAGTCGGAGAGGTACGGGACCGCGCCTGCATCCGACAGAGCGACTCGAGGGCTCCGTGCGTGGAGCGCAGCGAGATCCCTTCCGAGGCTCTCGTGCGCTGCGGCGAGCCCGTCTGCGTATTCGATGCGCTCGCGGAACTCCGCCGGCGCCTCCCATACCGACATGATCGCAGGCAAGACGAACGCAACGAGCACCGCGGCAACCAGGAACGATGCCCTGGCGTTCGTCCGCCAGGCTTCGCGCACGCCGGCGAGTGGCCCCTCGCTTCCCTCGAACAGCCTCCCCACCCCGAGCCCGAACAGCACGCACACGGCGGGATCGAGCGGAGCCAGGTAACGACTCGCGTAACCCATTAGGTGCTGCGGCAGCAGGAAGAACACGACGAGCACGCCGACCGCGGCGAGGACGGGATGCAGGTGACGCGGCGGCGAGCTCAGTAACAAGAGCAGCGGAACCCCGAAGCGAAGCTCGCTCCCGAGCCACTCGAGCACGTGCTCGGCCCCCGGCAGCCTTCCCGGTGAGGCGACCTTCACGTAGAAGGGCAGCGGGAGGGGCAGCCCGTAGTATCGCAGTCGAAAGAGCTCGTAGCCGACGAGCGGCAGCGCGAATACCGCCGCAAGCGTGACGACCGTTCGCGCGCGCGCGGGGCCGGGCAACAGCGCGAGCGCCGCCAGCGAGGCGGCAGCGAGCGCGAGGCTCGCCTCCGGTCGCGTCAGTGCGGCAGCGAGCGCGAGCGCGGAGAAGGGAAGCGCCCATCGAACGCCGCGCTGCACGAGGCGAGACACGGCGAAGAGCGCCGCCGTGAGCAGCAGAGTGAAGAGCGCCGTCTCCATCCCGGATACGGCGTGAGTCGCCGTGCGCGGGAGAACGGCATATCCGGCGACCGCGGCGACGGCCGCGACGACGCGCGCTTGCTTGCCGCGCGCGTCCTCCCACGTCCACACGAACGTCAGGGCGCACGTCGCCACGGTGAGAAGCACGCCGAGCGTCTTCGCCACGACGAGCGCGTCGACCCGGAGCGCGTGCACCACCGCGAGCAGGGCCATCCACGTGAAGGACGTGTAGCCCTCGGCCCGCGCGCCGGTCGCGTTGTAGACCGGGCCGAGCCCTCGCGCGACGTTCCGGCTGTACCGGAGAGTGATGTAGGCGTCATCGACGGTGAACCGGTGCACGATCGCCACGTCGACGGCGAGCCCGACAACACCGAGCAAGAGCGGCACCCACAGGAGAATCGAGGCGGGGCTCCGTCCGTTCTCCTGCGTGTTCATCGAGCTCTGCGGTCGGCTCGTCGCTCCATCGCGGAGATCCTGGCGC
>CAYUAW010000342.1:4859-8355 GCA_964442485.1 uncultured Polyangiaceae bacterium
GCGTCCGGTTCGGTCGGCGTCTCCCAGACCGGGCGGAACATCACCGCGATTCGTGGGCCAGCGTGCGCTGTCTTCGGGACCGAGTGCTGCCAGGTGCGCTGACAAGTTCCACCCATCACGAAGAGGTCGCCCCACCCGAGCGTCAACGCGCGCGACGCGCCTCCGCCGCGTGGGCGCAGCAGGACCTTGCGCGGTTCGCCGAGCGACACTGTCGCCACGAAGGTGGTCTCCATGGTTCGCGCGACGCGGTCGCCGTGCCACGCGACGCTGTCCCTGCCGTCGCGGTACATTGCCAGGGTGACCCGCAAGAATGCCTCACCGTACCGGGCGAGGAGCGCCGTCTGGATGCCCGCGACGATCGGATCGCCAGGTCCGTCCTCGGGAAGACTGGCAACGACGCGAGGCGCCTGCACGGTGCGGTCGTAGATCTGCTCGTGGATGGTGCGCCAGGTCGTCGTCCCGGCAAGCCGCTCGAACAGCGTCTCGTGCCCGCGCACGAAGCCCGGCATGTAGTCGTACCAGGCACCCTGCGCGAGCTCGTGACGAATGATCCCCTGGAACCTGTCGTCGAATGACGGCTCGTCACGCCCGAGGAGGCTCGCTTGCACGAACGCCACGCGGGGCGAGCGTAGCGCGCAAAAAGCGACGTGCACCTTCAGCGCGCGCTGCGCAGCAGCGTGGACGCCTCCGCGATGAGCCAGCGTCCGGCTTCCGGTAGCGATCCGGAGGATCGCCCGGCGTCGAACGGCTCGCGTGTCTCGAGCCGGAACCGGCGCTCTAGGTCCCGGCCCGCCTCCCTCGCGCGCTGCACGACGACGTCCCCGTCCAGGGTGAAGCCCTCGAGCGACATGAGCGGCTCCCCCTCGCGGAACGGCAACGTCGATGCCGCGACCACGAAACCGCCGCTCGGCGAGCGAACTGCGTACGACGCCTCGAAGCGAAAGACGTCGCTCCAGAGCCCACGATCTCCGTCACTCGCCCGAACGACGTCGACGAGCCGCCCGGTCGCCGGGAGCGGGACAGGGCGCCCGCGCACCAGTCCGGCGTGATCGCCCGCCACGACGAGACCGCCACCCGAGTACAGCAGCTCGCCCGAATCGACGTCGACCTCCGAGACGAGCTCCAGGCCGACCAGCGCGCCCTTGCTGGAGCTCTGCAAACGCCAGTCCTCGACGTAGGCGCCGCTCGGCGCAAACTCCGTCAAGCAATCGCCGACGCGACGGAGCTCTCCCGGCTCCGGCCAGCCGTCGTGGAGCTGCAGGCGCACCCAGTCGCCCCAGTCCATCGTTCCGGACGCCCCCGCGCCGGCCGAAAACTTCGAGTGGGCCAGGCCACCCTCTGCTTCGGCGAAGCGGAGCACGTCCGGCAGCGGGAGCTCGCGGAGCTGCTCGATGCTCCGGACGCGCGGACGCCCTGGCGCGAGCCGGAGATCGAAGGTGAGGCCGCGGGACTGGACCCAGACCACCAGAGTGGTCGTATCCGTCATGCCCGTGAAGAACGTGATCGAGCGACGGACGAAGCACCCGCACGCCCACGTCGGCGCGGCGGTCTTCGCCACGCTGACCGTCTGGGGCAGCTCGAAGAGGTTCATTTGCCGGACCCCGCGCTGCCCTCGGCCCTGGCAAAGGACCCGAGGGGCCGCGCATTCTTCGGCAGGTCGAGCTCACCGCGCGCGAGGCGCTCCTTCAGGTACGTGAAGCTCTGGATCGTCTGTGCGTACAGGTGCTCACCCGCCACGAGCGGCTCGTAGGCAGCGGGTCGCTCGACGCTCGTGAACGCCGGGAGCGGCGCGACGACGGTGTCGTAGTCGCAGCAGAAGAAGAGAGGGAACGAATAGCGATCCGCGGACACGCGTCGCACGCGATGCGACGTCGCGGTGAGCTCGCCGTTCGTCAGGATCTCCAGCATGTCACCGATGTTCACGACGAAAGCGCCGGGGAGCGGCGGCGCGTCGATCCATTCGCCCGCGCCGTTGACGACCTGAAGGCCCGGCGACGTGGCGTGCAGGATCGTGAAGAGCTCGTAGTCGGTGTGCGCCGCGATACCGCCGCCCTCGGAGCTCTCCGGGTAGTGGATGAGACGGAGCTGGCTCGGTGGCTTCGTGACGATGTCGTCGAAGAAGCCCTCCGCGAGCCCGAGGCCGAGCGCGAACCCGCGAAGCAGCGTGCACCCCAGCGCAAACACCGCCGTGTAGTAAGCGCTGACGGTCTCCCGGAAGCCAGCGAGCTCGGGCCACACGTTTGGCCCGAGCATGGGCGTCCCCGCGAGCACGTCGGGATCGTTCGACGGCAGATCGAAGGAAAGATCGAAGGCTTCCTTGCGGTCGCGCGAGCCCCCGTAAAACACCTCCTCGCCCTCGGGAACGTAGCCGCGGTGTGCACGGGACAGACCGATGTACTGCTCGAGCTTCCTGGACGCCGGCTCCGCGAAGTAACGCGTGGCGACCGCCACCAGAGCGTCGCGAATGCCTTCCCGGACGCCGTGGTCGACGACGTACAGAAACCCCGCCTCGCGCGCCGCTCGAACGAGCCGATCGGCCGCCTCGCGACGCTCGCCCTCGGCGGGCGCCCGGAGGCCTGCGACGCTCACGGTCGGCAGCTCGCGAAACGCGATATGGCGGCTCGAACCCGTGCCCGTGCTCATGCCGGAGTCATGGCGCGTTCGCGAGCTCGAGCAAGTACTGACCGTATGCCGTCTTGCTCAGCGGCTCGGCGAGCGCGATGAGCTCGTTCTTCTTTATCCAGCCGAGGCGAAACGAGATCTCCTCGGGGCAGGCGATTTGCAAGCCTTGCCGGGCCTGGATGGTCTGCACGAAGTTCGCGGCCTGGAGCAGAGCATCGGGCGTTCCCGTGTCGAGCCAGGCCGTCCCGCGCCCGAGCTTCTCGATCCGCAGGGTGCCCCGCTGCAGGTACAGCCGATTCAGGTCTGTGATCTCGAGCTCGCCCCGCGGCGACGGCTTGAGGCTCTTCGCGAGGCTCACCACCTCGGCGTCGTAGAAATAGACGCCGGTTACCGCGTAGTTCGATTTCGGCTTCGTCGGCTTCTCCTCGATGCTCACGGCCTTACCTGCCGCGTCGAATTCGACCACACCGAACTCCTTCGGGTTCTTCACCCAGTAACCGAACGCCGTCGCACCGGCGTCCCGCTTCGCGGCGGCCAGGAGCAGATCGGGCAGGCCGTGCCCGTAGAAGATGTTGTCGCCGAGGACCAGCGACGCGCCACGACCGCCCAGGAAGCTATCCCCGATGATGAACGCCTGCGCCAGGCCGTCGGGGCTCGCCTGCACGGCGTAGGAGATGTGCATGCCCCACCGCGCACCGTCACCGAGCAGCGTCTCGAACTGGGCGCGATCGTGCGGCGTCGTGATGAGCAGCACGTCGCGAATGCCCGCGAGCATCAGGGTGGTCAGCGGGTAGTAGACCATCGGCTTGTCGTAGATGGGCATGAGCTGCTTGCTCACGGCCCGCGTCAGCGGATGAAGCCTGGTCCCCGTACC
>CAYUAW010000343.1:0-8279 GCA_964442485.1 uncultured Polyangiaceae bacterium
TAAGAAACCCACCGAAGTTCGCGTTTTCATGGGAGACGGCGCGCCTTGGGCGAAGCCGTTGAGCCAGGTTGGGCCACAGGTGTGCACGCAGCCCGAAGTCGCTGGTCCAATTGAGGATTCGGCTGACGACGCACTTTGTTGCGCGCAGGCCACGCCCGGCGGCAACTAGTAGTAGCAGCCATGCGCGCGCGGACGGAGGCGAAGGCAGAGCGAGTCGTCGCGTTTCCACGCGCACGGCTGACCGACGCGGAGCTGGTGAACGCCGTCGCGCAGGGAGACCACGCTGCTCTCGCGACGGTCTGGGAGCGGTACGTGGGCGACGTGCGCGGGATGATCGGCAGCCTCCTCGGCGCGGATGCGGGGACGGACGATCTCGTTCAGAACGTGTTTCTCGGTTTCTACCGGAACGCGGCTCGCCTCTCGCAACCCGCGGCACTTCGTTCGTACCTGCTCGGCATCGCGGTGCGCGCGTGTGCCTTCGAGCTCCGGACCCGGACTCGTCGCCGTAGATGGTTCAGGTTCACGAAAACGGGCGAGCTGCCCGACGGCCCGTTCGTGGAATGCCCCATCGAGCCCCGCGACTCGCTGCGCGCGCTCCGCGGCGTGCTCGAACGAGTTCCCGAGCTTCCGCGGATGGCGTTCATCCTGCGCTACGCGGAGGAGCTCTCTCCGGAGGAAGTGGCAATCGCGCTCGGTGTGTCGAATGCGAAGGCGCGCCGCGCGATCACGAAGGGCCGTGAATCGGTGCTGGCGCTCGGCCAGCGCGAGCCAGCGTTGCGGCGATATCTGAGAGCCAGCTCGGAGAACGCATGACGCCGCGCCCTTCGTACCAGGTCGAAGACGCTGCGAGCGCGCTCGGGCGGCTTCTGCACGATTCCGGGAAGCGCTCCGCCGAGTCCGCGGGCTCCGAGCTCGAACGTCTGCTCCGGGCGGCAAGTGACGATCCGACGAACCGAGCGAGAGCGCCGCGCCGTGGAGCGTGGGCGGTCTGCGCGGCCGCCGTGGCCGTCGTTGCTCTCACGGGGAGCATCGCATGGTACCGCCACACGAACGCCGTGCTCACGTTCTCCACGAACGGCGTACCCGGGCGCGACGGCGCAGCGATCGCCGCGGGGTCGGCGCGCGCCGTCGATCTCGCCTTTTCCGACGGCTCGGTGTTCAACATCGAGCCTTCGACACGAATACGAGTCGACTCCTCTGCGGCGACGGGCGCGCGCCTCACGCTCGTCGACGGAAAGGCCGTCGCGCACGTCGTGCACAGGTCGAAGTCGAGCTGGAGCGTTTCGGCGGGCCCCTTCCAGGTCCGGGTGACGGGCACGCGCTTCGGCGCGAGCTGGGATCCGCACGACGAGCGGCTCACGGTGGAGCTGTACGAAGGGTCGGTGCAGATCGTCGGTGGCGGTTTCGCCGCGCCCATCTCGGTGGTTGCCGGCCAGCGCCTGGAGGCCGGGAAGGGTCAAGGAAACTGGCTCCTCACGTCGCTGGAAGGGCCTGGCAGTGCGATCGTCAGGGCGAAACCGGGCGAGGCGAACGCGGTGGCGCCGGCGTCATTGCCGGAGCCGTCGGCGAACGCGCAAACCGGCTCGCCTTCGATGAAGAGAGCGACGTCGCCCCAGTTCGATTGGCCCGCGTTGCTCGGGCGCGCCGACTTCGACGGCATCGTGAGACAGGCCAGCGACTTCGGGATCGAGCGCTGCTTTTCTGGCTGCGCGCCGGCCGATCTGCGGATGCTCGCGGATTCTGCGCGCTACCTCGGCCGCTTCGAGCTCGCGGAGCGCAGCCTGCTCGCCTTGCGCAGGCGTTCGCCGGGCGACGCGGCGAACGCGGCGTTCCTCCTCGGGCGTCTCGAGGAATCACGCGATCCACGCGAGGCCATGGCCTGGTACGAGAAGAACCTGGAAGAGGCGCCGGGTGGCGCGTACGCCGCGGAGGCATTGGGCGGCAAGATGCGCCTCTTGCTTCAGGAGGGGGGGCCCCGAGCGGCCGCTGCCGCAGCGGAACGATACCTGAGCCGCTTTCCGAAGGGCGTCCATGCGGCGAAGGCGCGCGATGTCGTTGCGCGCGCCAGGACGCGAACCGACCGATAGTCGCGAAGACCCGATGAAGCGCCTCTCGCGACCGATTCTCCGGGCCGCCGTCGCGCTGCTACTCCTGACCGGCCCCGCGAGTGCGCAGCGCATCGTGCTCCTGAAGCCGAAGACGGCGGACCCTGCGCTCACCCAGGCATTCGGCCGGCTGAAGGGTGAGCTGATGACCTACGACTTCGAGGTCGTCGTGGTCGAGGGAGACGTCGACACCTCTCCCAGGCAGCTCGCCCGGGCGGCGGAGCAAGCCCACGCCGTGGCCAGCGTCTCGCTGGTACGCTCCGAAGGCCTCGCCACCGCCGATGTGTGGATCAGCGACCGCGTCACCGGCAAGACGACGATGCGGACCATCGCGACATCGGAGGATCGCGAAGCGTCGAGCGTGCTGGCGGTTCGCGCCGTCGATCTGCTGCGCACGAGCCTGCGTGAATTTCCCCCGGGCGAGCGTCCCCCGCCGGACGTCGTCGGCGCGAGCCCCGAGCGAGCGCCCGCGCACGTGCGCGAATGGGCTCTGGCAACGCCACCGAGGCAGCCGTGGTCCGTGGAGGCAGGCATCGTCGTGCAGAGCACGCTATCGAGGCTCGGCAGTGTGTACGGTCCGGCCATCTCGCTCGGCTACGATCCTTCGGAGCGCGTCGGCGTGGCACTCGGGTTCCAGGGCCCCCTGGTCGGCGGACACGCCGAAAGTCGGGGTGCGACCCTCGCTCTGCGCAACGAGCAGGCGTTTGCGGAGGTTTGCTACCGCGTCTTCTCGGGCGCTCGGTGGGCTGCCGGCGCGCGCGCGGCCGTCGGGGCGCATCGGCTCGAGGTCGAAGGCACGACGAAGGCGCCGTACCTCGGGCGCTCCGACTCGGCCTGGACCGCGCTGGTCGCTGCGGGCATGACGTTCGAGTTCGTCCTGGTTCGCGGCGCGGCATTGCTCGCCTACGGGCGCGCCGTCTTGCTCGCTCCTCGTCCCGTGGCCCGGGTGGCGGATACGGAGCTGCCCTATGGGCGGCCTGCCCTGCAAGCCGGCGCGAGCCTTCGAGTTGAATTCTGAGACGATCGCGCCGGCGGATTGGGTGCGCGCGAACGGAGACGAGCGGCAACTATGAGAATGATGAGAGCGAAGCAAGACGCGTGCAGTGCCAGCTGGTCTTTGGGGATGGCGCCCTTTCTGTCGGGGCTCGTCGCGCTGTCGGGCTGTGGGAACACGGTCGTGGAGGCCACGTCGAAGCTGGATGGTGGCGCGGGCGCTGCATCGAGCAGTGGCGGCGCGAGCGGTGGTGCGGCGGGTGGAGGCGCGTCGAACGCCGGCACGGCGAGTGGTGTCTCGAGCGGCGGCGCTTCGAGTGCGGGAGGCAGCGTCGGAACTGCTGCGGGCGGAAGCGGCGTCTCGAGCGGCGGCGCGCGAGGCGGAGGCCCGGGCACGGGAAACGGAGGCCGAGCCGCGTCGACCGGCGGAACCGCCGCAAGCGGCGGCGCGACCGCCACGGACGCAGGCGCCGACGCGACGGGTTCCCCTTCGACGTGCAAGAACCCCGTCTTCGTCACCTCCGATCCGAACGGCGGCTACAGCGACGGCGGTTACTACATCCACAACAACATGTGGAACAGCTCCGCCGGTCTCGGCCCCGAAACCCTGAGCGCCTGCTCGTATCACGACTGGTACGTCGTCTCGAATCAGACGAACAACGCTGGAGCGGTGAAGACGTATCCGAACGTGCACATCGACTACGCCGACGTACCGATCGGCTCGTACAAGACGATCACCAGCACCTTCGCCGAGACGAGCCCGCACGTCGGCATCTACGACGTCGCTTACGACATCTGGACGAACGGCGTCGCCACCAGCGGCTCGACCGAGATCATGATCTGGACGGAGAACTACAAGCAGGTGCCGGCGGGGAGCCGTGCGATGACCGTGCCCTTCGGGGGCCGCAGCTACGACGCGTGGAAGACCGCGAACAACCACTACATCGCGTTCGTCCCGAGCGCTCCCTTCACCTCGGGAACGGTGGACCTCCTCGAGATGTTCAAGTGGCTCATGGCAGAGGGGTGGCTTGCCTCCGCCTCCACACTCGGTCAGATCGACTTCGGCGTGGAGATCGTCGAGACCGGCGGCAGCGACGCGACGTTCACCTTCACCGACTTCTCCATCACGACGAAGTGATGCGCCGCTTGAACGGGCAGATGCACCGGAAGGCAGAAGCTGCCATCAGCCGTGGTGAGGCCCGGACCAGCGTTCCACCGGGCAACGACGGCTGAGGACCGCCTCCGTCACGGCTGCGTCAGGCTGCCGCCCTGGGTCTTCAGAAAGGAGTAGATGTCCGCGAAGTTCTGCGTCGTCAGCAGCTTGCCGTCCGCGCCCACGAGGGTCAGCCACTTCGGCATCGATGTAGCGAGCGAGACGCCCTCGTTGTCCATGTTGGACCTGGCGACGATGCCGAGAAGCTGGGGCGACCAGTCTGGATCACCGGCGACGTTGTCCGGAGCGGCGTTCAGGCCTGGCGCGATTCCGCCTTCACCCATCTCGCCGTGACAGCTGGCGCAGTTCGCCATGTAGAGTGGGTGACCGCGAGCCGCGTCGCCAGAAGGGAAAGGCGCGACGGCGAGCGTCGATGTGACTTTCATGGTCGGTGTGGCGCCATTGCTGATGGTTGCCGTCACGTCGACGGAGGGGTTCGGGTCGGAACCGGCATCCAGCACGTAGAGCACGCCCGACACATCCGCCGCGCTCAGATGTTCGGGATTCTCGACCCACATCGCGGAGACGGAGGGCCCGGGAGCTGGCAGCGCGCTGTCGGCGGGGGTGCTGCCTTCCGGCAGCGCGACCACGACGGGAGGGCCCGACCAGGTAATCGTCGCAGCACTCGAGAGTGGCTTCATCGAACCGTCGACGACGGACAATCGAAATGCGTCGCCCACCGTGGTCTCGAGGGCGCCCCCGCCGGCAGCGACGATCTGATACTGCGCCGAAGTCGATGAGGACGAGTCGCTTCCGCATCCCGTCGACAGACCGATTCCAAGAGCAGCAACGGTCAGTGATGATCTGAGTAGTGACGAGTCCATGTTCGTTGTCTCCCCGGAAGGTGATGGACCACCTCGATCGAGGCGGCGTGGTGACTGCCCTCAGCAAGTGTCGCGCCAGGTCGTAACCGAACTCACGCGACCACATTGCGCCTGCTGAATCGGTGTCCCGCCGCGCAGTTACTGCACTGGGTCTCGGGCGTGGTGCTCTTCCTGCGCCTCCCTCGATCGCTCGTGGTGGTTTTTCTTCCGACCACTGAACTGGTCGATGAAGGAAGCTTCATTCGTTTGGTTGGCGGAATCAGGTCGGCCGGCCGCGGGTTGTCGGCCCGATGCGATGGTCGCGTGGGTCTTGCTCGTGGATACTCGCCGCGGCGATGAGCGCGGGCTGCGCGTCGCAGCACGTCGTATCGGTGCTGTCGCAGAACGACCTACATGGCGAGGGGCGAGCGCCGGCCGCCGCCGCGCCGTCCGTCGTCATCGACGCGACGTCCATCCGGTTGCCGTTATCGGTCTCGGGCGCCGCCGTGGCGTACTCGAACGTGGATCGCGCTCTGGAAGAAGCGATCTCCGTCGGCGCGGTGCCGGTGCTGGAAGCACACGGCCGTGGGCGCTACGAGCTCTTCGTCGAGCTGGTCGAGGCTCGCGCGGACTATTCCGGTAGCCGTCTCGTCGTCGCCTTGACCGTGCGCGCGACGCTGCGCAGTCGCACGGGGAACGCGTACGTGGCTCAGACGCACGCCCGCGCCGCCGCCTCCGCGAGCGTCACGCCGGAGCAGGGTGGCGGTGAGGTTCGCGCCGCCGCCCGGTCCATCGGGGCAAAGCTTGCAGGCTTTCTTCTCGGGCTCGAGCTGTGAAGGGAGAACACCATGCTGCGTTTTCTATCGCCGTTGCTCCTGTGCTGCTGTCTGTCGGGGTGCGCCTACTACACCGTGAACCCCGGTCATCGCGGTCTCCGCTTCGACCCGCACGAAGGCGGGCTCCACCAGCAAGTGCTGCAGCCCGGCATCTACAACCTGGGCTGGTGCGTCCTGCGCGACTGCGGCCGCGTCGACGACTTCGACGTCACGTACTCGACGCACCGTGAGATCGTGCATACCGTCTCGAGCGAGGGGCTCTCCATGGACGTGCACGTCGCGGTGATCTACCGCCCCGTCATCTCCGAGCTCTACGACCTGGCGAACGAGATCGGGCCCCCTTATTACGAGGAGGTAGTGGGGCCCGAGTTCCGGAGCTCTTCGCGCGGGGTATTCGCGCGCCACTCGTATCAAGAGCTGATGATCAAGAACGAGCGCATCGAGGACGAGATCGAGAGCGAGGTGCGGCGGAGGACCCGCGGCAAGCACGTCGAGATCGCCTCGATCACGATCGAGGCGGTCGACTACGCGCCGGAGATTGCGAACGCGGTGCGACAGAAGCTCGTCGCCGAGCAGGACGCGTTCCGTCAGAAGGCCGCGATCGAGGCGGATGCCCTCCGCAAGCGGACCCAGATCGAGACCGAGGCTCAGGCAACTCGCCTGCGCCTCGAGGCGGAAGCTGCCGGCGAGAAGCAGCACGCGGACCTCGAGCTCCTGAAGCGGCGCAACTCGCGGGCGGAAGCCGAGGAGCAGGTGCAGGTCGAGAAGGCGGAAGCCGCCGCCCGGCTGATCAAGGCCAAGGCGGAATCCGAGGAGATGCGGTCGCTCGCCACGGGCGAGATCGCGAAGAACCGAGCCGCAGCCACGGCACTTTCGCCGCTTGCCGTCCAGCAGTCCGCCTTCGAGGCGCTCGGCCAGCTCGGAGGGAAGGGCACGACGATCTATCTCGGAGACTTCTCCAAGGTGCCGGCGTTCCTCTTCCCCCGCGGCGCGGCGTCGTACACGCTGGCGCCGATGGCGCCGCCTGCCACGGGCGCCGCCGGCCGATAGCTTGAAAGCTCGCGCATTCGGATGTAACCGGCGACAACCACGCCGAAGCACCACGGCCCATTTCCGATTCGTGTGTGGCGGCTGCTCGGCGGCCTGGGGATGACGCCGCTCGGCGTCCTTCTGGTTGCGATGTCGATGCCCGAGCGGTTCACCTGCAGCGAGCAAACCGGGGAGTGTCGCGTCGAGCGGCCGCTGCGTGCGCCGGTCTCGTTCTCGCGCGAGCTGCTGCGCGGCGTTCATGTCGTGCAGAAGCGAGGGAGCAAGGGCGGCATCTTTGGCGAACCCATCATCGACTTCACGAACGGGGCAGTCACGATGCGCCAGGTGGATCCGCCGCAGGCGGCGTCCATGGCAAGGACGGTCAACGACGCCATCGCGGGCCGGACGCCGATCGACGTCTCGTTGCGCGAGTCGTGGTGGCCCATCGCGTTCTTCTGCTTCATGGTCGCCGCGGGGCTCGGGCTCGTCGCGACGGCACTCCGCGGGATCGGCCGGTACCGGCTCGACCACGACCGCGGTCGCGGTGTGCTCGCGGTGACGAGTACGCTGCTCGGCGTTCCCCTCTCCAGCGCCGCTGTTTCGACCAGAGACGTGGTCGACGTCGAGGTGGAGTGGCGTCGCGACAAGGATCTCTTCCACGGCCGCCACGCGGTCGGCGACACCGAGGGACGCCTGGCTCTCGTGACGGCACAGGGTGAGCGTCGTCTTCTCGTTGCGTCGTATCACCGGGGGTACACGCTGCATCGAACGGCCGCCACGGAGCTCCGTGCTCTGCTCGGGTGTCCTCCACGCGCTCGGGGTGTCGAGGCACGGCTCGAGAGCGAGGCGCTGGCGCATCATCCGCGGCCAGGGGCGCTCGTCGGGAGATATTTCTCGGCCGCCTGGATCGGTATGTGTTGCGGGAGTCTACTCGGGATGGCGCTCTACGCCCTCGTCGGCCTCGCGCTCGGGCTCCTCAGGCTCAAGGACCCCGTCGACGAGAACGCGCTGGTCTTCGGCGCGGGCGGCGGCGCCGTCGCCGGCATCACGCTCGCTCTGTATCTGTCGTATCCGCGCCCGCCGCGGTGACGGTCGTCGGTGTGGTGCATCGAAGCGCCGTCACCCGCGACGTCCACAAAGTCGCACCAACAAACCCAAGAAAAGACCGAGGCGGAAGCCCTTGCCGGCTTCCGCCTCGATTGCGGACTGTGACGCGCCTGAAAGCTACGTCGTCACCGTTTCACCGTTCACGGCGCCGTGAACGTCTCCGGGCAGAGTGCGCCACCTTGCGCGCCGGGAG
>CAYUAW010000344.1:0-4658 GCA_964442485.1 uncultured Polyangiaceae bacterium
CCGTTGAAGACGATGTCCTCCACGCCGATGTTCGGGACGGCCAGCGTCGCGACCGTCGCCGCCCACTGAGCCGCGGCGCCCTCGCGATCGACCTCGCTCAGGTCGACGAGCAGGTCGCGTGTGACCTCCAGGAGGCGCGCCATGTGCTCGGCGCGCTCCAGATACCGCCCCATCCAGTACAACGAATCCGCGACCCGGCTCAGCATCGGCATCAGGCCAAGGCCTCCCTTGCGGCGCCGACTCCCTCGCCGGCAAGCACCCAGGTATCCTTGTAGCCGCCCCCCTGGCTCGAATTCACGACGAAGGAACCCTTTCGCAGCGCGACCCGCGTGAGGCCGCCGGGGATTACGCGAATCTTCTCGCCGTAGATGATGTACGGCCGGAGATCGACGCAGCGGCCGTCGAGCTGGCCGTCGGCGACCGTGGGGTGCCGGGCGAGGCTGATGGTCGGCTGCGCGATGTATGATCGAGGATTGGCGACGATGCGGCGCTTGAATTCGTCCCGCTCGGCGGCGGTCGATTGAGTCCCCGTGAGCATGCCGTATCCCCCCGAGGCGTCCGTCTGCTTCACCACGAGCTGGTCGAGGTGCTCGAGTATGTAGCGTCGATCAGACTCGCGCGACGCGATGTACGTGTGCACGTTCGGCAGGATCGGATCTTGGTCCAGGTAATACTTGATCATGTCCGGGACGAACGGATAGATGGCCTTGTCGTCGGCGACGCCGGTGCCGGGCGCGTTCGCGAGGGCCACCTGTCCGCTGCGATAGGCCGCAAAGAGACCGGGGCAGCCGAGGATCGAGTCGGGCCGGAACACGACGGGGTCGAGGAAATCGTCGTCGATGCGGCGGTAGATGACGTCGACACGCTGCAGGCCGTCCGTGGTGCGCATGCAGACCGCGCCGTCCTTGATGACCAGATCGCGCCCCTCGACCAGGGTGACGCCCATCTCGCGCGCCAGGAAGCTGTGCTCGAAATACGCCGAATTGAAGATCCCCGGCGTCAGCACGACGACGTTCGGCGCGTCCACGTCGCGCGGCGCGACGAACTGCATCGCCTCGCGCAACCAGACGGCGTAGTCGTCGACCGGGCGTACGCCGTAGTGTTCGAAGAGCACGCCGAAGACGCGCTTCATCACCTCACGGCACTGCAGGACGTAGCTGACGCCGCTCGGGTTCCTGGCGTTGTCCTCCAGCACCAGGAACGTGCCGTGCTGGTCCCGGATGAGATCCGTGCCGACGACGTGGGTGTAGATGCCCCGCGGCGGCAGCATGCCGATCATCTCGCGCCGGAACGAGGTCGCTCCGTAGATGAGCTCGGGCTCGATCAGGCCGTCCCGGAGGATGGCCTGATCGCCGTAGATGTCGCGCAGGAAGAGGTTCAGCGCCTCCGTCCGCTGGATGAGCCCCTTTTCGATGCGCTCCCACTCCGCCGCCGCGAGCAAACGCGGGATCGGATCGAATGGGAACACCTTCTCGATGCCCGCCTTGTCCGAGTATACCGTGAAGGTGACACCCTGATTGCGAAGGAAGAGGTCGACCGTCTTCTTGCGTCCCTCGAACTCCGCCGGTGTCAGCTCGGTCATGCGCTGAGCCAGCGCCCGGTAGAGCGGACGGATCGCCCCCTTGCCGGAAAACATCTCGTCGTAGTGGCTGTTCGGGTCGCAGTCGTAATCGTCGAACCGCACGGCAGAAGAAGACCTCCGAGCGTGAGTCTGCCAGGTTTCGTCGTCTTTTCTGTGACTCCATGTGCACGAAATCTCAGCCGTCCCGGCGTCCGGAGGCTCGATTTCCTTGCTCGGGACCAGGCAGCGCCGGCGACGCCTCGACATCCGCTCAGGGCCGGGGCATGCCTTCGGCCGTCGAGCTAGCCCTCCCCGATAATACCTCCCTCAAGCCATGCCCGAACGACGCCTCCTCGTCACGAGCGCCCTGCCCTACGCCAGCGGGCCCATCCACATCGGTCATCTCGTCGAGTACACGCAGACCGATATCTGGGTCCGGTTCCAGCAGCTCCGCGGCCACCGAACGGTCTACGTGTGTGCGGACGACACGCATGGCACCGCCATCACCATCCGCGCGCGGCAGGAGGGGCGCACCGAGGAGCAGGTGATCGGCGACATGAACGCGCAGCACCAGCGCGACTTCGCCACCTTCCAGATAAGATTCGACCAGTACGGCAGCACGCACTCGGCCGAGAACCGCGCTCTCTGCGCGGAGATCTGGGCCGCGCTACGCAAGGCAGACCTCGTCGTCGAGCGGGAGGTGAAGCAGCTCTACGACACGAAAGACGGCGTCTTCCTCGCCGACCGCTTCGTCAGGGGCACGTGCCCGAACTGCGGCTCGAAGGACCAGTACGGGGACAACTGCGACAAGTGCGGCGCCACCTACGCCCCGACCGATCTGATCGACCCCGTGAGCACTCTGAGCGGCACCACTCCCGAGATCCGCAGCGCGACGCACCTGTTCATCACCATCGAGCGCTTCCATGAGTTTCTCACGGAGTGGATCGACTCCCCGGGGCGCCTCGATCCGGGGCTCTCGAACTACCTGAAGGGGCATTTTCTCGCGACGCCGCTGCGGGACTGGGACGTCTCGCGCCCCGCCCCGTATTTCGGCTTCGAGATCTCCGATGCGCCCGGGCACTACTGGTACGTCTGGTTCGACGCGCCCATCGGCTACATGGCCACCACACGGCAGTGGTGCGACCGCGTGGGCGCGCGCTTCGACGACTTCTGGCGCTCGTCCGACACGGAGATCGTCCACTTCATCGGGAAGGACATCGTCTACTTCCACGCCCTGTTCTGGCCCGCGATGCTGAAGGCGTCAGGGTTCACGCTCCCCCGCCGGATCCAGGTGCACGGCATGCTGACTGTCAACGGCGAGAAGATGTCGAAGTCGAAGGGCACGCAGATCCACGCCCGCACCTTCGCCGAGCACCTCGATCCCGCGTACCTCCGCTACTACTACGCGAGCAAGCTCACGAGCCGTCCGGACGATCTCGACCTGGATTTCCCCGAGCTCATCGCGAAGGTGAACTCGGACCTCGTCGGCAAGGTGGTGAACCTCGCGAGCCGCACCTCGCGCTTCGTCAGCGGGCAGAAGCTCGCCGCACACTACCCGGCCGACGGCGGGCTGTTCGAGGCGGGCGCGCGCGCCGGAGACGAGATCGCCGCGGCGTACGAGGCCTGCGACACCGCGAAGGCGATGCGCGCCATCATGGCGCTCGCCGACCGCGCCAACGAGTACGTCGACGCGAGACAACCGTGGGCTCTGAAGAAGCGGCCGGATGCAGCGGCGGAGCTCGTCGAGGTGTGCACCGTGGCGCTGAACCTGTTCCGGCAGATCGCGGTGTACCTCGCGCCGGTCCTGCCGAAGCTCGCCGAGCAGACGGGGGCCCTCCTCGGGGCGCCCATCACGCTCTTCGCGGACGCGGCGAAACCCGTCGTCGGCACGCAGGTCTCGGAGTTTTCACACATGATGGAACGAGTGGACCCGAAGAAGATCGACGCCGTGCTCGCCGCCACGACGACCGCAGAGGCGGACGCGGCGAGCGTGGGCGCCTCCGCTCCGTCCGAGGACGACGGCTCGGCCCTTGCGGCGGAGCCCCTCGCCGCCGAGTGCACCATCGACGACTTCGGCAAGGTCGATCTGCGCGTCGCGCGCATCGTCGCGGCGGAGGCGGTGCCGGAGGCCGACAAGCTGGTGAAGCTGACCGTCACCCTCGGAGGCAACGCGCGCCGCACCATCTTCGCTGGCATCAAGGCGCACTACGAGCCGTCGGCCCTGGTCGGCAGGCTCGTCATCGTGGCGGCGAATCTGAAACCGCGAAAGATGCGATTCGGGCTGAGCGAAGGCATGGTCGTCGCGGCGGGCGGCTCCGGCGAGTCGTTCCTGCTCTCGCCCGATGGCGGCGCCCGCCCGGGGCAGCGAGTGCACTGACGCGATGTCGGCGACTCCCTTCGAGCTCCTCGACGGCTGGCTGAGTGCCCGGCTGGACGAAGCGGGGACCGCGTACCTCGAGTCGAAGGTGCGCGCCGCGCGCGAGAACGGCGCGCTTCCGGCGTTCTTCCTGGCCTTCAGTACGGTCGGGCGCAAGCTCGGCCGCGCCGACCTCGCGCTGTCGCCGTCGGAGCTCGCGCAGGCCGGCGCGGCGCGGGCTGGGTTTCAGCCGTCGACGTGGAACGTGGCACAGGCTGCGCGCACCCTGCTCCTCCTTTCGCTGCCGGCGAAGGACCCCGACACGCACCGTGGCATCGTCGACCAGCTCTGCGAGGACGCAGATCTCGGCGAGCTCGTGGCCGTCTACCAGTCGCTCCCTTTGCTCCCGTTCCCGGAGGAATACCGCGAGCGCGCGGCGGAGGGGATCCGCAGCAACATGAACGCCGTGTTCGAGGCGGTCGCGTTGCGGAACCCCTACCCGAGCGAATGCATGGAAGAGCTCGCGTGGAACCAGCTGGTGCTCAAGTGCCTGTTCGTGGGGTCGCCGCTCTATCTCGTCCACGGGCTCGATGAGCGCGCGAACCCGACGCTCGCACGGATGCTCTGCGACTACGCGCACGAGCGCTGGGCCGCTCACCGGGCGGTGTCGCCCGAGCTGTGGCGCTGCGTCGGCCCTCACGCCGACGGGTCGATGCTTGCGGACCTCGAGCGCGTCATCGC
>CAYUAW010000344.1:4758-8273 GCA_964442485.1 uncultured Polyangiaceae bacterium
GTCCTGGAGCCCGCATTCTGGGTCGGCCAGCCGCGCACGAACGTCGGCGCGTTCCAGCACTACTACTCGAGCCTCGTCGGCTGGGAGCGGTTCCGCGCCTCGCAGTTCGGCATCCGTCACTACTGCATGATGGGCCTGAACTCGAAGGAGGCGAACAACGCGGAGCTCGCCGAGGCGGTGCTCTCGGAGCTCTTGCCGCGCTACCTGGGCAAGGAGGGCGTCGTCGCCGTCGGGGAGATCGGCTTCGACGACATCACGGCGCAGGAAGAGAAAGTGTACCGCGCACAGCTCGAGATGGCGAAGGAGGCCGAGCTGCCGGTGTGCGTGCACACGCCGCACCGCAACAAGAAGCACGGCACCATGCGTTCCATGGAGATCGCGCTCGAGCACGGCATCGACCCCGCCCGCGTGGTGATCGACCACAACAACGAGGAGACCGTGAAGGACGTGCTCGACCGCGGCTTCTGGGCGGCCTTCACCATCTACCCGCGCACCAAGATGGGCAACGAGCGTATGGTCGCCATCGCGCAGGCGTACGGCTCGCATCACGTCATCGTCGACAGCTCCGCGGACTGGGGCGTCTCCGATCCGCTGGCCGTCCCGAAGACCGCGCGCCTCATGCTCGAGCGCGGCGTCCCCGAGGCCCAGGTGCACGAGATCTGTTACGCCAACGCGCTCGCCGTGTACGGAAGCAGCGGAGAGATCCACGAGCGCGACTGGCAGAGCACCACCAAGATCGACCAGCGCGAGCTGTTCGAGGGTAACAGCGTTCTGCGCGGGCAGGAGCCGCGCGTGAACGCCGGCAGGGATCACCCGAAGGAGCTCGTGATCGAGTAGCGCGCACGTCGTGGCTAGCGCGGCGCGCCGGCGTCGTGGCTCGGTCCGGCATCCCCCGCGCGTCCGGCGTCGACCTCGGGCGCCGGCCACACCGCGGGCGCACTGCCCAGGGCGTGGCTGGTCGCAGCTCTCGACGCGGCGTGTGGCGCGCCCGCATCCGGTGCGAGGAGCAGCGACGGCGTCGCGAGATCCACCTCCTCGAACGCCGCGCGCGACGGCGGGAGGGCCGATTTCGCACGAGACTCCTCGGTCGCCCCCACGAGCGGCACGCGACGCTGAACGGTCTCCGTCACCGGACGCCCGAGTGACACGCGGCGCGACGCCAGCGCGTCGAGCTGCGCGGCTAAAATTCGCTCTTTCGGACTCATGCGCGCGACGCGGCGGTCGTACGCGTACATCGGGTGCGCGCCGGGCGTCGAGTAGTCGACCCAGTAGCAGGGCGTCTCACGTACATCGAGATGCACGTGCGTCGAGTTCGGGTAGTAGCCCACGCCGACGTCCGGGAGCGACCGCAGAAAGTCGCGAAGCGCCTCGTTCGGCACGCCCGGAACACTGAAGTCGAAGGCCTGCCCTACTTTGTGCTTCGACCCCGGAGCGTACGACGTCTCTCGATAGCCGCTCACGATGCGGATCGGCCGGCCCCCGAACTCGTCCGATACGTCGGCGACGAGCCCGACGAGGCGCTCGTCGATGAGCATCTCCCTGCCGGTGCGCCACGACGCGAGCGCCTCGGAAAGCGCCCTGCGCCCCGCCGGGAGCACGTCGCCGTTCCTGTCGACGACGTAGCCGCTCCAGCTCTTGCCGTGCCCTGCGACCGACACGTAGCCGCGCCGCCACGGCTCGCGCCGGTACGGGCGCCACGAGGCGTTCAGCGGCACGGGACGAACGGGACGGCCCTTGACGCGCTTCTTCCCGTGCTTCCCGTCGTCGCGCGCGACCTCCGCGAGCTTCACGACCGAGCGCGAGCGCCCCGACACACCGACGGCGTCGCTGGGCTCCTCGAATTCGACGATGCCGTCGTCGTCGTTCTCAGCGGCTCGTCCGTGGGGGCTCGGCTTCCTTGGCGATTCAGCGGCGTCCTTGCCGCCCGTCGCTGACGACCGCGCGACCGCGCTGGACGCTCGCGATTCGTGGGCGGGCGACCGGGACTCGTGAGACGCACGCTCGTCGTCATGAGTCGCGGCGCGCACCGTCGCATGCGTCGACGGGCTCGTCGGACCGCGCTGCCGCTCGGGCAGCGCCGCACGGGCACGCACGCGTGCGTCCGCGGACGGCTTCGCATGCGACGGCGCCCTCGTGTGCGACAGAGCACGCTTCGGCGCTTCCGCGGACGTGCTCGCGCGCGTCGCGGCGCTCGCCTTCGCCTCCGTCGTGGTGCAAGCGAAAGCCGTGGCCACGGCGCACAAGGCCGTCATGGCGCGCATCATGGGTAGCGATTGACCCGAGACGCGGGGCATGGGCCAAGAATCTGAGTGCGTTCACCTGTTCTTACCTAACCTCCTCGCGAAGCGGCGAGCGACACGCGACAGGCGACGTTGGACCGTTCATGCGGCAGACCGAGGACGCTGATCGACCTTCGCGAATCGCATGGAAGCGGGCGCTCGGCCTCGCCGAGACTCACCTGGGGCGCGGTCTCTCTCGCGGATCGTGATCTGTTCTTCCGCGACAGAAGGGTCGTGGCAGGAGCCAGCGCAAGCGCCGGCTCCGCGCCTCCGAAACGGTCCCGCGGATCTGCTTTACGACAAGCCGCGTCAGCGGAAGCGCGCCACGTGCCAGGTCTTCTTGCCGCGACGCACCAGGGCGATGCTGCCGTGGAGGAGCTGCTCTGCGCGGAGCGCGTCGTCGACCGCCACGCGTGCTCCGTTGACGGCGATGGCGCCGCTCGCGAGCAGCTCGCGCGCCTCGCGCTTGCTCTTCGCGACGTTCGCCTGCACGAGCACCTCGACGAGGGGCAGCCCTTCGCCGGCGAGCGACGCGAGCGCATGCTCCGTCGAGGGAGCGCTCGCGAAGACCTCTTCCAGGGTCGCCGCGTCGAGCCCTGCGACGTCGCCGGAGAACAGCGCCTTCGCGGCGGCCTCGGCCTGCTCGCGCCCCGCGGAGCCGTGCAGCAGCTCCGTGACGTGGGCCGCGAGCGCGCGATGAGCGGCGCGCCCCCCCGGATCGCGCGCATGCTCGGACAGGAGCTCGCTTATCTTCTCCTCGGGGAAGAGCGTGAAGATCTTCAGGTACCGCTCGATGTCCTGGTCGAGGGTGCCGAGCCAGAACTGATAGAAGGCATACGCCGAGGTGTGACTCGCGCTCAGCCAGACCGCGCCCGCCTCCGTCTTGCCGAACTTCGTGCCGTCGGCCTTCGTGACGAGCGGCGCGGTGAGGCCGAAGAGCTCGACCTGACGCACGCGCCGCGCGAGCTCGATGCCCGCGACGATGTTGCCCCACTGATCAGATCCGGCAATCTGGATGGTCACATTCTTCGCGTCGTACAGGTGCTGGAAGTCGTAGGCCTGCAGGAGCATGTAGCTGAACTCCGTGTAGCTGATGCCCTGCTCGCGCTCCTCCAGCCGGCGGCGCACGGAGTCCTTCTGGATCATCATGTTCACGGAGAAGTGCTTGCCGATGTCGCGCAGCGCTTCCACGAAGGAGAGCTTCGTGAGCCAGTCGGCGTTGTTCACGATCTGCGC
>CAYUAW010000345.1:0-3716 GCA_964442485.1 uncultured Polyangiaceae bacterium
ATGTCGGCGACTCCGTCCTGGTCGGAATCGACACCTTCCTGCTCGTTCTTCTTGAGCAGGGCGAGCAACAGGTCGTCCTGATAGGCGCGCAGCCCGTTCTGGTAGAACCAGCGTCCGACGAGCGTCGTCACGGTCTTGCCCGCCGTCACCGTGTCATCGGCATGGCAGAGCGTGCAGTCGACGGCCCTGCTCTTCGAGAGAGCAAGCGTCGTATCTATCTTGGCCGGAAACTCCGGCGTCGCCGAGCTCCCTCGAGCGAGAAGAGCCGCGCACGCGAGCAACGCGACGAGGAGCGGTGACTGGCTTCGCTTCATGGTCGATGCCCTACAGATACAGATGGGCCTGCAGAAGCAGCAGGTCGGCTCCAATGTTTCCGCCTGGGCTCGCGATCGACTCGAAGATGCCGTCGACGCGAACGTCGAGGTGGCTCGCGAAGAACCAGGCAACCGTGGCCCACGCCGAGTACGAAGCCCCCGAGCCATGCGGGCCGAAGTCGCCGACCTCGCCGAGGAGCTGGTAGTGGAGGCCCTGAATCACCTCGAGGTCGGCCTGGACCATCGCTTGAGCGCCCTGGTTCCGCGGGCTGTTCTTCGGGGAGTCGACGACGTAGTCGACCTCCGACATGAGGACCAGGGGGTTCCACGGAGTCGACCAGCGCCCGAATACGCCGTGCGCGTGCCGCCACATCGGGACGAGATACTGGGGGTCGAGATCGACGTGGGCGACGCGGCTGCTCGCTCCGACCGCCAGCGTGGTCATGGGAGCCCACTCGAGATAACCGCTGTATCCCCGCTCGCGGTAGCTGTCGGGCCGGATCTGGTAGTTGCCCAGGATGGCCATGAGCTCGCCCCGGAAGCTGCCGCCGGAGTAGGCGAACGAGACGCCGTGCTGCTGGTTGTCGTCGATGTTCGTCCGCGTCGACGTGCGGATGGTGAGGGTGTGCAGGATATCTCGGATGCCGAACGGCAGATTCATCCGCCCGGCGCGAACGAGCATGGTCGCGTCCTCGTCGAGGCGATACCCGACCCAGTGGTAGCGGGACTCGAGATTCTCCTGAGCGCCGCGAGTGATCGCCGCAAGAAGCGCTCCCTTGGGTTGGTAGCCGAGGCTTCCGGAAAGAACCCACCGATCGGCTTGCACGGTGGCGGTGAGATCGGATTGCATGGCGACCAGGCGGTGTGACAGCCCCACGTCGCTGATCCGCTGCGTGAGAGACATGCCGCGAAAGCTGCCACCGAGATCGAGCCACGTCGGGAGCGGAAGCGCGCCCCACAGGAACTTGCCGCCTGCACCTGGTTCGGATTCATCGGCGGTCGAGTCGCCGTACCGTGACTTGAGCAGCACTTCTCCCATCGCACGGCCGTAAGCACTGAGCGGTCCGCCGCCAGAGGGGTCGACGTGGCACTGAGCACACGCCGTGTACTCGTGACGGATCATCCAGGGATAGGCCGCCGCCGGCCTGGAGCAGAGAAGGAGTGCGAGCAGCGAAAGCCCCCGCAGAAGTGCGAGTCCCTTGATCATCTACTTGTGGGCGGTGACCCGGACGGCGTCGAAGAGCACCTCGAGTGGGCCGCCTCGGTACGGCTTCTGAGAAACGAGCCGGACGGACATCGAATGCGCTGTTTGCGGCACGATGAGGCTCCCGGCGGCGATCGTCCATTTCCCCGTCACGTCCGATCCCGCAACCGCGTACGCCTGATCGACGACGGCCGTGCAATCCCCGGTGGCGTAAAACCAGACCGCGACCTGGCCAGCTCCGAAGACCTGACCCGCCTTGATGAACATTTCCGCTCGGTAGTCGTAGGCTTTCCCTGGCGTGGCCGGAATGCATTGCGAGATCCCGGCTACGGACTGTCCGTCGAGGTCCTGCTGCTGCGCATTCTTCACCGCGATCGAGCCGGAGCCGCTCGCCCCGGAGCTGTCCGTCGACACCCAGCGCACGCTGGCGAATCCGTCCGGGGTCCACCCCGATACGTCGTGATCGAAGTCGGCGTTCGTGGCCAGGGTGTACGGGCACCTGTTCCCGCCGTCGACCCCCGGCGGGCAGCGCACGGGTGGCGTGCCTGCGTCCTCCGGCGGCGCGGGGGCAGATGCTTCGGCAAGAGACGGCGGCGCGCCGGTGTCAACCGGCGACGATGATGATGCGTCTGGCAGACCGGGAAGCGGCGCACCTGCATCGACATTCGAAACGAGAGTTCGCTCGTCCAGGTTGCACGCCGAAGGAAGCATGAGCGCGGCTAGGGCAAGCGTTCGGCACATTCGCGGTTCCAACGACGCACGGCGGAGCACGGGATGCCCGGTCGACGTAGCTCGTCGCCGCGCGAAAGGCTAGGCCGATTGCGCTCCGATCTGCTTGAGGTGAACGATGACGAGGAGCCCGATGAAGAGCAGCGAGAGCGCGACTCCGACGAGCACGCTGCGGCTCGGTGAACCCCGACTCTTCAGGGTCGCGGTGGCCAGTTCCATCTCGCGAACGCCAGCGGGCGCAGTGGAAGTGCCGCGCACACGCTGAATCAGGCTCTCCGCGCGCGCAAAATCCTTCCTTCCGAGCGCGAGCGACCACTCGTAGGTGATGGTCTTCGGGTCGTCGGGCCACTTCGCAGCCAGGACCCGGGTGCACGCTTCGAGGCGGCTCGCATCCCCGAGCCTGAGCGCCACGTCACACGCCAGCTGATAGACCTCGGGCTGCTCGACATCTTGCTCGCGAAGGTGCGCGAACACCTGATCAATCTGCCGCACGTCCTCGGGCAAGAGGTGTCTCCGCGTCTCGAGAACGAGGTGAACGAACCGCAGGTAGTCGATGGGGTGCACGCCCTCCTTGAAGAGCGCCGCGTAACAACTCTGCCGCGCGCTTTCGAGGTTCTTCATCGCGACGTAGGCAGCGCACAGGCGTTGCAGCGGAAAGCTTCTCTGTGGCCCCACCTTGGCCATCGCCTTGAAGTAGCGAGCGGCCCTCGCGAAATCGCTGTCGTCGAACGCCTTTTCCGCTCGCGCGGTGAGGTCCATGACGAGGTAGCCGAGCTGAAGCGGATCCTCGACGCTGGTCGGGAGCGACCCCGAAGGATCGGCGTCGTCGATGGCGAACCTGCCGAGCTGTCCACCGGTATCGGGATGGCTGGTGACGGCCTCCGCTACCGCGGTACCAGCCGCAGGACTGGATGTGGACGCCGCCCCAGCCGCCACTGCCAGGTGCGGCGGCAGAGTCGCAAGCAACATGACCTGCAAAAGCAGGTACATGCGCCTCACGCAAAGCCCTGTCGTGACGCTGGAGGATGTTTCGATCAGTAGCATTGGGTTAGGCAAAACGAGTTGTCGCATGCGTCCGACTGACCCACGATCCCGAGGGGCGTGGTCTTGTCGAAGAACTTGAGCCCCACGGCCGTGGGGGAATTGCTACCGGCAAGCTGCTCGATCTGCGTCTGGCACTTCCCGTGCGGCGCGCTCCCAGCCGGGGAACTGCCCGCGACGTAGCCGAAGCAATCTCCGAAGTTCGACGGGTCCACGTCGAGCCCGCAGTAGCAGGATCTCAGATCGATGCCGGGCGCGCCCGTGAACGGGTCTACCGCGCCCTTGTCGCACTTGGTCGTCGCCACGCACGTGAGGAGCGCGTCGCAGGCGCCGTTTGCACAGAGCGTGGCACGCGCCTGCACGAGATCCGAGCACTGGCTCGCAAAGCAGGTGCTGCACGGCGACTGGCTGCCCCCGGCGCCGCCGCT
>CAYUAW010000345.1:3816-6401 GCA_964442485.1 uncultured Polyangiaceae bacterium
GCCGCCGTTGCCGCTGACGGTGCCGCCGTTGCCACTGACGGTGCCGCCGTTGCCGCTGACGGTGCCGCCGTTGCCGCTGACGGTGCCGCCGTTGCCGCTGACGGTGCCGCCGTTGCCACTGACGGTGCCGCCGTTGCCGACGGCACCTCCGCTACCGTCGGGGGGACGGCACTGCGCCACGCACTGGTCGTTGGCGCAGGACAGGAGCTCGCCCACCGCACCGAGCGGCGTCCCTGTATTGAACAAGTTCAAGCCCACCGTCGCGGGCGTGTTCGTTCCGGCAAGCTGCTCGATCTGCGACTGACACTTGCCATGCGGAGCGTCCTCCGGACGTGAGGCTCCGGCACTGTACGCAAAGCAGGTTCCCCACGCGTCCGTGGCGTATTCGGGCCGAAAGGCCCAATCATCGCCGCAGTAGCAGGCGCGGACATCGATACCGGGCTCGCCGGTGAATCCGTCGATGGTCTTGAAGCTGCAACCCGACGATGCGATGCAAGCGAGGAGCGCGTCGCATTTGCCACCGGCGCACTGAGTCTGCCGCGCGGTGCTCTGCGTGGTGCATTGCGCCGCTTCGCAGCTGTCGCATTGAGGGTTGGTCGGCGCACCGCCGCTGCCACCCCCCGCACCACTCGAACCGGAGCTCCCGCTGGCACCGCCGGGCGCGCCGCCAGCACCGCCGCTGGGCACACCGCCGCTGGGCGAGCCGCCTCCGGTACCGCCGGTACCGCCGCCAGAGCTGCTGTCCGCGCCGACGATAGCCGCGTCAGCTCCCGTGTCCCCCGCATCGACGGCGGGCACATGGCTCTTGTTGCCTCCAGTGCTCTCCTTTTTGCCTCCGGTGCTCCCCACTGCCCCGCCCTCATTGCCGGTGGCAGCGCCGCCGCTGGATGCACCCGAGTCGAGCTCGCCTCCGTGGATGTGATGGTCGACTCCGCAAGCGACGAGACAAGCTGCAAGCGCGCCGAATGGAGCGCAGTCGAGCCATCGCAACCGGAGACTCTTCACGTGAACCGACGGCGAGCTTGACTCGCGAAGGCAGAAAGTGAGCTGAAACCATGCAGTCCTGACACGGGCAGTCATATGCGTCACGCCGCCGCCGGACTGTGTGAAGTTTTCGTGATCCACTATCTGGCGGGGCCTCCCGCTGACGAGATCACACATATAGTGGCTGCGTAGGAGACGCCCTGCGCCACCCAGGAGCGCCTCCGGCGGCTCCATGCTCCGCCGCGGAGTCCTCCGACCGTTGCGTGCTCGTTCGAGTCGCGCATTCGCGCGCTTCTGCTTCCTGCGCGTGAGGACCGGAACGGGCTGGCTCCGCGTTCGGAGCTTGATTGGGTGCTGTCGCGTCCGGAAGAAGGGCTCGCAGGACCGAGTGGGATCCGCAGGCGCGGAATCGACCACTTGAGTTGCCAGTTCTACGGCGCACTCGCCGGCATTGGCACCGCTGTATGAAGTTTCGGTGAACCACCCACATTGCCGCTGCGTGTTGATCGAGCGACCGATATAACCCCCTCGGGCTCGACGTCGAGGCGTCGCGGCGCACCTCAAATAGGAAGAATAGGTACGAACACATGACAAGAACTCATCGTGGCCTCATCGCAGTGGTGGCCGCACTCGCAGGTTGCGGCGGCCTCGTCGCGGGATGCTCCGGTAACGATTCGTCGAAGCCGAGCGCTCACTCGTCCACGGGGATGGTCAACCTGGACCTCGTCACCGGCGGCGACACGATCAATTCGGTCGATTTCAAGCTGTTCACGCCACCGACGGCGACTACGGCGACGGTCTCGAAGACAATCGACGTGCACTCGACGAACGCAACGGTCTCCGCGTTCGCGGGGGCGCTGGCTCCCGGTGACTATCGAGTCACGTTCACGGCCACCGCGACGAATGGTGACGCATGCACCGGCGCGCAGAATTTCACCGTCACCGCGAACACGACGCAAACGGTGGCAGTCCCCATCGTGTGCGGCACGGCGACTCCGGCTCCGGGCCGTGGAAACGCAGCCATCAACGGCAGCGTGACGGTGGTTCAATCGTGTCCGTACCTCCAGAACGTCGTCGTGGCGCCCCTGCAGATCGGCGCCGGCGAGACGATCAGCGTCAGCACGCTGACCAGCGACGCAACGGGAACGATCGCGTGGACCGCGAGCCCGAACGCCGGATCGTTCAGCGCTCCTTCTGCGGCATCCGGGTCGTACACGGCGCCGGCAACTGGCGGGACCGAGACGATCACCGTCTCGCTGACCAAGGCAGGCACGAGCTGCCTGGACTCCATCTCCGTGCCGGTGACGGTCATCGGCGGTACCGGTAGCGGCGGCGCGACGGGAAGCGGCGGCGCGGTCGGCACGGGCGGCGTTGGCACCGGCGGCGTGATCGGCACCGGCGGCGTGGTCGGCACCGGCGGCGTGGTCGGCACTGGCGGCGTGGTCGGCACGGGCGGCGTGGTCGGCACTGGCGGCGTGGTCGGCACTGGCGGCGTGGTCGGCACTGGCGGCGTGGTCGGCACCGGCGGCGTGGTCGGCACTGGCGGCGTGGTCGGCACCGGCGGCGTGGTCGGCACCGGCGGCGTGGTCGGCACCGGCGGC
>CAYUAW010000345.1:6501-8262 GCA_964442485.1 uncultured Polyangiaceae bacterium
TGCCGCTCGGCGAACCCGCAGGCTGCCAACTGCGAGGTGGTGGCACTCGACGGCCTCTCCGTGATCGGTGGCACCCAGAACACGAGCGCGTCCAACACCGTGGGCGGTATCGGTGCCTGCGACGGAGTCGCCGTCAAGAACCAGACGGTGACCGTCCATCCGGGCGGGGTGCTCACGAACAACAACCCGGCCGATTGCGCGTCGACGACCTGCCCCGGCAACGTCTACACCTTCAACAACGCCTTCGACGCACTCCGGATCGTCTACAGCGGCATCGACCACGCGGGTGGCAACAACTCCGCCAACAAGAAGTGCGCCGGCGATCTGCGGCAGTCGCTCGTGAACCAGTGGGGCTCCATCTTCCTCGACAGCACGACCAATCCCCCCACTGCGTGTGCCAGCGGAACTTGCACCCAGCTCAGCCACGCCTTTCGCTACGGCGACGCCTTCACGACGACGAGCGCGTTCCTGAGCTTCCTCGGTCTGCCCTCGCTGCCGACCGTGCCCGTCCCGAACCAGTCGGCCACGCAACCGAACCCCTACCCCGTGAATCCCTTCTGCAACGGCTGGGATCGCGACAACGCGGACCCGGTCAAGCGCACTTGCGGCAGCGGCGCGAGCGCCGCTGACACCGTCTGCGAGGTCACGACCGGAAAGGCCGGGCTCGTCGTCTCGGTAGTGGTTCCCGATAACCTGGCTCCCGTGGACGCGTACCCGACCACGGCCTGCGATGCAGGTCTCTTCGACCTCAAGGCGGCGCGGCGTACCGTCGTTAGCGGCACCGGCCCGGTCTTCGAATGCCCCGAGGCGAACTACAACATCGCCGGCAACTGCTACGCGCCCTACCATCTGAACGGCACCACGAAGGAATACAACTGCCTCAATACGCGGGCGAATCACGGTGCGGCGGGCAACGACGGCCTCGCCATCAACCGGTTCCTCCGCGTCAAGGCGAGCGGCGCCCTGGCGGTAGACTCGCTCGGAGTTCCCATCGGCAATGCGTTCTATCGGCTCCGCAACGCGGCGTGCCAGCAAGACAACACCACGCATAACATTGGCTGCCTGACGCAGAACGTGTCGTGCAGCATCGCATTCGGTGGCCGTGAGGCCGCGGCGCCTCCGCTCGGTAAGAGCCCTTTCACCGCGCCGGCTCTTGCCATCGGCGACGCTCTGGCGACGGCCCCGCCTTTCGGCCTCTTCCCGACGGACGCGGCGGTCGGAAAGATCGGGACCGTGTACCCAGGGGATCCCATCGTCCCGGGCACGTACGCGCTCGCGCGGCAGACCTATCTGTGCGCGATGAGGGGCCTCGTGAACGTGGCAACGGATGCAGTCGCAGACCCGCTCGGCGCTCAGGCATCCCTCGTACGGAGCATCGTGCAGGGCGGCAACGAGGGACCTGGCGGAACGGGAACGCTCGCGAGCGACATCCAGACCGCCGGCCTCGTGGTTCCCGACGTGAGCGGCGTCGGGGTCCAGTGCGTCGACTTCGACGAGACCCAGTGCACGGCTAACAACCGTACTACCATCGCTTGCACCACGAATGCCGATTGCGGCGTCTTCCCTTGCACGGCGAGCAAGTGCGACTTCAGCTGCACGTCCGACGCCTATTGCGCCGGCCTGCAGCCGGGCGCGACTTGCATCGCGGCTCCCGCACCCGCGACTGGCTCCTTCTGCGGGTTCGCCTCGAACAGCAACACCACCGCCGGAAGCCCGGCCAACACCGTGGGATCGCGGCTCCCCTGCCCGCAGCCTCCGTAA
>CAYUAW010000346.1:0-1632 GCA_964442485.1 uncultured Polyangiaceae bacterium
AGCGCGCCGAAGGCGGCGGGGGGAGCAGTTCGCCGAAGGCGAAGCTGCGGGGGGCTAAGGCCCCCCGTTGTTAGTACAGATGGACCCGTGTCGAAGCAACCGGGCTTCCGATCAGTTGCAGCGCGGAGCCGTGCCGGAGGCCGGGAAGAAGTACGTCTCCATCATGCACATCTCGTTCGTCGCAGCGGAGGTGCCCACGAAGACCGTCTGGCTGGAGTCGTTCTTGTACGAGCATGTGTACACGAAGTGATCGCTCCCCTGCAGCGTCAGGAACGGGGGCGCCGAATAGTACTTTGCGTCGGGGGCGTCCCAGTTCGTCGTGTGGACGAGCTGTTCCATCATCCCATTTGCGCGCGCCACGGCGATGGTGGCGTCGGTGCCGTGCTTGTGCATGTGCGTCGAGAACAGGAAGTAGTTCGCCCCGGGGACGTTCGGGCAGGTGCCAGTGACCGTCTGCGTGCCCATCGGGGGCACGGCGATGCCCACGTTGAAGCTGA
Organism: uncultured Polyangiaceae bacterium; assembly: GCA_964442485.1. Lineage (GTDB taxonomy): Bacteria > Myxococcota_A > Polyangia > Polyangiales > Polyangiaceae > DASZVB01. Next base: position 498 of record CAYUAW010000346.1, read on the forward strand.
TCTCGGCATCCGCCTTCTGGTACATGGCGGCCTTCACCTTGTTCACGTTCAGGGCGATGTGCGCCTGGAGCGACTCCGACGTGGTGTTGATGTAGTGCATGTCGAAGTCGATCTTCTCGTGCGCGGTGAGCTCCATCGCCACGCCGTCGGGGAAGGGCAGGTGCCCGCGGGGAGAGCCCATCGTGTAGAGCCAGGTGTCGCCGCCGAAGCCCTGGGTGCAACCCGGATTCGTGAGCACGCCCTGCGCCGACGCCGTCGCGTCCGTATCCGAGCGATACAGGATGAAGTGATGGCTGCCGGGCGACATCTGCGAGTCCCACTCGCCGACCGCAAACGTCTGGTCGTTCGGCGTCTGCACGTGGAAGCAGTTGAAGACCTCTTGACCCGGTTGCAGTGTGAACGTCGGGGTCAAGATCTGGAAGCCAGCATCCTGGGCCGGCGGAATCAGAACGCCATTCGCGTCGAGGTTCGCTTTCGGGTCCCAGTTGGTGGGGTTGCCGGGGTTGCCGGTGGTTCCCGCCGTGCCCGGGGAGCCGCCACTCGGGACGCCGCCGCCGGCAATCGTGCCGCCCGTTCCCGCAGGAGGTGCACCGCCGATCGACGGCGTCGCACCGCCGCCGGTCACCGGAACCGTGCCGCCCGTCCCCGTCACCGCAGGGGCATTGCCCGCCGCGGGAGCGGCACCGCCGCCGGTCACGGCTGACGCCGTCCCGCCGGTGCCGACAGCCGCCCCACCGACGCCGGGCGCCGCGAAGCCACCTGTGCCGGTCACGGCACCCGGAGGAGTCGACGAACCGCCATCACTGGCGGCGCTGCATGCGACGAGAAAGGTCGTCGCGCCCGCTACCGAGAGTGCCAAGACGCTGACGAGTGAATTCGCGTGAGCCATGTGAAACCTCCGAGTCGGCGATCGAGTTCCCCCGTGGACGACTCCGAACTTCTCGATGAATACCACACCGCTCGGTACATGGAACAGAACAACGCAAAATTCGCGAACTAACATCATGGCAACCCTGTTCGAATCGTGCGCAATCGACGTTCGCGCTCATGGACTCGCCACTACGCACAGGCGCGACGCAAGCGATAGTCCGCACGCGCCAGATCGGTGTGCTCTGGCGCCGCGAGCACCCCTCGA
>CAYUAW010000346.1:1732-3846 GCA_964442485.1 uncultured Polyangiaceae bacterium
CAGCAGTGTCACGTCGATCTCGCCGTCCCCGATGGCGTCGAGGAGCGGAACGCCGCTCGAGGGCTCTTGCCTCAGTTCGTCCTAGACGCCGTGGTCGACGAACCCATCTCCGTCGTGTTCGAAGTTGAATCGGTTTGCCCTCGAAAGAGAACGACGCCGAGCACGGCGACGAACGCCGTAGCGCCTCCGTGCATCCCGATCGCAAGGACCGTGTTGTGGCCCGGCGTCGCGAGCGAAATGATGCAGTCGAGCAAGGGGGCTACGATGCTCGAGAGCAGCAACGCGCCCAGGGCCCGCCGCCAGCGCAGCGCAAGAAATGCTCCCATTCCGAGAGCAATGCTCACGTCCCGGTCGCCCTTGATCTGCAGCCACACGGCATCGCCGGGATCGACCAAACCGAAACCGAAGCCGTGCGCGGCAGCCGCAGGGGCGAGCAGCCCGCGCACTCCGAGGAGGAGCATGAACGTCGCAAGCGCGACGCCGATGAGGAACGAGGGCGAAGTCGCCGACCAACGCGTCTGAGTGTGAGACGTTTTCATGTGTGACTCCATTCGATGCAGGACGACACTTCGACTTGAGGACGGCAGCGCCTCATTGCGCCGACCGGACGAGTGCGGCGGCGAACGCGACCACCGCGATGCCCATGAGGAGCACCCGCACGACGATCACGCTGTCCCATCGCGCTTGCAGAGCTCGCGCGTCGGCCGGAACCGAGCCTGCGCGCGCGTGGCGGGTGAGTTCAGCGTTCACAGGCGTCGCGACCATCCGGTAGACGACGATCCAGAGGATCTGCGCCGCGACTGCGCTCAGCGCCCAAGGCAACGAGGCTCGGGAGAGGGCGATGCTCGCGAGTGCGCCGACGACACCGACGACGCCGAAGATGGGCATCCTGCGGTCGGCGACCTCGTGAAGGCGCCCCATCGTATCGACGAGAGCCGCGTCGCTCACGCGACTCAGTGCGGCGCGCCCGACGACGCAAAAGAAGACGTCCGTCCCGAACACAACTGCGGCGCCCAGGAGCGCCAGCGTCAGCGAGATCTCAGCGATCACGACCGACCTCGTGAGCAGCCCATCAAGGGGCGCAGCGGAACGGTCATCGGAGTGGAGTTCGTGGAGTGGTGCAGCACCATGAGGGACAACCTGCGTCTCGAAGCATCATCTGGCCAACTGATTGTTTGGATGATACGAATCCACGCCGTGGATGTTGCAACGGTTGACCTGAACCTGCTGGTTGCCCTCGACGCTTTACTGACAGAGCGCAGCGTGACGCGTGCCGGCCGACGGATCGGCCTGTCCCAACCGGCGATGAGCGCCGCACTCGCGCGGCTCCGCGCGCTGTTCTCCGATCCCCTCTTCATCCGAACGCGAGCAGGCATGGTTCCGACGCAGCGGGCTGTCGCCATTGCGTCGCCGCTGCAAGACGTTCTCTCCAAGGTCCGCATCGTGCTCGCGACGCAGGCGTTCAATCCAGCCGTCGCCCGAGCGGCGTTCCAGCTTGCGACGGGGGACTACGGCGAGCTTGTGATCTTGCCGGCGCTACACGCTGCGCTCGCGAAGCGAGCACCTCGTGCGACGCTGCGGGTGAGGCCGATCACCGATCCAAAGGCGCAGCTTGCTCAGCTCGGCGAAGGAGGGATCGACCTGATGATCGCGCCCATGCTCCGCGCCGGCAGCGGCGTCGAAGTGACTGATCTTTTCAGCGAGGATTTTGTCTGCGTGCTCCGCAGTTCGCATCCAGCACTTCCCTCGAGGTTGACCCTCAAGTCTCTTGCGCGGCTGCGTCACCTCTTGGTCTCACCGGAGGGTGACGGCATCGCGCTCGTCGACCACGTGCTCAGAAAAGCGGGTCTCTCACGCGAGATCGCGCTCCGCATCCCTCATTTTCTGGTTGCCCCCACTCTGGTCGCGTCCTCCGACATGGTGGCGACCCTCCCGCGGCGCGTGGTCGCACTCAGCGCGATGAGCGATCGGCTCACGACGTTTGAGCCGCCCTTCGAGGCACGCAAGTTCACGATGGTCGGCGCATGGCACGCGCGCAGGCTCGAGGAACCGGCAGTACGTTGGTTCCGCGACCTCGTCGTCGAGGTAGCGGCCACGCTCTAGCCTAACGCCTG
>CAYUAW010000346.1:3946-6065 GCA_964442485.1 uncultured Polyangiaceae bacterium
CGCCACCTCCAGCACGGAGCACGGCAGTGACACTCGGCGCTGGCTCGCTACGCGATCACACTGAAGCGGAGCCCCGCACGCTGAACGCGCGCGATGAGCAGCTCGCCCATGGCCTCGGCGGTCGTGAGGACGCCGAAGCGCGGCGGCAGCTGTGCGCGATCCAGCGCGAGGCACATGGCTGATTCGGCGAGCATCTTGCTCGTCTCCCCGTACCCCGGATCTCCTCCGGAGACCTCGGTCACGACCTTCTTGCCCCCGGACTCGGCGATGAAGCGGAGCTTGAACCAGCTCTGTGCCATCTGCTGCTGGGTGGGGCCCTGCCCTGATTTCTTCACGAGGCCGAGGAGGAGATCGCGGATGAACGGGACACGCACGACGATGGCGAGGCCACCGAAAAACCAGAACGCGACCCACATCACGACGAACGACGGGTGGACGATGTTGTGCGAGTAGCTGAAGTCGGGGCCGTAGCGGTCGAGCGTCGCGGCGCTCCGCAGGACGATGGAGCCATCGATGGTGGGCAGCGGCGAGGTCCAGCCGCCGAGCTCCGGGTGACGGTGCGGCTTCTCCGTCACCAGACGTACCCGGCGCCCTCCCGACGGCAGCGGCAGCTCGGGCTTCACCGCTCCGGGCGGCGGTGCGAGGGACTTGAGCGCGGAGCGCTCGGTACCTCCGGAGAAGGTGCCCTTCAGCTTCATGTAGCCGGACACGTGGATCGGCGCGCCCTCCGGGAGCTGCTTCACGGTGAAGAGCACGCCGAGATCCGCGGGGATGCTGTCGAAGCCGCAGCACGTCACCAGCCGCACTCCGCGCTGGGCGGCGGCCTTCCCGTGGCGCACCAGGATTCGATCGACGAAGAACGGCTCGCCCGTGCTGTCCACGTAGTCGGTGCCCTCGTCGATGCACGCCTTGATCAGGGGCTCGCCGTGGTCGATGAAGGGCCCGACCGTCGTGAGCACGACGCGGGTCTGCGCCGCCAGGCGCGCGAGCGACGCGGGATCGTCGACGCTGGCCTCGACCACGCCGATGGTGCGCGCCGGCGCGATTGCGAGCAGCCGTGCCTTGACGGACTCGAGCTTCGCCGCGCTCCGGCCGGCGATCGCCCACCTGAGCTCCGGCGGCGCGTTGCGAGCGAGGTACTCCGCCGTCATGCCGCCGGTGAAGCCGGTGGCGCCGAACACGATCACGTCGAACGGGCGTTGGTCGGCGGCTCCCTCGGCGCTCATGGGTCGAGCGACGCTTCCACGGCTCCCGCGGGAACGCCATCGTCTTCATGCGCCGGCAGGAGGCCGAGGAGCTCCGTGCGGCGCGGCTGAGCGACGGGCAGCGACGGGGGCCGTGCACCGAACAGCGTCCGGATGAGCGCGAGGAACAGCTGGAAGACGACGGCGAGACGCGTTCCCGCGCTCGAGAGCTCGCGCATCTCCGCGCTTTTCACCATCTCGCGTGCGACGGCCATGCTGGACTGCACCGCGGGCATCCACGCCGCCTCGTAGCCCCAGTTGAGCAGCCGCTCGCCGGGGGTGAGCCGTTCGCCGCGACTGAGCCGAGCGCGGAGGTGATACATGCGATCTGTCGCCACGCTGAGGTCGTAGTACGGCTTGAGCATCGCGCCTGCGTTCGCGTAGTAGCGACGCGCGCGCTCGGCCGGCTCCATCGTCGCGTCGAGCACCTCGGCGAGCACGTGGGCTTCCATGAACGCGGCCGAGCAGCCGCGGCCGTACATCGGATTCGTCTCGATGTATGAATCGCCGACGGCGAAGAACCCGAGCAGCCGCGCGCCGCCAGCCGCGCCGAAGCGCGTCCATCGGTTCTCGAAGAGGCCGGCGCCGAGCACCTTCGTCTTCGCGTCCGAAGCCTCCACCCAGCGCTCGAGCACGGGCAGCTGCCCGCAGAGCGCCTGGAACCCCTCGGGCCTGTGCATGGCCGCCGCGAGATCTTTCTCGTCGACGGGGCAGCCGAAGGTGAGCGCGAAGCTCCCGTGCTCGCCGTAGAACGTGGCGTAGCCGAGAAAATCGAGGTTGCCGCCGCCGTCGAGGCGCGGGAGCCCGACTCCGGGGTCCTTCAGCTGATAGTGACGGCAGGCGTACACGAAACGCGACGGGTTGCTGTCCCGCTC
>CAYUAW010000346.1:6165-8259 GCA_964442485.1 uncultured Polyangiaceae bacterium
TGGAGGAGATCCTCGTCTCCCGGCTCGGGCGAATAGTGATCGCGCTGGCCCGCGGGCAACACCTCCTGGACGCGCGAGAGCTCGAGGCCGGCGCGCAGGAGATCCTGGTGCACCTCGGGGTGGCGGTCGCGAAGTAGCGTCTGCACGCGAGCGAGCAGGATGTGCGCGTGGCGGAACTGGGGAACGCCCGGGCGCTGCCACTGGTCGAAAGCCGCCTCGGGCGGGATGTCGGGCGGCGGCGGGTCGCGCTCGATGAGCACGACGTCTCGCCCGCTCTTCTTCAGTGCGAGCGCGAGGGCCAGGCCGCCGATGCCGGCGCCGATTACCAGAACCCGTTCTGCCAAGCGCCCCCATCCAAGCACACGGACGCGGCGCGCGGAGGATCACTTGTTGGCACTGGCGCTCAGGGTTTCCCGGGATGGCCGGGCGCGGTCAAAGACCCCGCAGCGACATGAAAAAGTTCCAGCGCACTGCGTCGTACAAGGTGCCGGCTGCGCGGCCAATGTGTGTGCGAATTTTGCGCTCACCCTCGCGTCGTCTTCGCTCGAACCCGCGCGACAAATGAGCGAAGTTATCGGGCACGACGCGCCGGGCACCGGTGGACGTCGCCCGCGCGCCTCGAACGAGACCAAAGATTTCCTTGGACGGCTCACGACCCTCTCACGACGACGAGGGCGCCGACGCACGCCGCGTCGTCGTCATCGGCAGCGGCATGGCGGGGCTCGCGACCGCGCTGTCGCTCAAGAACAGCGGGCGTCAGGTGGTGCTCCTCGAGCGTGACGACGCGCCGCCGTCCATACCGCCGGAGACCGCGTTCGAATCGTGGAAGCGACCGGGCGTCCCGCAGCTTCATCACACGCACATCTTCCTCTCGCGGCTCCGGACCATCCTGCGAGACGATCACCCCGAGGTCCTCGCGGAGCTCGAGGCCGTCGGCATCCATCGCTCCGCCATAGATCAGATCCTGCCGACGTCCCTCATCGATCGGTACCGCGCGGAGCCCGACGACGACGATCTGCTCCACCTGTGGGGACGGCGGGCGACGCTCGAGTACGTCCTCCGCAGGTACGTCGGTCGCTTGCCGCACGTGAGCATCGTGCAGGGCGCTCGCGTGGAAGGCGTGGAGGTCGAGAAGACGAACGGCCGTGCGCGCGTGCGCGGCGTCCGGTTCCGGCAAGCGGGAGTCGACGCGGTGCTCTCCGCGGACGTCATCGTGGACGCGTCTGGAGCCCGCTCGAAGATGCCGGAATGGCTGCGCGCACAGGGCGTCGATATCGTCACCGACGCGAAGCCGTCCGCCTGCGCGTATTACTGCCGCCATTATCAGCAGCGCGACCCCTCCACCGAACCCCCGCGGCGCGGGACGGGCGCGAACATCGACTACCTCATCTACGGCATCTTCTTCGCCGAGCACGGCACCTTCTCCATCGCCTTCGCCTGCCCGGAGATGGAAGAGCAGCTGACCGACGCCGTGAAGCGGCCCGAGGGATTCGACCACCTGTGTAGCCAGATTCCGGCGCTCTCGAAGTGGACGAGCCGTGCCGATCCGGTGAGCCGCGTGCTAGGTGGTGCCTCGCTCGCGAACCGCTGGCACAACTACCCGGAGAGCGGGAAGGACGTCGTCCTCGGGCTCTTCCCCGTCGGGGACTCCCACATCCAGACGAACCCCATCTACGGGCGCGGCTGCTCCATGGCGTTCGTTCAGGCCAAGGCCCTCGCCGAGGTGCTCGCGACCGAGGGCTCCCCGGTGGAGCACGGCAGCCGGTATTTCGCCCGCGTTCGCGCCCTGCTGAAGCCGCACTTCGACTTCTCGAGAGCCGCCGATCGCGCGTTCCTCGCGCGTGCCCACATGGCGCGCGGCGAGCCCGTCTCCGCCGTCGAGCGGCTCATGGCCTACCTGTACGAGGAAGCCTTCGCGCCGATCATCGAGGTCGATCAGCGCATCGCGCGCGAATGGGTGCGGGCGTCGCAGATGCGTGAGGTCTCGCCGCCGTGGGTCGGGCTGGCGCTCGCCATGCGGGCGTTCGTGCTCTTCCTCTTCCTGAAGCTCGCGGGCAAGCTGAAGAAGCTGCCGAGCTTCGGACCGTCGCGCGA
>CAYUAW010000347.1:0-2675 GCA_964442485.1 uncultured Polyangiaceae bacterium
AGGCGAAGCTGCGGGGGGCTAAGGCCCCCCTTTGTCAGGAGACGCCCTTTGCCATGGCCTGAAGCTCCAGCTCGAGCAGCTCCACGACTTGCGCGAACTTCTTCCGGTTCTCCTCGCTCATCTGCATGAGCCGACGGTGAGCGGCGAGGATCGTCCGGAGCGACAGCTCCCGCGATGCGGCGATGGTGGGGATCGGCTCGCCGTCGAGCAACGCAGTGGGCTCCGTCTTCATGTCGAAGACCTCGTCGAGAGCCATGCTGTGCAGCACTTCACAGATCTCGCCACGCGGGGAGACGATGGCCGCGCGCTTGCCGTTCTTCTCGGCCAGCAAGACCGCGATTCGCGCGATCTCTCCGAGGTTCGTGCTGTCGATGGTGTCCACCTCCGACAGATCGACGACCACGTCCTCGCCGTCGAACTTCTCGAGCAGCGTGTCGACGAAGCGGCTCACCGACGGCGCGATCGGGTGGCGGATGTCGCCAACGTACCGGAGGACGTGCACGTGATCGTTGTCCGCATAGAGTACGCGCCCTTCACCCATTGGCTGAGCTCCTTTCGACCAGAAGTAACGTGACGTCGTCGGGATAGTGGAGCGCCGGATCGATCCCTATCCCCTCGACGAGCGATTCCATGCTCGTCGTGCGGCCGACCATCGCGGCGAGGCGCTCCATGCCCGTCACCCCATCGCGCTCCGGCATGATCTCGAGGACTCCGTCCGACGGAACGACCAGACGGCGCAGAGACCCGAGCGAGACCTCGTGCCGCGTGAAGCGCGCATTGGGAAAAAGCCCGAGGGGACGGCCCGTGCTCTCCAGCACCTGGACCCGCTGGCCGTCGTCGAGGAGAGGGTACGGATACTGGCCGGCCGTGCTGAAGACGAGAGAGTCGGAACGCAGATCGATGACGCCGTAGAACATCGTGACATGCTTATGCAGCTTCCGTACCCCGAGGTCCGAGTTGAGGCTCTCGAGCAGTCGCTCGGGGTAAAGAACGAGATCACTCTCTCCGCGCGCGAAGGCATCGCGGTGCCGACTCACGAGAGCCGCGACCATGGCCGTGACGAACGCCGAGGCTGCGCCGTGTCCCGACACGTCCGCCAGGTAGAAGACGGCGTGGTGCTCGCCGACCGCGAAGTAGTCGACGAAGTCCCCGCTGAGGCACTGTGACGGAAACAGCCGGCGTTCGAACGTGTACGGACCGACCCGAAAGCCGTCCTGCGGCAGGAGAGAGAACTGGACGCGACGCCCCGCCTCCTGGTCCTCGCGCAATTCCTCCACCGCTGCACTGAGCCGCGAGTTGAGTCGCTCCAGGTTCGCGCGTTGCTCGCGGTTCTCCCGCAGCAGCGTCGCTCGCTCGAGCGCGCGGCGTACTGCCTTGACGAGCAGCCGCGAATCCTCGACGGGCTTCGAGACGTAGTCCCACGCGCCACGGCGCAGCGCCTGCACGACGTCGTCGATGATACCGGTGCCCGAGATCACGATGACCGGCATCTCGGGGGACACGCGGTTCACCTCGGCGAGAACGTCGAGGCCGCCCATTCCCGGCATCGTCAGATCGACGAGCACGGCGTCCGGCGAGAACTCGCGCAGCATGGCGAGGCCCTGCTCGCCGTCCGCCGCTACGCGCAGCCGATAGCCGGCCATCGACAGGATGCGGGCGAACGCGCGACGAACTCCCTCGTCATCGTCGATGAGCAAGATGGACTCCGTGGTCGTCGCCGCTCCCGAATCTGGGCTCGTGCTCACGGCAGCCAATGACATGCCCTGTAAGATTACCCCTGTATCGTCGAGGGCGTCGTCGGAGCTACTCGTCCGGCCGGCGGCTCGTCAGACCGAATCTGGACAGGTGTGCGGCATTCGATGGGCGCCGAAGGGGCAAGATGCCCCGATTCCGGAGTATTTCAGGTGCTGGAACGGTGAGGCCCGCGCTGTCTTGCCAAGTGGACACGGAAACCCTAAGCCCGTTCGACCTGAAACCTCGCGCCGAGCTCGAGGCACGGCCGCGGACAACCAGGCATCAACGAACCTCAGAGGACACCATGAGCATTCGACTCGGCGACGTCGCTCCGAACTTCAAGGCCCCCACGACTGAAGGCGATATCGATTTCCACGAATGGAAGAAGGGGAGCTGGGCCGTGCTCTTCTCGCACCCGAAGGACTTCACCCCGGTGTGCACGACGGAGCTCGGCTACACCGCAAAGCTGAAGGGCGAGTTTGCCAAGCGCGGCGTGAAGGTCATCGGGCTCAGCGTCGACAGTGTGGACGATCACAAGAAGTGGGCGGGGGACATCGAGCGCACCCAGGGACAGGCCGTGAACTTCCCGATGATCGGCGACCCCGACAAGACGGTGGCAAACCTCTACGACATGATCCACCCGAACGCGAACAACACCCTGACGGTTCGCTCGGTGTTCATCATCGACCCCAACGACAAGGTGCGCCTCATGCTCACCTACCCCGCGAGCACCGGACGCAACTTCGACGAGATCCTGCGCGTCATAGACTCGCTCCAGCTGACGGACGGCTACAAGGTCGCGACGCCAGTCAACTGGAAGGACGGCGACGACGTGATCATCGTCCCCGCGGTCTCCAACGAGGACGCGAAGAAGCTCTTCCCGAAGGGCTGGGACGAGAAGACGCCGTATCTGCGCGTGGTGAAGCAGCCGAACCGCTGAG
>CAYUAW010000347.1:2775-8233 GCA_964442485.1 uncultured Polyangiaceae bacterium
CAGCATGGCGGGCAGCGCGAGGAGCGACAGCGCCGTCGACACGACGAGCCCCCCGATGACGACGGTGGCGAGCGGCCGCTGCACCTCGGAGCCGGCACCGGTCGCGATCGCAGCCGGCACGAAGCCGATGGATGCGAGGAGCGCCGTCGTGAGGATGGCGCGGAACGAGGCGAGGGCAGCGCGGCGCACGCGCAGGGCGGGCGCGCCCTCCTTCTCGGCGAGGAGGTTCGTGGTGAGCACGATGCCGGTGCACACGGAGATGCCGGCGAGCGCGATGAACCCGACGCCGGCGGGAATGCTGAACGGAAGACCGCGCAGTACCAGCGCGAGGGTACCGCCGGCGACGCCGAAGGGCAGACCGAGGATCGTGATTGCGACCCAGCGGAACCGCTGGAACATGACGAGCAGCATGAGAGCGATCACGGCGAGCGAGACCGGCACGAGCAGTGCGAGCCGCTCCTTCGCCCGGTTGAAGTTCTGGAACTGACCACCCCAGGCGACGTCAACCGACTTCGGGAGATCCAGACGATCGACACGCTGCTGCGCGTCCTTGACGAAACCGACGAGATCCCTGCCGCGCACGTTGCCCTGGACGACCAGACGCCGCTTCATCTGCTCGCGGCTCACCTGAATGACGGTCCGCTCCTCCTCGATGTCGGAGACGAGCGCCATCGGAACCAGCGCGCCGCTACTGGTCGCGACCGGCAAGCGGGACAAGCTTGCGGGAGACGAGATCGCATCGCCGCCGAGGCGCATCGTCAGGTCGAAGACGCGCTCGCCCTCGCGAACCTGTCCCACCCGCAATCCCGCACGGCTCAGCGCGAGCGCGTCGAGGACGTCGCCCGGGGAGACTCCCACCCTGCCGAGCCGTTCGCGATCGACGCGCACCTGGATGGACGGCTGCCCGAGAGCGACCTCCATCTTGAAGTCCGCGGCGCCCGGCGTCCCCGCCAGCGTGGCGAGGAGCTTCTCGCCCACGCCGTTCATGGCGGCGAGATCGTCACCGTAGATCTTCACGGCGACGTCGCTCTTCACACCCGCGACGAGGTCGTTGACCCGCATCTCGATGGGCTGCGAGAAGGCGTTCATCGTCGCGGGCACGCGCGCGCTGACCTCGCTGGAGAGCTGCTCCATCAGCGATTCCGGGGTCACGCCGGGCCGCCACGCCGAGGGGGGCTTCAGCATCACGAAGACGTCGCTCGATTCGGGACCGGCAGCGTCGACCGCTCCCTCGGGCCGGCCAATGCGGTTCACGACGGTGTCGACCTCGGGGACCGAGAGGAGCGCGCGCTCCGTCTCCTTGCCGAGCTCCACGGCGAGACCGAGCCCGGTGCTCGGCTGCCGCATGGCGTCGATGGCAAACGCGCCCTCGAACACCCTCGGAAGGAAATCCGCGCCGAGCCGGCTCCCGGTGCCCAGCATGAGGAGCGCCGCGGCGAACGAAGCAGCGACGACACGGCGAGGCCTCGCGATGGCCCAGTCGAGGACGTGCACGTAGGCGGCTCGTGCCTTGCGTGCGACCCACGGCTCGGGCTTCCCCGGCGCGGACCGGAGCGCGACGGGGGCGATCGCCGGGATGACGAGGAGCGCGTACACGATGGCGCCGAGAAGCATGAAGGAGAGCGAATACACGACGGGGCGGAACATCTTCCCCTCGACGTCCTCGAGGGTCGACAGGGGGAGGAAGACGAGCAGCGTGATGACGACGACGAACGACGCGGACTTCGCGACGTCTTTCATTGCGTGGACGATGCGCTCGCGCCGGAGGCGCCTATCCGTTTCGGAGGCGCCGTGAGTCATCGCGTGCTCGACCATCAGCACGCCCCCTTCGACGATGACTCCGAAGTCGATCGCGCCGAGCGACATGACGTTGCCGCTGTAGCCGAGGGCGCTGAGCCCGATGAACCCGACCAGCATCGAGAACGGAATGGCGCCCGCCACGAGCAGGCCAGCGCGCAAGCTCCCCAGCGTCAAGAGCAGGCACCCGACGACGATGAGCGCCCCCTCCGAGAGGTTCTTCGCGATGGTGGCGAGCACGCGATCGATGAACTCGGCGCGATCGTAGTAGGGCTCGATCGCGACGCCGTCCGGTAGCGTGCGTCCGAGCCCCGCTATGGCCTCCTTCACGGCGGCCACGACGCTGCGGCTGTTCTCCCCCTTCAGCATGAGCACGCTCCCGCCGACGATCTCGCCGCGGCCGTCGCGTGTCATGGCGCCCTGACGGAGGCCGGGCCCCGTGTCGACCTCACCGAGGTGGCCGACCCGGACCGTCGCGCCGCCAGGCTCGGTGCGCACGACGGCCCCGCGCACGTCCTCGATGCCACGGAACCGCGCGTCCCCTCGGAGGACGATCTGTTCCTTCTCGTGCTCGATGAAGCCGCCGCCCGCGAGGCGATTGTCGCGCTCGAGCGCGCCCTTCACCTCGCCAAACGAGATGCCGTGCGCTGCCAGGCGCGCCGGATCGAGCGTGACCCGGTACTGCTTCTCCGCTCCTCCGTAGCCGACCACCTCGACGACACCGGGGACCTGCCGGAGACGCGGGGCGATCTGCCAGTCGACGATCGTGCGGAGCTCTTCCGTCGAACGCGCGGTCGTCCGGGGGCGGAGCTCGAACATGTAGATCTCGCCCAGGGCAGTCGAGATGGGGCCGAGCTCGGGGCGTCCGACTTCCTCCGGGATCTCGTCGCGCACACCGATGAGCCGCTCCGTCACCTGCCCGCGGGCGAAATAAACGTCGGTACCGTCGGCGAAGACCAGCGTGACCACCGAGATGCCGAACTTGGAGATGCTCCGGGTCTCCTTGAGCCCCGGAATGCCCGCCATGTCACGCTCGATGCGCTGCGAGATCTGCGCTTCGACCTCGGTCGCGGAGAGCGCGGGCGCGCGCGTGACGACCTGGACCTGCGTGTTGGTGACATCCGGCACCGCATCTATCGGCAGGTGCGAGGCGGCGACGACGCCCCACAGCGCGATGATCCCGGCCAGGAGGAGCGCGATCAGCGGATTCTTCGCAGACCATCCCACGACGGAGCTCATTGTCGCGTCGCCTCCCCACGCAGAACGAAGGCGCCGTGGGTCACGACGCGCTCGCCCCTGGCGAGGCCATCCGTGACCTCGACGATGTGCGACGTCCGCCGTCCGGTCGTCACTGATCGGACCTCGTAGCGGCCGGGGCCCTTCTCGACGAAGACGACCTCGCGCTCGCCGAGGGGCTGCACGGCCGCGGCCGGCACCATGACCTCGAAGCGCGACGGCTCCGCGATGGGCACGAGGGCGCGCACGAAGAACCCCTGTCGCAGCGTCCCGGCGCGGTTGTCCACGATGATGCGCGCGCGGAGCACTCGCGTCGCCCTGGAGACCTCCGGCTCGATGGTCGCGACGCGGCCGGTGAAGCTTGCACCGGGGAGTGCATCGACGTGAAGCTCGACCGACGCACCCTCCTTCACGAAGGCGAGATCCGATTCGTACACGTCGAGGACCGCCCAGAGCGTGTCCGTGTTGGCGACGACGAACATCTCGTCGCTGGGCGAAACGAACGCGCCGAGCACCGCGTTCCGTCGGACCACGACTCCGTCGAGCGGAGCCCGGAGCGCGAGGCTGCCGTTGGGCTTGATGCCCTCCGCGCTGGACGGCGAGGGCGTCCCGAAGAGCGCAAGCTTTGACTCTGCCGCGGCAAGATCGGCCGCCGCGCGTGCCACCTCTCCACGCGCCATCTCTTCCTCGCGAGCCGTCGTGAGCTGCTGCTCGAGAAGCAGGGCCTCGCGCTTCGAGTGCTCCGCGGCCATCCGGTGGGCGGCCTGGGCGGAGAGCGCGTCAGCCTGGGCGCTCACGATCGCCGGGACCAGTACCGTCGCGAGCGACTGCCCCTTCTTCACCTTGTCGCCGACGTTGACGTTCACTTTCGTGACGCGGCCTTCGACCAGGGTGCCAACCTCGGCGTAGCGATCGATGACGTACTCGAGCGTCCCCGGAAGCTCGATCCGCTCGGCGTCACCGCCGACTCCGACGCCCTCGGTGGTCACACCGAGCCGTCCGAGCAACCCGACGTCGAGCTTGAGGAGCCGCGGGCCCGCGTCCTTCACGGACGACGGCGCGGTCTTCGCCTCGCTCGCACTGCAGGCTGCCACGAGCCACGACAGAACCACGAACGCGACGACCCTCATGGCAACTCTCCCCGGATCGACGCTAGCTCCGCGTACGCGGACCACGCGACCTCCACCAGATCGAGCCTCCGGGCGCGGGCAGCGGCGAGATCCCGTCGAGCGATGATGACCCGGATCATCTCCACCTTGCCCGCGCGCTGCGCCGCCGCGACGGCCGCCGCGGCACGCTCGGCCGCCGGGATCCCGGTGCGATCGAGCTCGTCGATGCCGGTTAGGAGCCCGCGGTAAGCAGCGAGCGCCCCCCGCGCCCGCTGCATCAAGGCCGCGCGGAGGGCGACGCCGACTCGCTCGGTGCGCGAGCGCTCCGCCCCGGCGCGCGCGATGTCTCCCTGGTTCCTGCGGAACACGGGGAAGCTCCATCCGAGTCCGCCGCCGACACGCGCCTCGCCGTAGTCACCGCGGCCACCGGTGGCGATGACGACGAGCGGCGCGGAGCGGTCGCTCTCCGCGCGCTCGCGCACCGAGCTCCAGTAGCGAGACTCCTTGCCGAGCGCTCTCAGCGCAGGGCTCCGGTCGATCCATTCCTCGACGCGCAGGCCTTCCGGAAGGGCCGGCGGCTCGGGCTCTGCCGCGAGCTCCGCTGGCGCCTCTCCACCGACGAGCTCCGACAGCCGCGCGACGGCCTGGACGAGCGACGCGGACGCCGCGACCTCGAGCTGCCTGTAGCGGGCGTACTCCGAGTCGACGACGCTGACGTCGTACGCGGTGGCGTCACCCACCGCGAGCCGCGCCGTGTACGCCTCCGCCTCCGCGCGCGTTTCCACGGTGGCACGCGTGGCCTGTTCGAGCCGCGCCCGGGCGACGAGCACGCCGCCGTACGCGAACGCCGTCGCAGCGGTGACCTCCGCGTGCACGCGCGCCTCCACCGAGCCCTGCCATTCGACAAGCTTCTGCCACTCGGAGATGCGCGCGCCCCGCTGCCCGCTGACCTCCACCGGGACGTAGAGCGACCCGATCACGTTCACGTCCCGCGTGGCGCGGCTCGTCTGCCCCGTCACCTCGAGGCTCGGGTTGCCGAAAGCGGATACCTTTGCGCCGGCTCCCGACGCCTCCGCCGACGTCAGCGCGCCACGCGCATCCACCGCCGCCGGCGATCGTTCCTTCGCGCGCCGGATCGCCTCTTCCAGAGTGAAGTGCCCCGCGCGCGCCGTCCGTGTCGCCGGCAGAAGCCCGAGTACGAGAAAAGCAGCGCGGAACCACCGTGAGAGTCGCATGCTCGCGGAAACCCTTTCTTGCCGAGCCCCCCGACTGCAGCGACCGTGCCACCGCTCCCAACAGCCACCGCCGCAGCCCGC
>CAYUAW010000348.1:0-6205 GCA_964442485.1 uncultured Polyangiaceae bacterium
ACTCCTACACGCCGGTCCCGCACTGCTGGCAGAAGCGCGCGCCGGCCTGTAGCTGCCCGCCACACCCCGTGCAGAACTTCGGCGCGCTCGCCGCCGCCACGACGGCGTTGCCGCAGGCCGCGCAGAACCGTGCGTTCGGCGCGAGCGACGCCTGGCACTTTGCGCACGTGCTCGGAGCCGCAAGCTTCTCCTTCTGCACGTCGAGCCCGCGCATCTGGTCGACGGCTCGCGCTTGCTCCCACGCCTGCTCGACGGCGACCTGCGCCTGCGCGGCGACCGCGTGCTCTCCGAGGTCGGGCGCGCAGTCCTCGCAGAGAGCGCGCTCGTGATTCCAGCAGACCTCGGGGCATACCCACTTGCCGCACTTCGTGCACTGCCTGAGCTTCGGTCGGCACTCCTCGATGGCCCGCTTGAAGGCCGAGTCCCACGCGGGCCCGCGGAAAGCGTCCTTCAGCTGATCGGCGCCCCACCCGGCGCGCATGACTTCTCCGCCCAGGAGGGAACCCGCGGCCTTCACGAGCTGGGCCGCGAAGCCGAGCGAGTTCGTCTGGAACTCGGAGCGATGGCCGCTTCCGCATTTGTCGCAGAAGAACTCGAACTGGAAGCCCGTGTCGTTGGAGTGATCCGTGTAGTTGCGCGTGAAGGGCTGCGAGCTCATGGCTGACCGATAGACTACTGCGGCTCGCCCTCCGGTGCCGCCGGAAGATCGGCGCCGCGAGAACCTCGCCTTGCGCTCGTCGGAAATTGGTCCTAGTTTCCGCGGCCCTTGCGCATCGGCTTCGTCAGCACCTTTCCGCCGATGCGCTGCGCGATCGGCATCTACACGCAGCAGCTCGGCGAGGCGCTGTACGCGGGGGGCGCGGCGCGTCCGTTCGTTGCCGCAGAGGACGACGGCAGCGGCGCCGCCTCCGCCGAGAGCCCGCTCGAGGTGCGGCGTGTCTACCGCCGCGACCAGGACTACGGTGACCGCGTCTTCGAGGCGATCACCGGAGCGGGGTGCAGCGTCGTCCATTTCCAGTACGCGCCGGATCTGTTCGGCGAGGACGAGCGGCTTCCTTCCCTCGTTGCCCGGCTCGATCAGGCGGGAGTCCGGCCGCTGGTGACGCTCCACACCGTCTACGGCGCGCGCGTCTGGCGGAGGCTCGTCCGGCGCCCGACGACGCGGAGCTTCCACCAGAAGCTCGCGGAGCACGCGCAGCTCGTCGTGCATCACTCTGCCGGCATGGAGAGCGAGCTTCTGCGGCAGGGGATCTCTCCGCGGAAGATCAGCGTCATTCCCCACGGGACCACTGTCGCGGAGGCCGCGCCCCTCGCGAGCGCCAGGGCCGCGCTGGGGATCCCCGCGGACGCCTTCGTGTTCACGTTCTTCGGTTTCATCCACCGCCTGAAGAACGTCCACACCGCCGTGGAGGGGTTTCTGCAAGCGGCGAAGGACATGCCGCGCGCGCGGCTCCTCGTCGTCGGGATGCCCTGGGGGGACCGCTGGTACAATCACCTCTACGTGGGCGCGATCCGCGCGCGCGTGCGTCTCTCACCCGAGCGCGACCGCGTGGAGATCCGGGACCAATACGTCGCGCCCGAGCGCGTCTCCGACGTGTACGCCGCCTCCGACGTGATCCTCCTGCCGCACCGGCAGAGCTACGGTTCGGCGAGCGGCGTCTTTCACCAGGCCGTCGGCTTCCGGCGCCCCGTGCTGACGGCGGGCGGCCCGAAGTTCGTCGAGGCGAAGGCGCTGTTCCGCGACCTTCCCGAGCTCACCGTGCCCGCCGCGAGCGCGCCGGCGTGGGCGCGGGGTATGCGGCGCGTGTACTCCGACGAACGCCTGCGCGAAGCGGCGCGAAGCGCTGTGGACGATTTCGCGAAGCGCACGAGCTGGCCCGTGGTGGCTCGCGAGCACGACGCCCTCTACCATCGCCTGGCGGAGCCGCGGCGGGGCGCTCTTCAACCGACGTGAGGATGCGTCTTCAGAGCGCACCCTGCTCGGCGAGCACGTCACGGAGCGCCTCCCGCAGCGGGTGACGGACGGCCCAGCCGAGCGCCGCGAGTCGAGCAGGGTCGCCGACGAGCACCGGGATCTCCACCGGACGAAGCCGCGCCGGGTCCACCTCGATCTTCGCCTGGACGGAGCACAGCTCGAGCATGTCGTCGAGCAGGCTGCGGAGCGAGTGCCCCGCGCCGCTCGCCACGTTGTACACCCCACCCGCGGCGCCCTTCTCGAGGAGCAGGACGTACGCCGCGATCACGTCGGCAACGTGCAGGAAGTCGCGCACCGGCGACAGATCGCCAGTGCGGAGCACTGGCGGCGCCTCGTTCCTCCGGATCGCCGCGAGCTGCGCGGCGAAGGAGGGAATCGCGAAGTCGACCGACTGTCCGCGACCTATGTGACTGAAGGAGCGCGCGCAGACGACGTCCGTCCCGTAGCTGCGATGGAATTGCAGAGCGAGCATCTCGGCGGCAGCCTTCGACGCCGCGTAGGGGCTGAGCGGCTCGAGCGCCGCGCTCTCCTTCGCCGGCGCGGCCTCGCCGCCGCGCCCGTACACCTCGCCCGAGCCGATGACGAGCAGACGCGCGCCCGGGACGGCCTTGCGAGCGGCGGACAGCAGCGCTGCCGTTCCGACTACGTTGACGTCGAGCGTCTCGACCGGATCACGGTGGCTCCTCGCCACCGAGCTCACGGCGGCAAGGTGCACCACTCCGTCGGGGTGAGTGGCGTGGAGGAGCTCCCCGAGCCGCTCGACGTCGCGGATGTCGACGCCTTCCTCGGCGGTCGGGCCCTTGGCCTCCACGACCTCGTGACCAGCAGCCGAAAGCGCCCGGCAGAGGTGGGTCCCGACGAAGCCGTCCGGTCCGGTGACGAGCACCTTCATGTCGAACGCAGCCGTGCCAGATCCGCGTCGACCATCATCTCGACGAGCTCGCGGAACAGGACGCGCGGCTCCCACCCGAGGCGTGTGCGCGCACGGCTCGGGTCACCGATGAGCATGTCGACCTCCGCGGGGCGCACCAGCGCCGGATCGATGACGACGTATTTCTCCCAGTCGAGGCCGAGGCGCGCGAACGATATCTCGCAGAGCTCGCGCACGGTGTGCGTCTCGTTCGTGGCGATGACGTAGTCGTCCGGAGTGTCGGTCTGCAGCATTCGCCACATCGCGTCCACGTAGTCCCCGGCAAAGCCCCAGTCGCGGCGCGAATCGAGGTTGCCCAGCGAGAGCTTCTCTTGTAGCCCGAGCTTGATGCGTGCCGCGCCGTACGTGACCTTGCGCGTGACGAACTCGAGCCCGCGCCGGGGGGATTCGTGATTGAAGAGGATGCCGCTCACCGCGAACAGGTTGAACGACTCGCGGTAGTTCACCGTGATGAAGTGGCCGTACGCCTTCGCGACACCATAGGGAGAGCGTGGATAGAAGGGCGTCTCTTCCGTCTGCGGCACCTCCTTCACCTTCCCGAATATCTCGGACGAAGATGCCTGGTAGAAGCGCGTTTCGGGCAGCGTATGCCGGATCGCCTCGAGCATCTTCGTGACGCCGAGCGCGGTGAACTCGCCGGTGAGCACGGGCTGGTTCCAGCTCGTGGGCACGAACGACTGGGCCGCGAGATTGTAGACCTCGTTCGGCTTGATGGAGACGAGCAACGACGCGAGGGAGTACTGGTCGAGCAGATCCCCCTGGTGCAGGCGGATCTTGTCCCGCAGGTGGCCGATGCGCTCGAACTTCTCCTCGGAGGAGCGACGCACCATCCCGTGCACCTCGTAGCCCTTTTCCAGCAGGAGCTCCGCCAGGTAGCTTCCGTCCTGCCCGGTGATTCCGGTGATGAGCGCGCGCTTCTTCATCTTGGGTAGTTGCCGCTACCTACACCACGACGAGGCCCCGCGAAAAGGGTCCGGGCGGAGAGCCGCCGATTCCGGGGCGAACCGGGATTTCAGGGCGCCAGATTGACGCACGTCACGTCGTGCCCCGTGACGCTGTTGCAGAAGTTCGCGCCGCCGCTGCAGACGTTCATGGGCAGGCAGGCGCACGTGACGGCCGCGGCACACTCGGGGGGCAAGGGCGCGCACCACGGCGGGCCCGGATCGTAGATCTGTGCGCAGCCTCCCTGCAGTCGCCCGCTACACGTAGCCCGCATCGACGTGCCGGGTGGGCACGCTCCGCCGTCGAGCGGCGACGCGCACGGCGGCAGGGCGCCGCCGACCGACGTCGATGGATGGACGCACACCTCTGTCGCCTTGCAGGTCGCCGTACCGCACGCGATCGGCCCCGCCTGCTTCGCGACGCTCGTCCTGCAGGTGCCGCCGGAACCGCCGTCTCCCACCGAGCAATGGACGGCGATGGGACCCTGCTGCGACGTGTTGCCGTCCTCCGCGGTCTGGTAGGCCGAGCTGGCGCAGCCGAGCAGCCCGCACTTGCTCAGATCGGGCGGCATGCAGGTGCGCGTCCGCGCGATTCCGGCGACGAGGGCGCTCCCGCAGCAAGCGCCGATGGTCACCGTCGAACAATCGGCGTCGGTTCGACACTGCTTCAGCGCGATCGGCAAGCCATCGGCCGTGGCGTTGCACGGCTCGAGGCCGCCGGTGCCGCCCGTCGCGCCAGTGCCGCCCGTCGCCTTCGCTCCGCCGTTGCCAGTGCTCTGCGTGCCCCCGTTCGATGGCTGTCCCCCCGCACCGCCCGCCGGGGTTGCACCCCCGGACGCTGTGCGGCCTCCATCGCCGCCCACGCCCCCCGTCGTCGTGTCGGTGTCCGTGGTGCGAGTGGATGCGCCGCAGGCCGTGAGGGCCGAAAGTGCGAGAACGACGAGCGACGATGTGTGCATGCGGAGCAGTGAGCCCATGACGTCATCTCAGCATGTCGCGTGCCACCGGTACTTTCGTCGCGAAAGCTTCGTCAGCTCGACGACCTCGATCCTCGCCGTGGCACAGAGTGGCACGCCGATGGCTCGCTCCGTCTGCGCTCGCCGGGGACGCGAGCCGGCTCGGCTCACTTCGTGACGACCGGCGCGACCCAGAACACTTCGCCGGTGGTGTCGTCTCCGATGAAGAGGCGTCCGTCGGGAGCAAACGTCGCGATGGCAGGCCGGCCGTGCGCGTTCGAGCTGTCGTCCCAGCCCGTGGCGAAATTCGAGACGGCGCCGGTGGGAGTCGCGCCCGTGGTGGAGGAGGGCAGGGGCATGCCCGTCACCGGATCGGTGCCGATGGCGACGACGCGCGCCCCCGTCCAGCTGCCGAACACGCCGTGCAGAGTGACGAACACCGCGCCTGCGTACGGCGCTGGCCAGTTCGCCGGCGCGAAATCGAACCCGAAGGGCGTGCTCCCGATGACGAAGGCGTTGTCCTCGCTCGCGACCTTGGTGCAGTCCGGCGTGGGCATGATGTCGGGGAAGGGGACGTTCTTCGTCGCGCAGCACGGGTGTCCCCAGTCGTCGCCCTCCTTCACGAGGATGAGCTTCTCCCGCCCACCCTGCGCGGCGCTGCTGTCACGCGCGAGCTCCGTCGCGAAGCAGTGGTTGTGGCCGCGCTGGCACCGCACGTGGATGGGGTTCCGGAAGCCCATCGCGACCTGGTGGCCGCCCGCGGACCCGTCTATCTTCAGGATGCCGCCTTCGAAGTGCGAGGGCTGCGTGCAATTGCTCGACTGGTCGCCGCCGTTCGTCACATAGACGGTGCCGTCGTCGGCGACGTCGATGGTCTTCGTCCAGTGCGCGTCGGACTTGTAGACGGTGATGTCGGCGACCACCTCGCCCGCCGTCGTGGCGTTCGTGATCGGCGTGCGATCGCCGCTCTCGTATTTCACGCGGCGGATCTGCGAGAGGCTCGCCTGGTAGTAGATGTACCCGGGCGCGAACGCGAACCCGTGAGCCGACTCGATCGTCGAGAGGATCTGGATGGGGGCGTCGGCCACGCCGTCGCCGTTGTCGTCGGGCAGCATCACGATGGCGCCGAGGCCTGCTGCGGCGCCGCCCACCATGGTCCGTCCGGGTGACGCGCCGAAGAACTCACCGCCCGGCCCGAATCGGATCTCGCGGACGGAGGCGAGGTTCGCGAAGTGGTGGACGCAGAACCCCGGCAGTACCGTGAGCCACGGCAACGAGCCGGAGCTCGTGCCCACGGTGTGGTGCCCGCTCGCATCGAACACGATGGAGCCGGGCAGGGAGCAGAAGTCCTTCATCGGCGGCAGCACGGGCGCATCCGCCGTGGCGGTCGGCATGCCGGTCG
>CAYUAW010000348.1:6305-8208 GCA_964442485.1 uncultured Polyangiaceae bacterium
TCCTTCATCGGCGGCAGCACGGGCGCATCCGCCGTGGCGGTCGGCATGCCGGTCGCACTCGGCATGCCGGTCGAGCTCGGCATGCCGGTCGCACTCGGCATGCCGGTCGAGCTCGGCATGCCGGTCGAGCTCGGCATGCTGGTCGAGCCCGGGGCGTCCGTGCTCGCGTCCTTGCGCGCCGCCGCGCGCTGCTCGCTGCAGGCGATGACGGACGGAAGAGCGAACAGAAGGGGGAGCAGCGCGCGCGGGCGAAACGGGGCGACCGAGATCTTCATCGCGTGTGAGGGCAGAGCGTAGCGCGTCCTGGCCGTCGCGAAAGCCCGGTTGCGCGTTGGAACGTTGCGTCAGGAGTGCAATTGTTGCGCACGTCGCTTGCGAGCTTGAAGCTCGGGCGATTCGGCGACGGCCATTCCAACGAGGCGGACGCCCTCGAGGAAGTGCTGCACACTCGAGCGCACGAGCTCAGCATGCTCGGTTCCGACGTCCGGGTAGCCGCGTCCCGCCGCATCCGGCCGAGCGTCGGCCCAGTTCGCGAAGAGGCGGCCCCAGTCGCTCTTGAGCGCGGTCTCGACCCGCTCCTTCCCGAACACGGGGTACCAGTAGAGGTCGTGGTACGTCACGCTCGCGACGTAGGCCCAGGGCGCGAGCCAGGTCTTCAGCGACCACTCGAGCGGCTTCTTCAGGGGCCCCCAGTAGATGCGGTGCTGGTTGCGGGAAGCGAACGTCATCTTCTTGAACGGGCCGTCGAAGTTCCAGTTCTCCTTCGCAGCGTCGAGATCTCCGACGAGCTCGATCTGACTCGGGTCGCCGACTCCGAGGCCCTGCTCGTGCGCGAGGCGCACGAACTTCAGATCGCGCATCGGGTCGAAGCCCATGAGCTTCGCCGCGACCGCGTCGATGGCGACCTGGTCGGCCGATGCGAGCAGCACGTTCTTCACGTGGGGTATCATGCAGCGGGGGCCGGGGCCGTCGCCGACGAAGGTGCCATCCATGACCGCGAACACGCCGCGGTGGATCTTCTTCTGGATCATGAGGAGGTCCACCAGCGTTTCGTGGATGACCGGATGCGTCCAGTGACGGTGCTCGTTCAGGAGACCGCCGAAGGCGTTCTTCATCGCACCCGTCGTCGTCGTGAAGATGTGCGTCTTCACCGTCGGGAGATGGATGATGTTCTCACCGATGAACCGCTTCGGGATGTTGAACCCCTTCGGGTACACATCGTTCAGGCAGAGGAACTTCTTCGTGAGGTCGCCGACGGCGTCGCGCACGTCGATCCAGTCTTCGCCCTCGTAGAGGTGCACGTTGCGGAGCGCGTGCGCGCGCACGACGTCGATCTGCTTGTTCTCACGCTCGCCGAGGTGCGCGTCGATGACGACGGTGCGGTTGTGGCAGGCGTGGATCAGGTTCGGATCGTAGCCGTCCTGCTTCATCGCGCGGATGACGCCCTCCAGCTGCCAGGGCGTGGTGGAAGAGCCCGGGTAGAAGAAGTGCCAGGAGATGTTCACCTTCAGCCCGGTGTCGGCTGTCTTGTCGACCACCTCCTGATAGCCCGCGAGGTTCATCACGCGGTGGTAGTCCTCGAGCACCGTGGCGGGCGAGGTACGGACGATCGCGACCTTCGACTTCGTCATCGCGGCGCAACTTGCCAAAACTCTGGGCCCCCGCCAAGGCTCGTGCGGGGCAAGTCGCGAATCTGGCCTACTAACAAAGGGGGGCCTTAGCCCCCCGCAGCTTCGCCTACGGCGAACTGCTCTAACAAAGGGGGGCCTTAGCCCCCCGCAGCTTCGCCTACGGCGAACTGCTCTAACTACGGGGGGCCTTAGCCCCCCGCAGCTTCGCCTACGGCGAACTGAAAATCCCCCGCTTTCGTGGACACCCCAACAAGCGCAAGAATGCGCACGGA
>CAYUAW010000349.1:0-4082 GCA_964442485.1 uncultured Polyangiaceae bacterium
TCCAATCGCAATCGTTCCGCGCCCGACTCGTGACACAACAGCACGCCGGGCGCGTCGGGTCCGCAGTCGGTGCAACAAAGATCCGGCGCGAGCAACCGAGTGAGACATTTCGTGCGCAAATGTCGATTCGTCCGCGGTATTTGCGCTGTACGGACGGGGCACACATCGTGCTGGTTGTTCATGGGTACGATGTCATCACCGAGCTTTCGGATTCGTCACGGCGCAAGGTCCCTCGCTCGAGCGCGCAGCGTCCTCCGGAAGCGGCGTGCGTTCCGGCTGCGGTCCGTCACGGTCGCGGCCTTTGCGCTGGCATCGTGGTGCGCCAGCGCCGAGGCGAAGACGACCGTCGCTGGCGACCTCGACTACGCGGCGCCGATCGACTCGCACGCGAACCACGGCTGGGGCTTCGGGTTCCGGCTCGGGCAGCAGCTCCACCTGCCGCTCATCACCGTGACTCCGGAGCTCGGCTTCACCTATCACGGCTTCACCGGCGACGCGTCGGCCCACGTCTACCGAGGAATAGCCGGGCTCAGGCTCGGCGTCGGCGAGATCTTCCGCATCGGCCCGTTTGCCCATCTCGGCGTCGGGCGGGTCTCCGTCTCGGAGACGCCGGACTACTCGCACACGGCGTTCACCTACGACGCCGGGCTCTTTCTGGATCTAACCGTGATCCCGTTCCTGGATGTCGGCATACACGGTGCTTACAACCGCATCGTGTCGGGCGGCCCGGGCCCGACGTTCCAGTTTGCAACGGTAGGAGCGCACGCGGCGCTGGTGTTCTAGGTGTCCCAGAAGCCACGAATCAATTCGAGCCTCGCCCTGGCCGTCGCGGAGCCCGTGCTCCGGGAGACGATCGGGCTCCACGGTCAGACCTTCACGTTCCGCTCGGCCGGAAGCGGCCCGCTGGTGGTCCTCCTTCACGGGATCGCGGGGACCTCGAAGTCGTGGGAACCTCTGATGGCGCAGCTCAGCCGCCAATACCGGGTGATCGCGCCCGACCTCATCGGTCACGGCGAATCGGCGAAGCCTCCCGGGGACTACTCACTCGGGGCGTACGCAAACCAGGTGCGCGACCTTCTCGAGGCGCTGGGCGAGGAACGCGGCACGATAGTCGGACACTCGCTCGGTGGCGGCATCGCCCTGCAGTTCGCTTACCAGTACCCCGAGCGCTGCGAGCGCCTCGTGCTCGTTTCGAGCGGTGGGCTGGGTCGTGAGGTCCACCCGCTCCTGCGCGCCGCGGCGCTGCCGGGGGCCGAGCTGGTCCTGCCCGTGCTCAGCGCAGTGGCGGCGCGCAGCGTCGGCACCGCCATGAAGGTGCTCGGGCGTCTCGGCTTCGGCGACAGCACCGATCTCGTCGAGGCGTGGCGGAGCTTCGTCTCGCTCGGAGAGTTCACCGCGCGCCGGGCATTTCTCACGACGGTGAGAGGCATCATCGACCTCCGTGGCCAGAGAGTGAGCGCCGTCGAAAAGCTCTACCTGACCGCAGACCTGCCGATGCTGATCGTGTGGGGGGACCAAGATCCCCTCATCCCGGTAGCTCACGCTTACCGAACCCACGAGGTTACTCCGCGAAGCCAGCTCGAGATCTTCGAGGGGGCCGGTCACTACCCGCACCTCGATGCTCCGGAGCGCTTCGCGGCAAGCCTTCTCACCTTCCTGCGCACGAGCCGCCCCCAGCTTGCAGACCCCGGTCGGCTGCGAAGGCGTCTGCTGGCCGGTTCCGCGGCGGCCCGCCTTGCGGCTTCACCCGCGCACGACGAGCCGTCACCGTGCCGTGCGCTCAGGCGTCTCGAGCGTGAGCTTCCCGGGGCATCGTACTAGCTCCGTTCATGCGCATCCGATCCCCGTCGCCTCATTCGCCCGGACGAAGTAAAATGTCCGCCGATGGTAGTGAGGGCCCTTGCGACACTCGGCGTCGCGTTGCTGTTCGTCGCCGGCTGCCGCGACATTCTGGGCGTGAAGGGTTATGGGGTCTACGCGGACGCGACGGAGGCGGGGCCGAAGAACGCATGCACCAGAGTCGCCGATGCGGGGAGCACCTGCGCGACGTGCGTTGCGAACCATTGTTGCGATGAATGGGATGCCTGCATGAAGGAGCCGGCGTGCAAGGCGATGAACCTGTGCGTTACCTCCTGCCGAGACAAGGACGACCATCAGTGCCGCGGGCCATGCAATCAGAGCATCCCTCACACGCAAGAGTGGGGTGATCTCGTTGCCTGCGAAGCCACGCAGTGCCCGACGTGCCCGGGCAGTCGGCTCATTCGAGGCGCCGCTCCTTGCGACGACTGCCTCGCGCGCGAATGCGCCAGCGATGTCGACACGCTGTCACGCTATCCGACGGCGCTTCGCCTCGACGACTGCCGGGAGAACTGCCTTGCGGTCCCCGACGCCGACCGGGCTGCCACCGGGTGTACGTGCGCCGAGTACGCTCAGGGGGCGCGAGCAGTCGATGCCGTCGACAAATGCGAGGAAAGCCACTGCGGGGGGGAGATATGCTACCCGCAGGTCGAGTGGAGCTGCCTTGGCCAGGTCCAGTTGCCAGGGCCCGAGTCAGACCCCGCGGGTATGGTGCAACCGCTCGATCTGCATGTCGGCGTCGTGGACGCGCGAACCTTCGTCAGCCCGGTGGTTCAGAACCTGGGGGTGGCGGCATGCAGTCCCCACGATGTGTCCTGCGGCATGCCGATCGTCATGACCACGACGTCGACCGACGGCTGGCTGGACCTCATGCCGATCCTCGAGACCCAGAGTCAACAGCCCTGGTTCTTCGAGTACCTTCTGGTGACGAACCCTGGCGACGTGGACGCGCTGTTCTACTTCTTTCCACCTGTCCGCCGAAGCCCGTCCTGGCGAACGCGTCGCCTCGTGACTCAGGACTATGCCCAGCAGGAGGTCAACCTTCTCGCGATGACGATCAACTGGCATGACAAGGGCGGAATCGTCTGGAGCGTGACCTCATGCGGTGTCCAGCCGCCGTTGCACTTCGCGAGTGGCGTCTCCGTGTCCGCGACTCCAGACGCTGCGACTCCCGACGCCGGTATGTGGATGGCGCCGACCTACTACATCGACGGTGACGTTCTCAGACCCGAAACGCAGCTCTCCGCGACCACTCTGAGCGGGGTCGGAGCGATGATCAACGTCCACCCGGGCCACTGGACCCTGACGGCCAGCACGAAGGATTCGAACGCGGGCGGCGGGATCCTCGGCACCTATCACATCCAGGTCAGCGCCGGGAAGCTCACCCACGTCACGATGGCGCCGATGCCGCGCCCGACCGGCGATTGAGCACTTTCCGGCTCTTCGGCCCCTCACATGTCGCGCACGAGCGGCAGTAGATCCATGGACGAAATTATGCCCACGACCTTCTTCGACTGCGTCACCAGCACGCGGTGAATGCGCCCGGTGACCATCGCGGTCGCCACTTCCTGCACGCTCGCGCTCTCGTCCACGCTGAATACCACCCGTGTCATGATGTCTCCTACCGTGGTCTGCGACTCGAGCTCCACGCGGAACGCATTGAGCTCATCTCTGCCGACGAGGTGCTCGAGCCCTTGCCGGTAGTATGCCGGCGCCTGCGCGTCCCTCTCCGTGAGGGCGCCGCCGCGGGCGACGTCGGTCAATGACACGACACCGATGGGCGTATCCTGCTCCGAGACAACCGGCGCCCCGGAAATCCCGTGATCGGTGAGAAACTCGATGAGCTGATCCACCGACCAATCGGGCCGGGCAGAGAGCACATCGCGCGTCATGACCTGCGAAGCAGTGATCTTGTTCACGGAAGCCTCCATGGCCGCGAAGCGCGGCCGCCCCGTCGAAACGTGCGAGAGTCGTGCCGCGGCGCGCACTTGCGAATCACGCCCGCAATGCGAACCGGCCCCGCTCACTCCCGTGCACCTTCTGCAGGAACGCGCAGGGCTTGCTCGCGCTCGAGCTCGTTGCCAGAAAGCTTCCCGGTTTCAGTCCACGTTCAATTCGAACGAGCAGGGGCTCCCGGCTGCCCTCCGCCATTCACTTCGAACGACACAAGGCTCCCGGCTGCCCTCCGCCATTCACTTCGAACGACACAGGGGCACCCGGATGCC
>CAYUAW010000349.1:4182-8125 GCA_964442485.1 uncultured Polyangiaceae bacterium
CGAGCTGGAGGCGATGAGGGTTTCGGCGAACAATCGCAGAAAGGACAATCTGACAGGCGCAAACAAGGTGGCGCGCTCGGTTGTTCCCGAATCACGAACACTGGCGGCTCCGGATGCTGGCGCGAAGCAAGCCGTCACACCCGGGATGCACGGAGGGGTTCGAGAAGGCGAGCTCCGTCGAGCGCTGGCCGACTCGGCCCGGTGAAACTGCCGAGGAGACCCTGCCGATTGGCCCCAGGCAGTTGCGCTGACACTGGAAGCTCCCGCTTGCCGGGCGAAAGCAGCACAACACGCTCCACCCGCTAACACCCTCCCCGTGGCCGGCATAAAGGCAGAGTGGATATGGTGCGTCTCTTCCCGGTCTCGAGCCGCCTCGTCGCGAACGCCGACGCAGACGCGACCCGGGAGGCTCAGCTCGTGCGGAAAGCTCTCGACGGAGATGGAGCTGCGTTCGCGACGCTGGTCGAGCCGCATCTCGGACTCCTGTACAGGATTGCCGGGCGCGCGGCGGGGAGCGCGGTGATCGCGGAGGATGCGGTGCAGGAGGCGCTCGAGATCGTGCACCGGCGGCTCGGACGGTACGAGCCCGGCACGTCGTTCAAAGCGTTCGTCGCGGCCATCGCGGTGAAGCGCGCACGCACTCTGTTGCGGTCCGAGCTCCGGCGCTCGCGGCGTGAATCGGCGACGCCGGACGACGCGCGGCCTGCGACGCCCGCGGAGCTGTTCGCCGCCGAGGAGACGGCGAGCCGGATCCGTGCCGCGCTCGGGACGCTGCCCGAGAAGCGGCAGCGCGTGGTGCTGCTCCGCCTTGACGCGGGGCTCGGCTATGCAGAAATCGCGGCGGCGGTGGGCACGACGGAGGGCTCGGCGCGCGTGCTCGTGCATCACGCCCTGCGCGACCTGAGCGAGAAGCTCGAAGATCTGGTCGAGCGAGCGCCCGCGCGCTCGTCCGGCGAACCCGAGAGAACGAAACCATGACGGACCCCAACGACCACGGCGATCCCGAGCGGGCTCTCGCGTCGCTCTTCGAGCGAACGGCGCGCCCGCTCTCGGAAGAGGACCGAGCGCGGCTCGAGCGTCGAGCGCGCGACGTCGGTCGCTTCCCGCGACGCGCGCTGCCGAAGCCAGGAATGATCTGGGCACCGGCGCTCGCGGCGGCGGCGGCCATCGCGTACCTGGCGGTGCCGGTGCGCCACGCCATGCCGGTGACGGACGCGCCCTCCACGGCGGTCATCGCTCCGGCGCCGTCGGAAACGACCGCGCCGCGCGCGTCCGCAGAGGTTGCCCCGGCACCCGCCGACGACACGTCGGACTCGGATGATCCCGCCGTCGCGGTGCTCTCCGGCGAGCCGTCCGATACGGACCCGTTCGACCTCGGGCCGCTGATGACGGGCATGGGCGCGGAGCCCCGGCACCACGGCGACGGCGCACACGGCAGAGCATTGCCGGAGCGACAGGTCGAGAGGAGCAAGCCGTGAAGCTCGTTCGATGGTCGATGGTCGCAGCGACGCTGCTCGCCTGCGCTCCCGCGCTCGGAGCGCCCCCGCCCGCGGCTCCCCCACCCGCTGCGCCCGGTGCGCCGGCGGGGCCGATGCAGCAGCGCCTGCAGCGGCTCAGGAGCCGCGTGCTGCGCGAGAAGGTCGGCCTCGCCGACGACAAGGCCACGAAGGTCGAGGCGATCCTCGATCGCTACGCGCCGGAGCGCCGCCGCATCTCTCAGAGGATCCGCGAAGGTCGGCAGAAGCTGAAGGCGCTGATGGTCCTGAATAGCGAGGACCAGGCGGCGTACAGGAGCGCGCTCGACGAGGTGCGGACGAATCGTCAGGCGCTCCAGGCCTTGATGGAGCGCGCGTTCAACGAGATCGCGACCGAGCTGACGCCGAAGGAGCAGGGACGCCTCTTTCTTGCGCTCGACGAGCTCAGGGTGAAGGCGGCCGCGGCGCGACGACGGTTCCGGGAGGGCCAGGGGGCGGCGGCCGACGACGACGGCGACGGCTGAAAGCCGCGGAACGGCACGGGTGCAGCCTGATACCGGCCCGCCCGTGTGCGCGCCGAACGCCGGCCCCTTGGGCGGCCGCCCGGATCCGAGCTAGGTTCGGCGCATGACGCCTCCGTCCTATCGAAGCCGTACCTCGACCGCGGGCCGCAACATGGCGGGCGCCCGGGCGCTCTGGCGTGCCACCGGGATGAAGGACGCGGACTTCGAGAAGCCGATCGTCGCGATCGCCAACAGCTTCACGCAGTTCGTGCCGGGGCACGTGCACCTTCACGACGTGGGGCAGAAGGTGAAGCAGGTCATCGACGCCGCGGGCGGCTGGGGCGTCGAGTTCAACACCATCGCCATCGACGATGGGATCGCGATGGGGCACGGCGGGATGCTCTACTCGCTGCCGAGCCGGGATCTCATCGCCGACAGCGTCGAGTACATGGTGAACGGCCACTGCGCCGACGCGCTCGTCTGCATCTCGAACTGCGACAAGATCACGCCGGGCATGCTCATGGCCGCGATGCGGCTCGACATCCCGACCATCTTCGTCTCGGGCGGCCCCATGGAAGCCGGCAAGCTCACCGGCACGCACGACCGTGACGGCAAGCCGCTGATCCGCAAGCTCGACCTGATCGACCCCATGATCGCGTCGAGCGACGCCTCCGTCTCGGACTCGGACCTCGCGGAGATGGAGCGCTCCGCCTGCCCGACCTGCGGCTCGTGCTCGGGCATGTTCACCGCGAACAGCATGAACTGCCTGAACGAGGCGCTCGGGCTCGCGCTGCCGGGCAACGGCACCCTGCTGGCGACGCACGCGAAGCGCTGGGAGCTCTTCCAGGCCGCCGGCAAGCGCATCGTCGAGCTCGCGAAGCGGCGCTACGTCGACGGCGACATGAGCGTGCTGCCGCGCAAGATCGCTACGTTCGAGGCGTTCGAGAACGCGATGGCGCTCGACATCGCGATGGGCGGCTCGACGAACACGGTGCTCCACATCCTGGCCATCGCCTACGAAGCCGGCGTGGATTTCCGCATGGAGCACATCGACCGGCTGTCGCGGCGCGTCCCGAACATCTGCAAGGTGGCGCCGTCGTCGCAGTACCACGTGGAGGACGTGCACCGCGCGGGCGGCATCTTCACTATCCTGGGCGAGCTCGACCGTGCCGGCCTCCTTCACCGGGAAGTGTCGACCGTTCACTCCGCGACGCTCGGCGAAGCGCTCGACGCGAACGATCTCCGCCGCAAGACGGTGACGGAGGAGACGAAGAAGCGCGCTCTCGCGGCGCCCGGCGGTGTCCGCACGACGGTCGCGTTCTCGCAGGACAAGTACTTCGCCGAGCCCGACATGGACGTGGCGGGCGGCTGCATCCGCGACGTCGAGCACGCTTACAGCAAGGACGGCGGCCTGGCCGTCCTGTACGGCAACATCGCGAAGGACGGCTGCATCGTGAAGACCGCCGGCGTCGACGCGAGCATCCTCCGATTCGAAGGGCCGGCGCGCGTCTTCGTGTCCCAGGAAGCCGCCTGCGACGCCATCACGGCGGACCAGGTGAAGCCGGGCGACGTCGTCCTCATCGCGTTCGAGGGCCCGAAGGGCGGACCGGGAATGCAGGAGATGCTCTACCCGACGTCGTTCCTGAAGGGCAAAGGCCTCGGCAAGGTGTGCGCGCTCGTCACCGACGGCCGCTTCAGCGGCGGCACGAGCGGCCTCAGCATCGGCCACGTCTCGCCGGAAGCCGCCGAGGGCGGCGCCATCGGCCTGGTGCGAGAGGGCGATCGAATCCGCATCGACATCCCCGCGCGCAAGCTCGACGTGCTCGTCAGCGACGCCGAGCTCGACGCGCGCCGCGCCGAGATGCAATCGCGAGGCGCCGCGGCGTGGAAGCCGAACCGCGATCGTTCGGTGTCGGTCGCGCTGCGAGCGTACGCCGCGATGACGACCAGCGCCGCGCGGGGCGC
>CAYUAW010000350.1:0-3477 GCA_964442485.1 uncultured Polyangiaceae bacterium
ATGGATGGTTCATCAAGCGGCGCTCGCGCGGGAAGGATCCGAGTTTCGCCTACTTGCCGCAAGTGAGGGCGTCGTTGCCCGCGTTTGCATCGTCGCTGTACAATGACTGCGTCGGGCCGCGGTCTGCGCCCCGGCGGTCGTTCGATCGAACGCGCGCGGGCACGTGTTTCGACGTGTTCGTTGCGCGAGTGGCCCAGAGGGAACTCACATGGCTCGTCAGGCGAAACCCGACTGGACGTTGTCGCGCCGTAGCATTCTTCAATGGCTCGGCGCGCTCGGCGTTGGTTCCGCATATGGCCTGGTCGGCGGCTGCAGCGACGACTCTTCGGCGGGCGGGCTCGGGAAGAGGGACGCGGGCGACGCAGGAGACGCGAGCGATGCAGGGGCGGAGGCCGCGTCGACAGCGGTGGACGGCGCCGCAGCGACGGAGGCCGGAGACGCGGCTCGCGGAGCTACCGGAGCCCTCGACGCCTTGCGCGCATTGCTGCGGAAGAGCCCCGATCACCTGCTGGCGCGCGCGGCGGACGCCGTCGCCACGAAGGACCCGACCAAGATCGCAGAGTTCGTTCGCGATCACGTGACGGTGCTGCCCGGATTCGGGCGCGACGACGATCCGGATCTCGCGACGTATTCGCGATGGGGAGCGATGCCGACGCTTCGCGCCGGCGCGGGCTCCCTGCGCGATCGTGCGGACCTGATGGTGCTGCTTCTCGCCGCGGCTGGGCTGTCGTCCACGGTCAAGGCGATGAAGACGCCGAGCGGGCTCACGGCCTCCGACCTCTACGCAGTGCGCGCCAACGCCTTCTCGCTCGATATGAATGAGCTCGAAGGCGTGACCAAGATGTCCGCGAGCGCAGTCATGGCGAGCGCGCCGGACGCTTCTCTCGAAAGTGATGCGTCCTTCGACGGGACCGTCTCGGCGATCTTGACTGCGGCGAAGGCGTCAATCACGGCGTTGCCGAAGAACGATCTGCCGGTGCCGACCCGCGTTCCTGTCGTCATTCCGGGTTCGCCGGGTGCGATATCGGGCAGCGTCCTCGCTCTCGTGGCCGTCGCAGATCAGGCGGTCGCGATGGTCGATTCGACGATGCTCGTCTCTGCGACGGACGCGAACGTCCCGAATATCGAAATCACGGTGTCGGCGTTCATGAATCCGCCGGCCGGAGCGGGCTCGGCGGCGTACATCGACCTCGTCACCGGGAGCTGGCCCATCGACCAGGTCGCCGGGCACCAGGCGCAGATCGTGTTCATGCCCCAGGACGGCGCGTCGTCCGTTCTCGCGGGGCCTCTGTCTTCCGAGCATGTCCGCGTTCCCATGATCCGCATCCAGCCGCGTCCGGGCGTGGAGCTCGATCCTCACGCGAACGACCTCTTGCCCCTGTCGATGCAATCCGTCACGACGGCCCTTCTCGACGGCGGCGTTCCTTCGATGAAGACCGATCTCGGCGCGATCGGCGCGCCCTTCACGATCGACGGCGAGCTCGTCACCGCTTCTTCCTCGAGCGCGGCGCTGCCGGACGCGCCGCTCGTCGGGCTCGACGCCAAGGCGCATGCGGCCGCCGTCAAGAGCGTCGCGAAGATCGACGCCAGCGTCGTTGCAACGACATTTCCGACCATCGAGGTCGACCTCTCGATCACGGACTCGGCGGGGAACTCCGTCGACGGCCTCGTCGCTCCGGATCTCGTCGTGACCGAGGACGGCGCGCCTGTGTCCGTCACGATGGTTGCGAACCGCACCCCCGCCCATCCCCCGCGCGTGCTCATCGCGTACGACGCCAGCGGGAGCATCACGAATTTTTGGCCGTCGGCCGCGGCTCGCCAGGCGTTCGAGCAGAGCCTCGCGACCGCACTGACGGGCGTGGCGACACAGCATCCTTTCGAGATCCAGGTCATCGGTCTCGCGGGGACCGTCGATCCGAAGGCGTGGGTCGCGCCGACCGTGAACGGGCTGACGACTGCGATGGAGAGCGCGTCGAGCCTGAGCGACGTCTGGGCAACGTTCGTCGGCAGCGCCGTGGACGCCGATCCGGCCGTCATCCTCATGGTGAGCGACTTCGATGACCCTGATCCGACGTATATCGACGCCGGCAAGAAGCGACTCGGTGGTTCGGGCATCCCCGTCGTCGCGCTCACCGTGGGAATGGTGGACGAGAACGCCGTGTCGCAGATCGTCGCGGTGAGCTCGGGCGTGGAGATCCCCGCGGCGTCGTCGACCTTGAGCAGCGCAGTGACCAGCTTCGTTGACAAGGCGGTCGCGGCGCGGGCGAGCGTCAGCTACAAGCTGCGGTACGACGCGCCACTGACCGGGAAGGCCACGCGGACCGTCAAGGTGGCGCTCGCGACCGATACGTCGATCTCGGCGACAACGAGCTACGACGTGCCGGCAGCGAGCGCGCGCATCGCGCCGCCCTCGGTGGCCGCCGTTTACGTCACGATCAACTTCGTCGGCGTCATCGAACGAAGACGGCTCGGCGGCGCGTTCATCACCGACCGCGGCAACCCGCTCGACGACGTTCAGTCGCAGACGTTCATCGACGATGCGCGCTCCGTGCTCGACGGGACGACCACGATCGCCATCGAGCCTGCGAGCCCGTTGCTGTCACAGGTTCTCGACGACATCGTGCTCGCGCATCAGTCGCTCGGTCCCCTGCACGATGTCTGGTCGACGAGCGACATCGGCGTGTTCACCCGAGCCGCAGCGCGCACGTACCGCTTTCCGGGTGTCTTCGCCGGTCTCCTGCCGGGGCTGCCCCCCGAAAGCGGCGCACCCATCGTCGTGCCGCGCGGCGTGCGCGTCGCAATCCTGTGCGAGCGACCGATCGGCGGAAAGATCGTTCGCCAGATCGACATGCCAGCGCGCCTCAACTCGATGCGTGCGCTGAGCGGAGGCGCGACGGACCTCGAAGCAGTCGTACGCGCCAGCCTCGCGCTGTCGCTCAACGAAGCGCGCGCGTTCGACGACTCTGCGTACGCCGACCTTGCACATCGTCCGCTCGAGGTCGTTCTTCCCGACGCCGCCCTGCCGATGGACGTGCAGAACGCGTACGCGAAGAGCCCGTCGGATGCGGCGAACATGGCCCGCTTGGTCGGCGACTACGCCGATTTGATTCGCCTCGTCCCCACGGACGGCGGCAGCGTCGCCTTCTGGGTCGTGGATCCCACGTCGGGCAGCGTCGCGGCCATCGACGCGACGGGCCGCGGCGGTGGCAGCACCGACCTCAGCGCGATCGTCACCGCTCTCAACGTCGTCATTTTCTGCGCCGGGCTCCCGTGTTCGCTCGGGATCGTGCTCTACCCGCTCTACTGCATCGGCGTCACGGTGCTCTCCGTCATCATAACGGTCGCCGCGCTGTTCACGTCATCCCCCAACGAAGCGACGCCGTTCGGCGTCTTCGGGACGGTCTTTGGAGCCAGCTTGAAGCTCAAACCCCCGCCCCCCAGGCTCGGGGGCAACGTCTTCCTCACGTTGTTTCTCAT
>CAYUAW010000350.1:3577-6857 GCA_964442485.1 uncultured Polyangiaceae bacterium
TCAAACCCCCGCCCCCCAGGCTCGGGGGCAACGTCTTCCTCACGTTGTTTCTCATTCTTCTCTTCCTGATTTCGCTCGAGAGCTTCGACTGACCCTGGGGAGCGCAGGAGTAACACGTCTCCTCTTTCGCTGTATGGTAGCCCTCGTGCGCTGGACGCTGTCGCTCTTGCTGCTCTCCTTGCTGGCCTCGGGTTGCACCGAACCACACGCGCAGCGTTGCGCCTCCGAATGCAGCGCGAGTGGTCGCTGTACGGGAGTCAGTGGCCAGAATTGCGTCGCGACGAGCGAAGATGACTGCAAGCGTTCCAAGGGTTGCTCGGCGAAGGCTCTGTGTGGGTTGGCCGACGGGAAGTGCGTGGCAACCGCGCCAGGATGCCGGGAGTCGGACGATTGCCGACATCGCGGTCTCTGCAGCCTTGCGGGGGGAATCTGTGCGGCCGTCGCGCCGGGGGATTGCGCTCGCACCGAGATGTGCACTCACGACGGTCGCTGCACGCCTCAGAACGGTGAGTGCGTTCCTACGAAGCAAGATTGCGAAAAGCTAAGGGAGTGCAGGGAGCTCGGGAAATGCACGCCCCTCGACTACCATTGCTCCACCGTCACCGCCGACGACTGCACGCAGTCTACGCTTTGCAAGGAACAGGGGTACTGCACCTTCCAGGACAGCAGCTGCGCCCTTCTTTCGGACGCCGACTGCAAGCACACACGCGGCTGCCGAGAAGAGGGACGATGCTTCTTCCAAGCCGTGGACGCGAACAAGGGCCTGCCTCAAGGCGCATGCGTGAAGAAGCCCGTACGACGTTGACGCGGGCTCCGCCGGACGATGCCTAGTGAGGGGATGAGACCAGACTGGTCCTCGTTCCTGGATCTGGCGCAACGTGGCACAAGCCCGAACGACGCACGCGGAACTCGACGTGGCACGAGGGATGCTAGCCTGCGGGGATGACTCGCGGGGTTCGAGCGGTGGTGCTCTGGGTGATCGTCGCCGTTCCGGCGTGCGGAGGCGCGTCGTCGGGTGACTCCAGCGACGGCGGTGAGAGCGCGTCCGGCGGCGCGACTGCGTCCGGTGGCACCCCCGGAACGGGCGGCTCGCAGGGATCCGGAGGCACCAGGGCCACCGGCGGCATGGGTGGGGCACGGCTCAACGACTGCGGGAAGACATCGCTTTCGACTCCGGAAGGGCGTCCGACGTCCCCGGTGTGTTCTCTGTCGGAGGCCGCGGCAAACTGGCAGGACGCTGGCGCCATGTCGTGCAAGACGAGCGACGACTGCCGGAACTTTGCTCCGTGCGTGCACGGAGCCTGCGCTCCGGACGAGTGCAACACGGATGGCGATTGCGCGGAGGGCTTTGGATGCGCGTGTGCTGCGGACTACTACGGGGGAAACGGCATTCACGGGAACCTGTGCGTGCCCGCGCAGTGTCGCGTCGACGCGGACTGCAAGGCTCCGGGCGTGTGTTCTCCCACGCTCTCCGGAGCATGCCGTAGCCTGGTTGGCTACTACTGCCACTCGCCGGCCGACACCTGCAACACGGACGCGGATTGCTGCGCCGACACGTCGCGCTGCGAGTACCAGCCGGCACTCGGCCACTGGAGCTGCACGGCCGAGGTGGGCTGCTCCGGATGACGTGGCTATTTCGGCCGGTGAGACCAGGCAATCACGAGGCCCCAAGGTCCTGCCGCGCGCTCGTGTCAGACTCGCATGGTGGAGCTTTCACGTCGTCGGGTGCTGCTTCTCCCGATCGCGTCGCTCCTCGGTTCCATCGTCACTCCGTCTCTTGCGCTATCGGCGGAGCCTTCGGTCATCGAGATTCTTCCGCTCGGAGGTGCGCCGGGGGAGGCGGAGGTGCGCGCGGTGATCGCCGCCATACAGGCGTTCTTCACGGTGCCGGTCGAGGTACGGGAACCCTGGCCGCTGCCGAAGCCGGCGTACTACCCGGCGCGCGGACGGTATCGGGCGGAGCGGTTGCTCGAGTTCCTGGCGGAGCACGCGACAGAGCGGGCGCACGTCGCGCTCGGGCTCACGACGGTCGACATCTCGACGACCAAGGGGCGCATCGCGGACTGGGGGATCCTCGGTCTCGCGACGCTCGACGGCCGCTCGGCGGTGCTGTCGTCGTTCCGGTGCCAGCGCGGCGCTCGCGACGCCTCGCACGCCCGGGAGCGCTTCGCGAAGACTGCCGTGCACGAGCTCGGTCACTCCTTCGGCCTCCCACACTGCGCGACACCGGGCTGTCTGATGCACGACGGCGAAGGCTCGGTGCTCACCAGCGACAGGGAAGCAGACTTCTGCGATGCGACGCGCGCACGACTCGCCGCCGCAGGCGTGCTGCGGAGCGGCGCGGTGTCGCCGTTCACGGCGGTGAAGAGTCGGTAACGCTGGGTCAAGGGTGCGTGATTATCACCGGCCCCTTGAATACGCCGAACAGGACACCAGCCGAGGCGACGACTCGATAGTTGCCGGCCGCCGGTGCTGTCAGTTTGACCTCGGCGGTGCACGGGCCGCCTACACCACCCCAAACTCCTAGCGTCGAGAGCTCGGAGAGTTTCACGTATCCGGTCCCGGTCTTCTGCCACAGGCTCTCGTAGCCCCAATCCAGCAGGCACGTGAACGGGTCTGGCCACCGCGGCAGCAGCGATCCAGCATATATTGTCCCGCCGACGGGCACGTTGGTGACATCGACGACGTAGCCGTTCGTGCACTCGGGATGGCCGTAGTTTCCGTCGGGCGTCCCCGCACCGATGCGCGTGCTCGTATAGTCGAAGCTGTCGTCCGCCGCGATCGTGCCGCACGTCGCTTCTCCGAGCTTCTCCGTCACTGCGGCGAGCTCGCGCTGGACGTCGTCGCGATCCGGCCCGCTCGCCGTCGCGCTTGCATCCGCACCGCAACCACCAACGAAGAGACCGAGGACTCCGATCGCTACCACGGAACGCATGACCTGCTCCTTGCCGCGCCGAGCAGCACCCTAACTCTCGTTCCCCCGGCAGCGCAACCGACAGAGCCTCCAGTGCGTGACGCGCTTGCGGACTGTGACGTGTCCAACGGGCTTCGCACGAGGCTGAAGCGGCGAAGTGCGGGCGGTTACGTCAACCTGCACTGCGAGTCGGTAACGCTCGCGGCGCGCTAAGGCCGGTACCCGAACGTCGCGACGCCGGCTTCCCGGAGTGGAGCTGCAAGGTGCACGAAGCGGCAAAGGTAACTTCGCGTCTCGCGCGGATCGATGATCTCCTCGACGCCGAACGCTTCCGCGGTGCGGATGGGCGACTGGAACGCCTCGAGC
>CAYUAW010000350.1:6957-8111 GCA_964442485.1 uncultured Polyangiaceae bacterium
CTCCTCGACGCCGAACGCTTCCGCGGTGCGGATGGGCGACTGGAACGCCTCGAGCTTCGCCTCGATCTCGGCGCGCATCGCGGCCGGGTCCGGCGCGGACTCGATGACCGCGCGATACGCCGCGTCGACTCCACCGGCGATGGGCAGGGACCCCCACTGCGCGGACGGCCACGCGAACCGCTGGAACGCGCGCGAGCCGTTGCGCTGCGACAGTGCCGCCATGCCGAACGCCTTGCGCACGATGACCGCGCACCACGGAACCGTGGACTGGCGGATCGCGGCGAGCGCCTGCGTTCCGTAACGCATGATCCCCGAGGCCTCCGCGTCCTTGCCGATCAAGAAGCCCGGGATGTCGACGAAGTGCACCACCGGCAAGTGGAACGTCTGCGCGAGATCCACGAGACGGATCGCCTTGCGGCTCGCGTCGGAGGTCCACGCGCCACCGTAGTAGTACGGGTCGCTCGCGAGGACCGCGACCGGCCAGCCATCGAGGCGACCGAGCCCCGTGATGATCGAGCGTCCCCACGATCGCCCCGTCTCGAACCACGTGCCGGCGTCCAGCACGGCTTCGAGGATCGGTCGCATCTTGTAGACCTTGCGCGGATCGCGAGGGACGGCCTCGAGCAATGCGTCGCTGCGGCGCGCCGGGTCATCCGTGTCCGGACCACGCGCCGAGAGCTCGTACGCCGAGGCGGGCAGGTACGAGAGAAACCGGCGTGCGCGAGCGCACGCTTCCAGCTCCGTTGCGACCTCGTCGTCGACGGTGCCGTTCTTCGCGTGTATCGAGCTGCCTCCGAGCTCCTCCTTCGTGACGACCTGGCCGACGCGCGCGACGACAGGAGGGCCCGCAGCGAAGAGCTGCGACGTGTTCTTCACCATGATGGAGTAGTGACTCGCGCAGACTCTCGCCGCGCCCATCCCGGCGATCGAGCCGAGCCCGAGCGCAACGACGGGGACCTCCGAGAGCGCCGCGAGGACCTCGGTGAACTGGGGGACGTCGGGCAGATAGGTGCGACCGAGCTTCTCCAGGTGCTTGACCGAGCCGCCGCCGCCGGTGCCGTCTACCAGACGAATCAGCGGGATGCGAAAGCGACGCGCGAACGTCTCCGCGTAGGTGAACTTGTCCGCGAGGCCTCCGTCGCTCGCGCCGCCGC
>CAYUAW010000351.1:0-1923 GCA_964442485.1 uncultured Polyangiaceae bacterium
CACCCGGGCCACTTCACGGCGAGCGCCTTCGTGCTGTCGAAGGAGCACGATCGCCTGCTCCTCGTGTTCCACCGCAAGCTGGTCCGCTGGCTCCAGCCCGGCGGGCACATCGAGCTTGGCGATGCGTCGGTCGCAGCGGCCGCGCAGCGCGAGGTCGAGGAAGAGACGGGAGTGCTCGGCAGGAAGGACGCGCTCGACGGGCTCTTCGACATCGACGTCCACGAGATCCCTGCGCGCCCGGGCGAGCCGGCGCACGAGCACTTCGATCTGCGCGTGCTCCTGGTCGCGTCGGACGACAGCGTCACGGCGAGTGACGAGGTCGAGGCCGTGAAATGGGTCAAGGTCGCGGACATCGGCTCGCTCGCGACGGACGAATCCGTGCTCCGGGCGGTGCGTAAGCTCAGGGCTGCTCCGTGGAGCCGTCCCCCGCGATGAGCTGCACGAGCTCTTCGCCACTCAGCATCGCCGGCTCGTCGGCGCCGTCGAGCAGAGCCTCCGCGAGCCGCTGCTTCTTTTCGTGGAGCTCCACGATCTTCTCCTCGATCGTGTTGCGGGTCACGAGCCGGTAGACGGTCACCGGACGCTGCTGACCGATGCGATGCGTGCGATCCGTCGCCTGCGTCTCGACAGCGGGATTCCACCACGGGTCGAGGTGCACCACGGTGTCCGCGCCGGTCAGGTTCAGCCCGAACCCTCCGGCTCTCAGGCTGATGAGAAAGAGCGTCGCGCCGCCGCCCTGGAAGGCATCGACGCGTGTCTGACGCGCCGGAACCGGCGTCGACCCGTCCAGGTATTCGTAGACGATGCCGAGCTCGTCCAGCTGGGCGCGCACGATCCCGAGGAAGTCGACATACTGGCTGAAGACCAGCGCGCGCCGCTCGCTGTCGCGGAGCTCGGAGGCGAGCTCGAGGAAGGTGCGCACCTTGGAACCCTCCACGTCCGCGTCGGGGAAGACGAGCCGCGGGTGGCAGCAAAACCGCCGGAGCCGCGTGATCTCCGCGAGGACCTGGATCTTGTTCTGCTGCTTGCCGTGGACGGTGAAGAGCTTCTCGTGCACCTGACGCCTGAGGAGCGCGTAGCGAATCGCCTCGTCCTTCGACAGGTGAACGTCGTGCTGCACCTCCGTGAGCGGCGGCAGCTCGGACAGCACGTCTCGCTTCAGGCGGCGGAGAACGTACGGGCGTACGATCGCACGCAGCGCGGCTTCGGGCTGCGCGAGCCCTCCACGCTCGACCGGCTCGATGAACGTCCGGTTGAACTCCGCCCATTCCCCGAGAAGACCCGGGTTCAGGAAGCGGAAGATGCTGAAGAGATCGCCGAAGTGGTTCTCGACCGGGGTGCCAGTGGCCGCGACGCGCTGCGCGGCGTTCAGCCGGAACGCGGCCTCGGCCCTCCGCGATTTCGGGTTCTTGATGAACTGGGCCTCGTCGAGCACCGCGGTGCCCCAGGAAACGGCCGCGAGCACCGCTTCGTCCTGCTGGAGCAGCGCGTAGCTCGCGATGACGACCTTGCCGCGACCGTCGCCGAGAGACGCGAGCGACGCGACGCGATCCTTGCCGACGTACTCGACGGGCTCGAGCGACGGCGCGAAGCGGGCGAGCTCGCGGACCCAGTTCCCGCAGACCGACGTCGGCGCGACGACGAGCGCGGGACCTTCCTCGGCGCGGTGCAGGAGCAGCGCGAGCACCTGCACCGTCTTTCCGAGCCCCATGTCGTCCGCCAGACACGCACCGAGACCGAGCTCGGCGAGCCGGCAGAGCCACACGAAGCCGTCCACCTGGTACGAGCGCAGCTCCGCGTGCAACCCGCGCGGCAGGGGAAAGCTCTTCGTCGAGAGGCTCTCCACGCACGCGAGCCAGCTCCTCGCGCCGTCTTCCACGTCGAGGCCGCTCTCCGGCTTCACGAGCTCCTTCAGCGTCGCGA
>CAYUAW010000351.1:2023-3816 GCA_964442485.1 uncultured Polyangiaceae bacterium
GGCGCGATGCGCAGGCACGGCGTCGAATCCGCCTTCGTCTCGTGCTCGGCACCGAGCTCCTTGCTCCGCACCTCGACGCTCTGCGACAGCTTGCCGAGAATGCGCACGAGCTCCGGCTCCTCCGCCTTCGGGACGCGGACGCCGCGGGGGAGCACGTCGATCACGCGCTGCATGGCCTGCGTTACTCGATAGACGAGCAGCCGTCCGTCGCCGAGCGGCACGACATTCACACCGAGCACGGCGCCCTCGGGCTCGACCACCACGCGGATGTAACCGACGTCTTCCTCCGTCTCCACGCGGCAGTGCCCGCGAGCGACCTGCACTGGCGCGCCCGCACGCGCTCCATCGAGCACTCGCGGGTGATCGATGAGCGCCTCGTAAGCCTCCGGCGTGAACTCGCGCTTTCCGTCGTGCACCTCGCGGGTGCACGCGAGCACGCGCAGATCTTCCGGCGGGAGCGCGTGGCGGAGCTCGTGGAGCTCCCCCAGGGAGAGTCGCCTTCCCGTGGTCCAGCCCCCCGCTTCCGCCCGGTATTCCGAAAGCGCCGGACGCGACAGGGTTCCCGTGACCATGTCCACGAACCACGCGGCCCGCTGGGCGACCTCGGCGCGCTCGCCCACCACGTCGCTCACGTGGGAGAGGGCCTCCAGCGTCCTTTTCCACTCCGGTTTCGGCGTGAGCAAGTCCCAGAGCGACAGCTCGGGGCCGTCACTCCACGCTGCAGTGTCCACGCCCAGGTCGGAAAGCGCCTGCCCCGAGTAGGCCGCCGAGAGCTCGCGCGCGAGGCCGCGCGCCTGACGACCGAGCCAGAGATACCCGAGCTCGCGCCACTCGACGGCCTTGCGCGTGAGGAGCACAGCCCAGCTCGCACGCGTCGGCGACGCGTCCAGGTGAAGGTGGACGGTGTACGCCGACAGCAGGATCTCCCACGCTCCCGCGCCCTGCTCCAGCTGGTGCGCGTCGATGCGACGATGCGTCCCTTCCGGCTGCTCCAGATACGCGAGCAGGGTACGGAAGGCCCGCGCTGTCGCGCGCTCCGCTTCGCTCGTGCCGGCGGCGACCCAGCGCTTCGCCTCCGTTCGCGCGTCGCGTCGATCCCGCGACGCGAGGAGCATCGCGAGGAGCGGCGTGACGGCGCCACAGCGAGGCGTCGCGCGGCCACGCCGTTCCGCCGGCTCGAGCAGGCCGTCGAGGGTTCGCTGCGCCGCGGCGAGATCGCCGCTCACGAACAGCGCCGCGGCGTCGAGGCCGAGGGCCGTCTCGCGGGGCAATCCGATGGCCGTGACGGGCGGCCCCGAGGCCGCCCCGCGAAGCAGCGCGTGCTGTCGCAGGACCGACGAGAGCG
Organism: uncultured Polyangiaceae bacterium; assembly: GCA_964442485.1. Taxonomy (GTDB): domain Bacteria; phylum Myxococcota_A; class Polyangia; order Polyangiales; family Polyangiaceae; genus DASZVB01. The sequence goes on from CAYUAW010000351.1 coordinate 3,369, forward strand.
TCCAGCGCTCTTCCTCGTCCGCGGCGTCGGGCAGACGCTTCTTGACCCAGGCGAGGAGCTCGTCTGCGCGCGCCGGAGCCGAGACGCTCTCCCCGAGGACACGCGCGGCCACGCGCAGCGAAGCTCGCCCGAAGGTGCGCACGAACCACTCCGCGTCGAACGGCTCGCACACCGTGACGCGGAGCCACTCCGCCGACCGTCGGGGAGCGGCCCGACGTGGCAGGCGACGTACCGCTAGGGCGCGCGAGAACCGCTCGAGCTCACCTTCCTGCAGGGCGAGCGCGACGTCGCCGATCGAGCGCGCGCCGAGCAGATCTCGCAGGTGCAAGGCGACATCGCGCAGGCGATGCTGCGCGTGCGTTTCACGAAGTACGAGCTGCTCGTAGTCCGGGTGCACCGTGAACCACGGCTCCTCCGCCGTCGCTGCCGCGAAGAGAACGGCAGGAGC
>CAYUAW010000351.1:3916-8087 GCA_964442485.1 uncultured Polyangiaceae bacterium
GCGTTCGTCTCCACGCCGAGAAGGAGGGCGATGCAGCAGATCCAGAGCCACACCATGAAGACCGCGACGGCAGCGAGGCTGCCGTAGAACACCGCGTAGCGCGCGAGGCTCCGGGCGTACGTCGCGAAGCCGTACGACGCGACCGACCCGATTGCGACGGTGGTGATCGCGCCGCGCCAGATGACCGGAGTCTGGCTCCGGTGACGCACCGCCACGCGGAAGAACGCGGCGAGGAGGGGCAACGTCGCAGCCGCTACCGCCACGGGCACGACGACGCCCGCGCTGCTCGGCACGCCGCGCTCGAGCAGCGAAGCGAGGAGCCCGAGCGGCCCACCGAGGAACGCGACGACGCTCGACCCGAGGACCGCGAGCAAGGCGAGCAGCGAGAGCACGCACGCCATGGAGAGCACGCGCTTCTGCACCCACGTGCGGGGAGACGCGCCGAGGGCGCTCTCGAAGACGGTCATCGCGTCGTGGAAGGCGCCGGCCGCGAGCCAGAGAGAGCCCAGCAAGAAGACGGGCGCGAGCGCCTGATCGGTACCGCGCGCGATGTACCGATCGACCAGCTCGCGCACCTCGTCGGGCGCCACGTCGACCAGGGAAGAGAGCATGGACAGCGCCCGGGGCTCCCCCCGGAGCACGTGAGCGACCACGGCACCGGCCAGGCCCATGAGGGGAATGCTCGCCAGGAAGAGCGAGAAGGCCATCGCGCCGGCATCGACGAGGGCGTTCCGGCGCGCGAAGGACGCGAGCACCGAGCGGGCTTCGGCCATGTCCATCATCGTTGCCGCTGGTTCGGGTTGGTTCGGCCCGGCCCTTTCATGCTAACACGCTCTTCCATGGCGCCGAGAGCGTCCGCCCCTCCATGGATGGAGGCCGCGCTCCGAGCGCGCGAGCAAGCGTTGGAAGACCTGGCCGTCTCGTCGGCCGCAGAGGTCACCTTCATTCGCTCGCAAGACCCGGGAGCGGCCGCAACGTTCGCCGCGCTGGCCATGGATCGGGCCGTGAAGCGCAAGTTCGCCGTGGCCGAGGTGAGCCTCCTCGGTGACCGCGGCTTCGACACGCTCGACTCGCTGGTCCGCGTCCTGGTGCGCACCATGGGGTCGTCCACCCTGCCGCCCGAGGAGCGCGGGCTCCTCGCGCACCTCGACGCCTTCGTCGATCGGCACGGGCAGCGCTCGCGCGAGTGGTTCGAGAGCGGCGCCCGCCGCGAGGCAGCCTACGGCGACCTCACGGAGATCGCCCGCGACTACGTGGACGCACGGCTCGCCGAGCGGCATGCAGCCGGGAAGCTCGAGCAATGGCTCGCGGGGACCGTCGTGGACCGCGCCGAGGAGGTCCCCACCCTCACCCGCAAGACGGCCAAGCGCGCGCTCTCCGAGCTGACGCGGCTCGTCCGGGTGCTCGGCTTCCGCGGTTTCTTCCTGATCATCACGCGCGGCGAGACGCTCACGAAGCTGCCGCAGGCCAGGCGTCGCGACGCCTACACCGTGCTGCGCGAGCTCGTCGATAACGTGGACGGCGGGCGCGGTCTCATCGCCACGCACGTCGTCGTGTTCGGCAAGCCCGAGCTCTACACGGGGCCGCGGTCGATCCAGTCCCTCACTCCGCTCGCGCTCCGGGTCGGCAGCGGGCGATTCGAATCAGGCTCCGCTCCCCACCGCGTCCTTGTCGATCTCGACGAGCAGCCGGTCGGTGAGCTCCCCGAGGTGCGGCCCCCGGACAAGGACTCGGCCCGCGAGCTCAGGGGGCTCGTACGTGCCGCGTCCGGGCTGCCCCCGACGGAGGGGGTCCCCGCGCTCTCGGTCGGCTACGAGAAGATCGACCAGATCATCGTCGATATCCTGAGCGTCTCGGCGCTAAAGGGCAGCGTGTTCGCCGAGCTCACGGGCGCCTACGGCTCCGGCAAGACGCATCTCCTGCTTCACCTGGCGGATCGCGCGCTCGAGGACCGGAGGCCCGTGCTGCGCCTCGCGGTGGAGGCGGCACACTCCGACCTCGGGCAGCCGCAGCGGCACCTCCGGCGACTGCTCGAGGACTCCACGCTGCCGCTGCCCGGACGCCCCAGCATCACGGATCTGCTGTACCAGTGGACCAGCCGCGAGGATTCGACCACCAGGCTGGTCGAAACACTGGACAGGCTGTCGTCGCGCGAGGACGAGGTCGGGGAGAACGCCCTCCAGGTCGTCCGCGCCGCGCGCCGGCGCAAGAGCCCGCGCCGCGCTCTCGAGTCGCTCCTCGGCGGCCGGGATCTCTCCGAGAAGACGGCGACGAAGCGGTATCGCGCCGCCGCCTACGGCAGGCTCCTCCTGTGGCTCAGCCTGCTGGAGGAGCTCGAGGGCTTCAAGGGCCCGGTGCTCTTCATCGACGAGGCCGAGAACCTCTACCGCGGCGCCGTCGCGCGCGCCGAGCGTCGGACAGCGCTGCGCTCGCTGTCGTTCTACTGCGGCGGCGTCATCGCCAGCGGGTGCGTCGTGCTCGCGCTCACGAAGGACGCGAGCGACCAGCTCGCCGAGGAGTGTGAGGAGCTGCTCGGCGAGGTGGACGAACAGTCGTCCACCCTGACGTGGGAGGACGCCGGGATGTTCCTGCGTCGCCTGCGGCGTCCGAAGGTCATCGCCGTTCCCGCGTTGAAGGCCGACGCCGCACACGACCTCGCCCGCGCAGTCCGCAAGGCGCACCGGGCGGTGCGCGGCTCCGTTCGCGCGCCGGGCATCGACGAGCTCGTCGACGAGCATCTGTCGTCCCGTGCCACCCCGCGCGCCATCGTTCGCACGGTGGTCGACTGTCTGGAGCGCGCGTGGTGGGAAGGGTAGCGCGTGGGGGCTTCGCTCCCGCTACTTGATCGGCAGCTCGATCGCCGGGCAGTAGAGCTGATAACCGATGGTGCCGCCCCCCTTCGTGATCGTGCTGCACGTATCGGGGCAGAGCTCGATGCGTGTCGGCGCCATCGGGTCGTCGTAGTGCCACGCGAGCGCCATGGGATCGCACTTCGAGGGGTCGGCGGTGTAGTAGACGACCTGCTGGGTGCCGCCCTGTGGCGTGAACACCACGTTCACCTTGCCGTAGTCGAAGGGCTTGCTGGGGTCGGGCGTGGGGAGCGTGAACTCGCACGGCAGTGAGGTGGCCGCGCGGATCTTGTTCAACGCGTCGAGCACGGAGCCGGAGACATTGGTGTTGCCGCTGACGAGATATGCCTGGTTCGTGCCACCGGCCATGGCGACCTGGTTCAGCGCGTCGAGCGCCGTTCCGACGCCGAGGACGAACGTCTGGATCGGCGGCGTCCCGGAAGCGCCGGCCATGGCGGCGGTCGCGACGTCCGGTACCAGGCCGCAGAGGTCGGGTTCGCCGTCCGTGACGAGCAGCACGGCCACCACGTGGCTCGGGTTCTTCGTCTTCCAGTCCTGCGCATGCAGGATGGCACCTTGCAGCGCCGCGGGCGTCGGGGTGACGGAGCTCGGGCCGTGGGCCATGAGGGACATCGTGAGGGCGTTCGCGTTCCCGGGCAGCGGCGCGATCTCGACCTCCGCCGTCGCGTAGTCGGACGCCGTGCAGGAGCTGCCCAGCAAGCCAAGCCCGAAGAACTGCTGCCCAACGCCGATGCCGGCGCTATCCGGCGACTGATAGAACTGCGTCAGCGCGCCCGTGACGGCGGCCCAGCGGGTCATGCCGCTCGCGTCGGGCGTCACCATCGACAGCGATTGATCGATCATCACGAACAGATCGAGCTGAAGCCGCTCGGCGCCGGCAATGTCTCCCTTGCACACACCGCCGTCATCGCGCGACACGACCTGCCCGCCGATGCCGAGCACGGTGCTGCCGCCCGCGCCGGTATCCGCGCCCGCGGAGACGAACCCCGCGCTCCCCGGCGCGGCCCCTGTCGAATTGCCGCCGGACGCCCCGCCCCCACTGCTCGAATCACCGCCGTGACCGCCGAACAGGGGCGACCCGCCGGTCGCGGATGAGCAGGCTGCGAACATCGAAACGGACGCGACCGTCATCGCGACCGAACCCAGCACCGTCGTGAATCGCATGAACGCACTCGCGAGCGTAGCGCATCCGGGACGGGAGCAAGGGGACACCCTACCTGCCAATGCCCCCGCGCGAGTTCCCGTTGGCGCCAGGATGGCGCGCAGTGACTCATCCTCGTCAATATGCCCATCGACGTCGA
>CAYUAW010000352.1:0-8053 GCA_964442485.1 uncultured Polyangiaceae bacterium
CGAGTCGAGACTAGTGCGTGGCTTCGGCGAGGCGGAGCCCGGCGCTCTTCGACACCGACGCGCGGATGGCGCTCTCGTAGATCGGAGACCGTCCGAGCTCGGCCTTCCAGGCGTCGAGTAGCGCCTGGTTGTCGTGATCCCACGGGTGGAAGCCCGGTCGATAGTACGAGAGATACGGACGCACGATACGGCCCATGCCGCCCGGCTCGACGAAGAGGAAGCGCACGAGCGCGGCCCACTCCTTGAAGGAGAACAGGCAGCCGTCGACGGACATCAGCCGGACCTGCTGCGCCACCACCAGGGCCCAGAAGACGAGCGTCACGACGAACATCGTGTGGGCCCGGACGACGTACGAGCCTCGGATCGTCTGGTACACGTCGAAGGCGACTGCCTTGTGCTCGTTCTCCTCGGCGGCGTGCCAGCGCCAGAGCGCAGCCATCGCTGGGTGTGCCCCCTCGAGGAGCCGCTCATCGGCAAGAAGCAGCTCCGCCATGAGCGCCGTGAAGTGCTCGAGAGCGCAGGTCACGGCGAGCTGGGAGCTCCCAGGGAGGACGCGGGCCGCGAACCGGAGGATCCGCTCGACGCGCTTCTCCAGGGCCTGCGCAGGATACCCCTGCGACTCGATCATGCGATTGTAAGCGACGTGCTCACGGCTGTGAACGCCCTCCTGCCCGCTGAACAGCTTGATGTCGCGGAGAAGCTTCTCGTCCTCCACGCGGCACGCCTGCGCCTTGACGCTCTGGATGAAGAAGCGCTCGCCGGGCGGGAAGAAGAGGGAGAGATTGTTCAGGAAGAGCGTGACGCTCCGCCGACCGCCATGCCAGTAGCGCGGGACCCCCGCGAGGTCGAAGCGAAGATTGCGGATCTCGAGAGGCTCGCTCGTCATGCTTTGAGGATGCGCGCCGCCGGCATTCCGTCGTAGGTTGGGCTGTGCCAACTTTCAGTCAGTTCGGGCCACATGGCGGCAAGGCGAGCTGAAACCGGCCAGGGCAAGGGATCCGGCGAGGCACACACGGTTCCAGGCGTGCACGCATGGCACATGGCCGAGCTCATCGGGCGGTGGGGCATCACGGCCGAGGAGCTGCTCGGCCCGCTCGGGCTCACCGCAGCCGAGCTCTCCGAGCCGTCGTCGCGGATCTCGATTGACACGTTGCAGCGCATCATCGAGCGAGCGCGCGCGCTCAGCGGCGAGCCGGGGCTCGGGTATTACCTCGGCTTGCAGATGCGCATCTCCGCCCACGGCTACCTGGGCTTCGCGGCGATGACGGCCTCCACGGTCCGCGAAGCACTCGAGCTCGCGAGCCGCTTCGCGCCGACACGGTCGACGGCCGTCGAGCTGCGCCTCGAGGAACGCGACGAGCACGCCTACCTCGTCATTGGCGAGAACGCCTCGTTCGGCAGCGCTCAGGACGTCGTGATCATCTCGCTCCTGGTCGGGATCTGGCGCATCGGCAATTCCCTCACGGGCAAGGAGCTCGCGGGCGACGCGGAGCTCGCGTTTCCCGAGCCCGTCTACGCAGCGCGCCTCGCGGGTCAGCTCCCCGGAAGGCTCCGCTTCTCGCAGCCCGCGCACCGCCTCGTCTTCGATCGCAAGGTCCTCGACCTCCCGCTCACCCTGGCGGACCCGGACGCGCTCCGGGTCGCGCGTGACCAGTGCGAGAGGGAGCTCGACCGCCTCGGCTACCAGCGGGGCTTCGTGGCCCGCGTCCGAGCGGTGCTCGGCGCAAGGGAAAGGGAGCTTCCCTCCCTCGAGCAGATCGCGGAAGAGCTCGGCACCTCCGCCCGCACGCTCAAGCGCAAGCTCGCCGACGAGGGAAGCGCCTACTCGACGCTCGTCGACGAAGTGCAGGCGGCCCGCGCCGTCGGTCTCATGAGATCGGACCTCTCGGTCGACGAGATCGCCGATCGGCTCGGCTACTCGGACTCCGCCAACTTCACCCGCGCCTTCCGCCGCTGGACGGGCAAGACGCCGCGGGCATTCCGCAGCGGCGGCACCTGAGTCAGCGCAAGTCGCATTTTCTTTCGAAAGCAGCCCCCGCGCGAAAAAAAGTCGGGAGGCGTGTCGATCCGAGCCGGCCGCGTTCGTCGTGTTCATGGAAACAGGAGAACGACCATGAAAACGATGACCCTCCAAGAAACCGGCCTGCCGCTGACCTCTCTCGAAGCCTCCTCGAAGGCGAAGCTCTGGACCGGCCGGCTCATGACCGGCCTTCCCCTCGCCTTCCTCACATTCGACGCCGTCGTGAAGCTCGCCGCGATCCCCGCGGTCGTGGAGGCTTCCGCCAAGGTCGGCTTCCAGCGGGGCACGCTGCCAATCCTCGGGATGGTCGAGCTCATTGCAGTCGCCCTCAGCTGCTTCCGACGCACCCGGGTGTTCGCAGCGGTGCTCCTCAGCGCGTATCTCGGCGGCGCCGTGGCGACTCACGTGCGGCTTGGTGACCCGCTGTTCAGTCACACGCTGTTTCCGATCTATTTCGCCGCACTGGTGTGGGGCGGCCTCTACCTTCGTGACGAGCGAGTTCGCGCGCTCTCACCGTTCGGAAGCTGAAGGAGACCTTCGATGCGATTCATGATCATGCACAAGATGACCGCGGAGATGGAGAAGGGGGGGAAGCCCGACCAGGCGATCATCGACGGGGTCGGGAAGCTCATCGGCGAGGGCGTGAAGAACGGCGCCTTCGTCTCGGGAGAAGGACTGAAGCCGTCGTCGGAGCGCACGCACATCGCATACCGCGACGGAAAGCGCACGATCACGGACGGACCGTTCGCCGAGACGAAGGAGCTCATCGCCGGCTTCGCGCTGATGCGCGTGAAGTCGAAGGAAGAGGCGATCTCGTGGTGCGACAGGTTCGCGGCGCTCATCGGCGACGTCGAGCTCTTCCTCGGCCCCGTCGTCGAACCGTGGGACCTCGGGATGGTTCCCAGACCCGCGAACCCGCCGCTCCGCTATCTTTCGATGCACAAGATGGACGAGACGGCCGAGAGCGACACGCCGCCGGACCCCGTGCTGATGCAGAGGATGGGCGCGCTCGTCGAGGAAATGACGAAGGCGGGCGTGCTGCAGTCCACCGGTTCTCTCACGAGCACGAAGCACGGGGCTCGCATCCACTACGGGAGCGGAAAACCCATGGTCGTGGATGGTCCGTTCACCGAATCGAAGGAGCTGATCGCCGGTTACGCGATCCTCGAGCTTCCGTCGAAGGCAGCCGCTATCGAGTGGGCGACGCGCTTCGGCGAGGTGGTGAAGGTCGACGAGGTCGAGATCCGGCAGATTCCGGAGTGACGGCGGCGACGGGCATCCTCGACATCACCTCGCCGGTGACGACACGGGCCCCCGGTCATTTCTGCTTCGCGGCCGTCACGAGCGGCAGGCAGAGGAAGAACCGACTGCCGGCGCCCACGTGGCTCTCGACGCCGACGCGGCCGCCGTGCGCCTCGGCGAGCTTCTTCGACAGAGCGAGCCCGAGGCCCGTCCCCTGGAACTTCTTGCCGGTGCCCGCGTCGAGCTGCTCGAAGGGGACGAACAGGCGACCGAGATCCTGCTCGGCAATGCCGATCCCGGAATCCTCGACTTCGAAGCGGACCTCCGTGTCGTTCTCCGCCTGGACCGTCAACGTGACCTGACCGCTCATGGGAGTGAACTTGATCGCGTTGGACAGGAAATTGTAAAGGATCTGCTTCACGAGCCGCTCGTCGAGCATCAGAGGCGAAAGCGACGCTGCGACTTCCAGGGAGAGGCGCAGGCCCTTCGAGGCGGCGAGATCGCGAACGACGGCGCTCACCTCGGCGCACAGCTCCGCGACGTCGACAAGCGCGGGCTCCGCACCGACGTGCCCCGACTCGACCTTCGCGAGATCGAGCACGTCGTTGATGAGCTGAAGCAGGTGGCGTGCGCTCGTGAGGACGTCGCCGAGATACTCTAGCTGGCTGTCCGAGACGGGGCCCGCCTTGCCGCCGCGCAGGAGCGACGCGAAGCCGATGATCGCGTTGAGCGGCGTCCGGAGCTCGTGCGACATGTTCGCGAGAAACTCCGCCTGCAGGCGGTTCCGCTCCGCCACCGCGTAAAGCTCGGCCCTGCTCTGCTGGATCGCGGCCGTCGCGCGTACGCGGGCGACGAAGAGCCCGATCTGCCGGCCGATCGCGGCCAGCGGCTCCTCCGGACTCGGAGCGGCGGCAGGCGCACGACCGAGGAGCTCGAGAACGCCGACGACCTCGCTACCGTGACGGAGCGGGACGACGATACCGGACTTGATTCCAGCGCGCTCGGCGACGGCTCGACGATGCGGGCCGGGATCGTAGACCGACCCCTTCGCGAACGTCGGGTTACCGGTGAGCCACGCCTTCCCGGGCGCGCCCTCTCCCTTCTCGAAGTCGAGCGGCTCGGTCGCTAGCGCGAGCTCCTCGAGAGACGCATCGCCGGGCGGGTGCCAGGTGCCGGCGCAACGCAGGACCTCGGAAGCCGGGTCGGCTTCCCAGATCGCGCCGCTCGCCCATCCTTCCGCGCCGCAGATGGCCTCGATGATGCGAGGAGCTGCATCGGCGAGCATGAGGGCGTCGGCCAGAGCGCGGCTGACGGAGTACTGCAGCGCGAGTCGGCGCTCGGCAAGTCGCCGTTCCGTGATGTCGATGAACGTGACGAGAGCGCAGCGGCCCTCGGCGCCGAATTCGATGTATTCGATGGAGCTCAGCGCAATTCGCGGCTCGCCGTTCCTCCTCGAGAAGGGCACCTCGAGGTTCCAGATGGCCTTCGAGACGCTCCCGGCCACGAGCTCCCTGCGGAGCCGGGCATGCTCCGCAGATTCGAGGCCGCTCTCGATGGCGGTCTTGCCGATGACCTCGTCTCGCGAAAAGCCGGTGAGCTGCTCGTGGTGCTGATTCACGTCCACGATCCGGTCGTCGCTCAGACGGCGGATCTTCATCGCGAAGGGTGCGCTGTGGAAGGCCTTGGCGAAACGATCCTCGCTGGCGTGGAGCGCGGCCGTCCGCTCGCGGACCTTTTCTTCGAGCACCTCGTTCATCGTCTCCATCAGGCGCGTGGACCTTCGCGCCTCGGTGACATCGGACTGCAGTACGACGACGCCCTCGACCACTCCGTCGACCCGGTGCGGCGTGTAGCGCACCTCGAAGTCACGGACGTCGCCTTCGGCGGTCATCGACTGGCGCTCGCGCCGCCGCGCGTCGCCAAGGAAGGCAGCCCGCAGGCAGGGCTCGCCCTTGGCGAACTGCTCGTCGCCGAGAAACTCGGCGACGGGCCGCCCGATCGAGGAGGCCGGGACCATTCCGACCGTCGCGCTCGCGGCGCTCATGAACCTGCAGCACAGGTCCCGATCCACGTAGGCGACGGGAACGGAGTCCGCGACGGCGCGAAGCACTCGGTTCTCGCGCGTGAGCTCTTCGATCCTCCGGGTGAGCGTCTCCACGTCCGGGTGGCCACCACGCACATCGCGAACGTTTTCGGGTTGGTCGTTCATCCGCCCCATCAAAATGATGCAACAGCGCCGGTCGAAACGCACGCGCGAGATCCGCGTCGCGAACGACCAGGCGACGCAGAATCTGCGTCACACTTTTCGCTCCCGCTGGTAAGCTCCTACCCATGCCGGGGGATCAGCGCGAAAGCGATGAGCTCGATGGGCTGCGCCGCGAGGTCGTGGCGCTCCGCTCACGCGTGGCGGAGCTTCAGCGAGCAGCGGCGCGCCATGAAGACACCGAGGGCATCTCCCTCGCCGAGCGCGAGGAGCTCTTGCGGGAAGCGGAGCGGATTGCCCACCTCGGGACCTGGACCTGGGACATCGGCAGCGGCCGCGTGACGTGGTCGGACGAGATGTACCGGATCCTCGGTCGTGAGCTCGGCAGCATCACGCCCTCCGTGGACGCCTTCTTCGCGGCCGTCCACCCCGAGGACCGCGCGCGCGTACAGGCGACCAAAGATCAGGCCATCGTCGACGGTGTCCTCCCGCTCGTCGACTGCCGCGTCGTGCGCCCCGACGGCTCGATACGCCACACGACGCACTCGAGTTCGATGCTCTTCGACGCCGCTGGCACCACGCGGCGCCTCGTGGGCGGGGTACTCGATCGGACGGAGAGCCTCGAGGGCGAGCTCAAGCTACGCCGCGCGCTCGCGTTGCTGGAAGAGGCGCAGCGATTCGCGCAGCTCGGTAGCTGGCGCTACGCCCCGCACACCCGCGAGCTCGAATGGTCGCTCGAGTTCCGTCGCATCGCCGGTCTTCCCGCGGACGTCGCTCCCTGCGCACGGCTCTTCATGGAGCGCGTGGTGCCCGAAGACAGGGCGCGCTTCCAGATGGACTCCGAGGCCTATCTGATGGAGCCGAAGGAAGTGCAGCTCGACGTGCGCTTGAAGCGCCCGAACGGCGAGCTGCGGCACGTCCGTGTGGAGGGCTTCCCGGTGGTGGGCACCGACGGCCACGTCGAGCTGCGCGGGACCATGCTCGACGTGACGGACCAGGTGCGGCTGCGCGAAGAGCTCGTCCACTCACAGAAGATGGAGGCGGTCGGGCGCCTGGCCGCGGGCATCGCCCACGACTTCAACAACCTGCTGACGGTGGTCACCGCCAACCTCGAGCTCCTGGCCGAGCGGCTCGGTCCGGCACCGGAGCTCGAGGACTCGCACCGGGCGCTGTCCTCGGCTGCGAGCCTCACGAAACGGCTGCTGGCCTTCGGTCGCAAGGCGCAGCTCTCGCTCAGGTTCGTGGACCCGAACGACCTCGTGCATTCGATGATGGCGCTGATGCAGCGGCTGGTGGGAGACGAGGTCCGTCTCGAGACGCACCTCTCACCCGCTCTGCCGCAGGTCCGTGTGGACGCGCTCGAGATGGAGCGAGCGCTGGTGAACCTGGTCGTCAACGCCCGGGATGCGATGCCGGGAGGCGGAGTCGTGCAGATCGGCACGAGGGTCGAACGCGTGGCGGACGTACGCCAGGTCGCGTTCTCGGTAGCGGACGCGGGCATCGGCATCGACGAGGCCGACCGAGCGCATATCTTCGAGCCCTTCTACACGACACGGGGCGGCAGCGGCGGGACGGGGCTCGGCCTCGCGACGGTGCTCGGCACGGCGGAGCAGCACGGCGGCACCGTCCGGGTGGAGGCCCGACCAGGGGGAGGCTCCGTCTTCACGATGCTGTTGCCCGCGGCGGAGTCCAGAGCCGCTCTCGAGACCCCGGACGCCGAAGGGCGCGCCCCCAGGCGCGAGACACGAGTGCTCAGGCTGCTGGTCGTCGACGACGAGCCCATGGTCGCCGACGTGACGCGCAGGATGCTCGAGAAGCGCGGGCACGTGGTGCGAATGGCGAGCGCTCCGGACGAGGTGCTCGGGCTCTGGGTCGAGCAGGGCGCGGCGATCGATCTCGTCATCTGCGACGTCGCCATGGCGCAGATGCGCGGGCCGGAGCTCGTCGCTCGCATGGCCGAGCGAGGCCCGCCGCCCCGGGTCCTCTTCATCACCGGATACAGCGACGAAGCCGTGTACTCGGAGCTGCCGCACCCTGTGCTGGCAAAGCCCTTCACGGCCGCAGCACTCTGTCGTGCCGTCGACGACGCGCTCGCTCGGTGACCGCTGCTACTCGGCCGCTCTCAGCCAAATTCGCCAGATGGCTCATCCGAACGTGAACGAGAACGCCTCGACGGGCGCGGCGAGGAACTCGATCTCGAAGTCGCGGTCGCCGATCGGCTTCGGCTGCCGGATCAGCTGATACATCCGCGGTTCTCGGAGGGTGCCGTCGCCGTGCTCGTCCACGTCGATGCCATGCGCCGCGCCGGGCGGCCGCCCGTCCAACCGTACGCAAAAGCGGACCGCGGCGTCGGGTACACCCACGCCCATCACGATGTGAAGGTCGCGGGCGTGAAAACGGTACGTGATCCGTCCGCCCTCTCGATTGAGCGTCAAGACCTTCTGACCCATCGTCCAGTCACCCGACGGCGCCCAGTGATTGAGCTCCAGCGGCGCGGGCTCGGGGTACACGCGGCGTTCCCCCGCGCTCGCAGCGACGGACGACGAAAAATTCTCCGTGCGCTCGTGACCCAGGTAGTTCTCGGGGGA
>CAYUAW010000353.1:0-8037 GCA_964442485.1 uncultured Polyangiaceae bacterium
ACATCGTCGAGGCCGGGCTCATCTATCGCGGCGTTGGCCGGCCGGTGCGCGGCGCGTAGCAAGCGTTACTCAACTCATGGCCGCTCGGCTAGCGCGCCACGAGCCTCACCAGCTCGTCGTGGATGCGTCCGTTCGTGAGGACGATGTGGCCGCGCTCCAGCTCGGCAGGGCCTCCGTCGAGGGCCGTCAGACGTCCGCCGGCGGCGAGGGCGATCGCAGAGCCGGCGGCGATGTCCCAGGCGTGGAGCGCGCGCTCCCAGTAGCCGTCGTAGGTGCCGTCGGCGACGAAGCAGCAGTCCATGGCTGCCGAGCCGCAACGCCGCACGCCCTGCACGTGCTGCATCACCTCGTTGAAGGTAGGCAGGTTGCTCTCCGGGTGTTTCGAGCGATCCGCGGGGAAGCCCGTGGCGAGGAGGCTCTCCGCGAGCCGCTCCGTCGGACTGACGCTGCACGCGGCGCCATTACGAAACGCACCCACGCCGCGAGCGCCCCACCATTCGATGCCCATCGCCGGCGCGACCACGGCGCCGCACAGCGGTCCGCGCTCGTCCACCGCGCCGATGGACGCGCAGAACACCGGGTGACCGTGGACGAAGTTCATCGTCCCGTCGAGCGGATCGCAGTACCACGTGACGCCGCCCGGCGTGCCGCCACCTTCTTCGCCGACGATCGCGATGCCCGGCGTCTCGTGCGAGAGCCGTTCCCGGATGAGCTCCTCGCTCCGCGTGTCGAACTCGGTGACGAGATCACGCCGGCCCTTCTCGCGCACCTCGAGCGATGCGCGGTAGCCGCCCATCAAGACCTGCGCCGCCTCGCGGGCGACGCGGAGTGCGAGCTGAGCGAGCTGTTCCGGGTTCACAGCGGCGAATCCGAGCACGACGGTCGCGAAGGGGGAAGCCCCGCGGTGTCCGGCTGGCGTCCGTTTGCGCGGGCGGCCGGCGCGGCTGCAGGGTTGCGCCGGGGCGCGGTACGGGACCCATGGACCGACCACGACTGACGCCGCGCCCCGTCCCATCGAGGCCCCCCTGAACTCTCGGCCCGAAATCCGGTCTCAACCCCTGCGTCACGCTCGCTCAGCGAGTTGCAACGCGGGGTGCGCGGCAGCGGTAGCCGATGCAATCACCCTGGCATTCGCGGTGGTCGCTCGGAGCGGCGGATTGCACGTACGACGCGAGGGGGTCGATCGAGAGACCGCAGGCGTCGCCTTCGCTTCGCGGTGGGTGGCACACGCCGGCATCGAGTGCCCCCGAACCGTCGCAGAAGAGCCCCGAGCGACACTCGAGCGAGGAGCGGCACGACTGGCCGGGCTCGCGGGTGCCGTGAAGGACGTGCTCGCACGCGGCGACGCGCGGAGCGGCGCGTTCGCTCGTGAAGTCGCAGGTGTCGTACCGGCGCGCGAGCTCTGTGACGCAGGCGGTGACCTCGTCGGAAGACAGCGAGACGGCTCCCGACGAGACGGCGGGCCCGAGCTTGCGCGTGCAGCTCGCAGTGAGGACGACGCTGGGCCTGGTGCCCTCGCACTCGGCGCGCCGCAGCCGCGGGAGCTCGTTGAGGGCGCGGCAGAGCCGGTCGACGCCCTGTCCGTAGGAGGGTTCAGGCGCTGATGTGGCCATCTGACTTGTCTGTTGCGCATGTGACGCGCTAGCAGCTTTCGCGGCGCGCACCGACGCGGAAGTGCGCGTCACGAAGACGACGGAGCCGACGCAAGCCAGCGCGACGCTGACGGTTCGAACGGCGTGGGCCAGGGCCGCAGGGTGACGCACGAGCCAGGCGAGCACGACCACGACGGGGACGAGCGCCACGAGCTGTCCGCCCTCCACGCCGACGTTGAAGAGCGCGAGCGCGCCCGGGAGCTCCGACCGCGGAATCGCGATTTCGCGCAGCGCCCCAGCGAAACCCATGCCGTGGACCAGGCCGAAGGCGAACGTCATGCGATACGGCGCCGTGGGCCTCCGGCGGACGAGACCCTCGACGCCGACGTAGGCAATGGAGAGCGCGATTGCCGGCTCGACCCACGAGGGGCTCCCGAGGACGAGCCCGAACGCGCCGGCGGCGAGGGTGATGGAGTGGGCGGCGGTGAACGCGGTCACGGCGAGCAAGAGCGCGTGAGCTCGCCGGCGCGTCGAGCCTCCCGTTACGCTCCGCGCACCGAAGGACGCAAGCGCGATGCCGAGCAGGAACGCGAGGTGATCCCAGCCGGTGAGGACGTGCTCGACACCGAGTCGGAAGAACCCGAGGAGCCCGTGCGCTCGGCTCGTATCGGCGGGAGAACGCGAGACTGCCACCGATGTGTTACCGCGGTAGGCGACGAAGGTCGTCACGCGACCTCTGCTGGTGAGCTCGGCGATGTGACGATGCCCGGGCTCGAAGCCGTCGACGAAGCCGAAGCGGAGCGACACGTCGCCCGCGGGCGGACAGAGATGACGAAGCGAGACGCGGACGCCGTCCGGCGCGACGGGCCCGGTCGACGTCTGCTCCGTGCGGCATGGGACCCCGCCGGCGGTGACGTGCAACGCCTCCGCGACGGCTGGAGCCGGCGTCGAACCGAGCTCCGCCCTGGCGAACGTCAGGGTGCTCGTCACGCGCTCACCATCGAGCGAGTACTCGCCGCGCGACAACCCGACCTGGTGAGCGTGAGCAGAGAGGGTCAGGGTGGCGAGTACGACGACCAGCGGTATGGTCGAAAATAGATGTCTAGGCGTCATGGGGGACCAGCCGTCGAGCTTCTTCCGCCTCGACCACGTCGAAGGCCGGGTTGAGGGAGAGGGCGCGCTCCACGAGCTTCTTGCCGCTGGCGTCACCGCTGGCCATGCGGATCGCGCCGGCGTGAAACAGGAGCCGCGCGTCGTGCACGCCGAGCTCGACGATCGGGTCGGCGAGCCTTCGCGCTTCGACGAGCTCGCCCGCGCGGTAGAGCGCCCACGCGAGCGCGTCGGACGTGTAGGGCCCTGGCCGACGGGCGAGCTCGGCGCGCGCGAGGCTCACCGCTTCGGCGGCGCCGCGGTGATGCGCGGAGAGGAACAGCGAGAGCGTGCGCGGGTCGTGGAGGCGGCCGCGCGTCACCACGGTGGCGTACGCCACCTCCGCGCCGGCGGTGTCGCCCGCGAGCCGCTTCGCGTCGCCGAGCAGCCAGGCCGTTTCGACCAGGGGTGCCGTCGCGAAGGCGTGCTCGAGGTCCGTCGCCGCCTCCGCGTAGCGACCGGACGCGAGCGCGACGCGGGCCTTGCCGACGAGGGCCGGCGCATAGCCGGGCGACTCGCCGAGGGCGAGGTCGAAGCCCGCGCGCGCGCCGTCGTAGTCGCCTTCGTGCCAGAAGACGAGCGCGGCCTGCACGATGGCCCAGGCGAGCGGCTCGCGGTCCTTCGCCTCGCGCCCGGCGCGGATCGCGCTCCCGCCGAGCCGCTTGGCGGAGGCGACGTCGCCGCGCAGCCAGCGGAGATACGCGGCGCGACCGTAGGAAGCGAGGCTCGGCTTGAGATCGAGCATCCGTTGCGCGGCGTGCTCCGCCCCCGCGACGTTGCCGAGCTCGAGCTCCGCGTCGGAGAGCGTGCCCCACGCCGTCGCGTCGTCCGGCTCGCGAGCGAGCACGGCCGTCGCGAGCTCGCGCGCGTCGCGAAATCGGTGGTCGTTGAGGTAGGAGAACCCGCGGAGATCTTCCGCGAGCCGGTTGCCGGGTGACAGCGCGAGCACGGCGTCGGCGCAAGCGTTCGCGTTCACGTAGAAGCCCGGATCGCTCGTGGCGCGGGCCTTTTGCACCCAAATCCCGCCGAGCGCGAGCCACGGCTCGATGGACTCTGGAGCCTGGGCGGAGCGTCGAACCTGGTCTCGCAGAGCGACGTCGAGGGAGGTCGTTCCGGCGGGTGCGGCGGCACACAGCGCGCGCGGCCCGGTTCCGCTGGCCATGCCGGCGGCGGGCATTGCTTCCGGGACGGCGTGCGACACCGGGGACGCGGTCGCGCCCCGGGCGGCGTCGCACCCTGCGAGGGTGAGTGCGACGCCGAGCGCTGCCACGACACGGCGAGCGGTCGGACGAACCGGCGTTTCGAGGGTCGTGGTCTTCATGACGATCACATCGCCGCCTTGCCGTGACCCTGATCGAACCCCTGCCAGGGCAGCGCGAGGAACGGCATGCTCGTCAGGAACGGCTTGTCGTTCGATTGCACGTTGTCCGTGATCGGGATCGCGCCGCCACTCAGGAGGAGCGTCAGCAGCACGTCGGTCACGTCGGCCTGCTCCTGGTTCGGCTGCGCGCCGCCGACGAGCGGGCGCCCGTTCGGGAAGCCCGAGTCGATGCCGAGATCCACGCGCAGCACGTCACCGATGGAGGTGATGGCGTGTGTGTCCTTGCCGCCGAAGTTCTTCAGGTTGATGGCGTCGATGATGTCGGTGCGGCCGTTGCCGTCCGCGCCGTGCTTCAGGGCCTCGACGGTCGCGTCGTCGACGCCGAGCTCCTTGTAGATGCCGACCGCCGCGGCGTTGCGGACGATCACCGGGTTCAGGAAGTAGGGCGCGAAGTACTCGAGGTCGTCCTTCGGGCGCATCCGGTTCCAGCGGTCCTTGTCCTCCAGGCCGATGATCGCCTCGTTCACGAGCGGCAGGCCCAGGCGCGACACCTGCACCCACCCGCCGAAGTCGACGCTGCCGTCTGTCTCTATGATGTTGAACTTGCGGCGGCTCGCCGAGGCCCAGATGCCGAGCGTCTGCTTGTCGCTGGCCCCCGCTGTCGGTGCGCGGCCGGTGCCGGTGAGTGCCTTCGTCGGGATCTCGAGGACGATGGAGTGCACGTTGTACCCGGCGACGCCGTCCACCGGCTTCTTTCGCCCCGAAGTGATGTTCGCGAGATCGAAGATGCCCCCGAGATCGACATAAAAGCCGTCGTCGCGCGGCCCGGCCCACACTCGGCCGCCGCCGGTGAGATCGCGCGTGAACGTCGCCGCGAAGTCGTCGTCGTACTTGCCTGACGCAGGCTTGTATACGACGGCGTCGGTGCGCGGACCGATGTTCGGCGGGGCCACTGGCGCATCCTGCACCAGCGTCGTGGAGCGGCCTCCCTCACGCTTGATGATCGTGTAGGTCTGCTGGGGCGGTGGTGCAGCGATCTGGCTGAAGAACTGGATGCCGTTGAAGAGGTCCTCGCTCGTCGCGATGTTCTTCATCGGCACCTTCGTGAGCGGCTTGGTCTTGAAGTAGACCTCGTACGTCACAGCGTCGTCGAGGCTGTCGGGGCCGCGCGCGACGTGGACCTCGTAGCGCACGTCGTCGTCGAACTTGTGGAAGTTCGGACCGCCGCTGGGCTCCTCCAGCGGGATGTAGTTCGCGACGACGTACAGGTTGTCGTGCGAGCCCGGCGTGACCCAGGCGTAGAGGTCGGTGTTGTCGGCGGCGGGATCCAGCGAGATGGCAGGCGCTTCACGATGGCTGGAAGCGCCGGCGAGCGCGCTCGTCGCGAGGAGCGAGAGGAGCGAAAGTCCAGTATGAATGAGTCTTCGTTTGGTGGTCATGTTTCGTTCGTTTCCGAGGGAAATTGTGGATGGGTTGCTGGGAGTGGGATCACGGGCGCAGGACGTAGACGGTTCCCGTGTCGTTGGCGCGCGAGTCGGCCCACGCGAAGACGTCGGCGTCGTGCGCGCGATGCAGGCCCGCCGGATCGTGAAAGGCGCCGACCGTGTCGGTCATCGCCGAGAGCTCGCGCGAGCCGACGTCGACGAAGTAGACGATGTCCGTGCGCGTCGCCGGATCGAGACCGGAAACGACGAGCTTCGATTCGTCGTGAGTCAGCGTGATCCCCGCGGGGAATCCCACGCCGATGCGATCGACGAACACCGACGCGGCGCCGGCCTTGACCTCGATCACCGCCGGCACGCCGCTCGCGCCGAGCGCGTCCGCGACGAAGACGTCGCCCTTCGACGTCACGGTGACGCCTCCGGGCTCGCCGAACGGTGCGCCGGTCGCGAGCGCGGTCACGGTGCCGCCGGCGGGATCGACGCTGAACACGCCCACCTCGCCGCTCGAGGGATCGACGCCGGTGAAGTAGAGCATCGTCTTGCCCTTCACGTCGGCGACGGCGACGCCCTGCGGGCGATACCCCGTGGTGCCGCTCAGGACGGACGCCGTGCCGCCGCTCGAGGCTGCGGTGACGATGCTGCCGCCGGAGTCCGCCCCCGGATCTGCGACGAACAGCGTCGCGCCGTCGATGCTCGTCGTGATGCCGACGGGCGCCGCTAGCGGATCTCCCGACGAGAGCGGCGTCACCTGGCCGCCGTCCGCGGGCACCTGGAAGATGCCTGCGATGCGGTTGCCGTCGGCGTCGGTCGAGAGCGCCGTGTAGTAGACGGAGGCTCCGTCGGGGCTCGGTGTGGCGTCGAGCGGAAAGCTCCGGTCCATGTCGTTCGCCGCGGCGCTGATCGCGACGGACGGTGCCGCCGGAAGCGTCGAGCCGATCGCCGGATCGGCGGTCGCCATCGGTTTCGTCGACCCGTGCTGCGCCGGTGCGCTGTCCGTCGAGCACGCGCCGAGTGCGAGAGGAATGAGGGCGACGGCGAGCAGACTTCCGCCTTCGCGCCCCCCCGCGCGTTTTCTCTTTGTCACGTTGCTGTCCCTTCTAGGTGTGGGTTCGTCCCACGTGAGCGCATACGCGCCCGACCGCGTCGCGGATTTGGATCGCGTTGCGGCGCGACCCGCGCGAATCCGCGGGGATCACGGGGAGTTCACGACGGGAGAATCGATGTAACCGCGGGGGTGGGAGCGCCGTATGGCGCCGCTCTTCCCGATGTTCGTGAGGCGCGAGCGGTCACGGAGCGAGGAGCGGGCGGTGAGTTTTCCGCGCTTCGTCGCTCTAGAACTTGAAAACGCTCGGCACGTCACCGGTCGTGATGGCCGCGTAGTGACCGGCGCCGATGATGATCGACTGCGGGTTCAGAGCGTTGTTCGTGGGGTTGATCGACGCCAGGGCGCTCCGACCATTGACACCACCGAGGATCACGACCTTGCCGTAGCCGGTGCTGAAGGAATCGAAGACCATCGCGTCGTTCGCGTCGATGAGGCCGACCACGTTGGGCCCGCTCATGCTGCCGAAGGGGGTGACGGTCACATTGGTCGGGCAGACGCCGGTAGCCGGCATGTCTGCGATGCTGAGCTTCTGCATCCCTCCGGCGAGAACGACCCACGCGACGCTCGTTCCGGCGACGCTGATGGCATCGTCTTGCGAGCCGAAGATGCCAGCCCGGCAAGGCGAGGAGTTGCGGCTGAAGGACCCGGCTGCGACGCGGTTCACCCGCAGGACGTTGAGGCCGGTATCGAACGTGTAGAAGGCGAAGTTCGTCGCGTCGCTCGCGACCTGATAGATGGTGCCCATGCTGGCCGCGCCAGCGTACATGCCGTTCGTGGCGTCGCTGAATGCCTGCCCGGTCGCCCCGGAGCTCGCCATATCCCCGATCAGGAAGTACCCGCCGGCGTAGGCACCGCTCGGTTGGTTCAGCTTCGTCGTGAGCGCGACGCCGGTCGCCGTCGATGATCCCGTAGCGGCAGGCACTCGATACACCTTCGTCTTCGAAGCTGCGTATACCGAGGTCGGTGACACGCCGAACGCCGCCGAGTAGCTGTCAGTGGGCAGTGGGTACGGCCCCGCGACGGTCGCCCCTTCCGGGTCCACCCTCCAGTACCGGCTCGAGGGGCCCTCGAGCATATAGAAGCTCGGTGCGGACCATGCGGCCGCGGTGATGTTCGACAGTGGCTTGTTCAGGGTGACCAGCACGGGATCGCCGATGCCGCCCGTCCCGCCGGTCCCCATGCCCCCTGCGCCGCCGGTACTCACCAGGCCGCCCGCACCGACGCCAGCGGTTCCGCCCCTTCCTCCACTTCCGCCGCCCATGCCCACGCCGCCCGTCCCCATGCCACCGTTGCCGACGCCGCCCGCGCCCACGCCGCCCGCGCCCAGGCCACCCGCGCTCACACTGCCGCCCATCGGCCGCCCGCCGCTCGCTCCCGCCGTTCCGCCGGCGCCACGGTTGCCTGTGCCTCCGCCGCCGCCGTCGCTCT
>CAYUAW010000354.1:0-6038 GCA_964442485.1 uncultured Polyangiaceae bacterium
CACCGCCCGGAGCCGCTTCAGACCCTCGCGTAGCTCGACGAGCTCGCCGAGCGGCATGCGCGAATGCCGCAGCAAGGTGAGGGGAACGCGGACGGCGCGCCTCTTCAGCGCCTGCCCGGCGCGCGT
Source organism: uncultured Polyangiaceae bacterium (assembly GCA_964442485.1). GTDB lineage: Bacteria > Myxococcota_A > Polyangia > Polyangiales > Polyangiaceae > DASZVB01. The sequence goes on from CAYUAW010000354.1 coordinate 127, forward strand.
GAGGTGGACGAGAAGCTCACGCTCGTCGCTGCTGGAGCGAGTCCGCGTGATGAGCCCCCGGCTCTGCAGGCGTTTCAGCAGCGGGGTGAGCGTGCCCGAGTCGAGCATCAGCCGCTCGCCGAGGGCCTTTACCGTCGGCCGCGGTTCCCGATCCCGCGCCCAGCCCCAGAGGACGAGCATCACCAGGTACTGCGGATGAGTGAGCTCGAGCTCCTCGAGGGCAGGCCGGTAGGCGCGCACCAGCTGACGCGCCGTCGAATGAAGTGCAAAGCAGATCTGATTGTCGAGCTCGAGGAGCTCGTTCGCCACGCTTGCGGAGACTTCCGGCATATCTGGGCTCACCTGCGGGGCGCGCCGGCGGCGCGTCGACGACGTCCGAGACCGACGAGCGCGAGCAAGGCGAAGGCGCCGCTGAGCGCCGAGGCCGTCGTGTGGGAGCGCAGCGCGACGGCGCAGCTGGAGCTCTCCGACGAGGACGCGGCGTTGGTGGCCACTCCGCCCGTCCCTGTCGCTCCGAGCGCGCCGCCTGAACCTGGCGCGGGAGTGCCAGACGCAGCGCCGCCGCCGCCGGTCGTTCCCGGTGTCATCGTGACAGAGCCGGCCGTGCCCATCGTGATCGTCCCCGTCGCGCCGCTGCCGGTCGTTCCGGCCGTGCTCGTGGTGCCGCCTCCGAGCCCGAGCATGCCGGCGAAGCCCGTTGCGCTGCCAGTGGAGCCGCCCGTGACGAAGCCCCCCATGCCCATCACGGGGAGGCCGGCCGTGCCCGCGCTGCCCGCGCTGCCCGACGTGCCGCCGCTGCCAGCGCCGCTCGAGCCGCCCGTCCCCGAACCTTGCCCCGCGGCGAGAATGCGGATGTCGGCGCAGTGGAAGTAGTGGCAGTTCGAGAGCGACTGGATGTCTGTCTCCATGACCTGCATGACCTGCAGCGTGCACTTGTCGCAGGGGGTGCTGGGTAACGTCACCATGTACGTGAACTTCGTTCCCGACGGCGCATTGAAGCCGTTGCGCGACCGGAAGAGAACGCCATCCGCGAGCACGTTTCCGCTCGCCCCCTTCGGCACCATCGATTCGTCGAAATTGCAGGACGCGTCCTGCGTGATCGTGGGGTCCTTCAGCTGCGTGCGATCCTGCGCTAGGGCGATCCGGAAGTAGCCAGGGTGCGCGATGGTGTCGACCCAGTCGAGCTCGATCGTCTGGCCGACATGGAAGTCCGTGACGATGCCGGATGTGGGGATCGGCTTGACGTCATCGATTCCGCCGGGCCCGCACGGGCTGCCCTTCTGCGGCCCGCCGCCGCCGACGACTGCAGGATCCTCCTTCAACCAGGACGGCGGGTTCGTCAGCTTGAAATGCGCGGACGCGGTGCCCGCGACGGTAAAGGTGATCAGCGCAACACCAGCAGGGACGTTTCGAATCTTCGTCATGGCCTTCGCCTCCGACCCCGCGCCGGCCCGGCGCGAGGATGAAGGACGCTATAGATTGTGCACGATTGAAATGTCAACAATCGATCGCGCTCGAAGTGCTGCGCAGAAATCGAACGGTGTGGCGTTCCCGATGATTGGCCGTCGCACGACGTCGCTGGCGGTCAATATGCAGACCCCGCAGCGTTTCACGCGAGAATGAGCTCTCACGATACGCGCCGCGCAGGCACTACGCTCTGCTCCGATGACGCCACGATCGCTCACTCGTGACGTCATCCGGTTCATCGCGTTCGGTTACACGGCAGCCCCGTTCACCGATTTCTGACACTGGATTCGTCGACCGCCGGACCAGTATGGCGCGAATCTGGGGGACGTCGTCACGATGACGCGACGTCCCTTGTCGGCGTCGCGTGACCGTGCCTGGAGGGTGTGACGGCCGTCGACTCGGGCCAATGGCGGTGCGAGACATCGATGGGACGACATCTTCGTCCGCTTCGCGGCGGATTGACGAACGGCGCTGCCCGCGCCCACCTCGCTACGCCGTCACGCCTGCTCGAGCGCAGCGAGGATGTCCTGCACGACGTCGTCCGTGTCCTCGATGCCGACGCTCAGACGGATGAGGGACGGGTCGATGCCGACGGCGGCGAGCTCCTCGGGCCCTAGCTCGAAGTAGCTCATGATGGAGGGCTGCTCGATGAGCGTCTCCACGCCGCCGAGCGACGGCGCGATGACGGCCATGCGGCAAGCGTCGACGACCCGCGAAGCCGCGGCACGCCCACCCTTCACGTGGAAGCTCACCACGCCGCCGAAGCCCCGCATCTGCGCGGCCGCGACGGCGTGCGACGAGTGGCTGTCGAGGCCCGGGTAGAACACCCGGTCGACCTTCGAATGCCCGGCGAGGGCGCGCGCCACGGCGAGCGCCGTCGCGTTTTGACGCTCGACGCGGACGCCGAGCGTCTTCAGCCCGCGCGCCACGAGGAACGCAGCGTGAGGGTCGAGCACGGAGCCGAGGACGCCACGGCAATCGCGCAGCAGGGAGATGAGATGCGAGGGCCCGGTGACGATGCCGCCGAGCACGTCGTTGTGGCCGGCCAGGTACTTCGTCGCGCTGTGCACCACCAGATCGACACCGAACCCGTGAGGGCGGCAGTTCACCGGCGTCGCGAAAGTGGAGTCGACCAGCGTGCGGACCCGTCCTTGCCGCTTGGCGAGCACCGCGAAACGCTCCAGATCCGTGCAGTGCAGATAGGGGTTCGTGGGCGACTCGCCAATGACCATCCGCGTGGTCGGACGAAGCGACGCCTCCACCTGGGCGAGGTCGCCCGCGGGCACCACCGTATACTCGACGCCGAACCGCGACAGGAGCTTCGTGACGAGCTGCCGGGTGCGCCGGTAGCAGTCGTCGAACATGATGACGTGCTCGCCGGCTTTCACGAGCGAGAGCAGCGCCGTCGAGATCGCCGCCATGCCGCTCGAGAACGCGACGCCGTCCTCCGTCGCCTCGAGCGCCGCCACCCGGCGCTCGACCTCGCGCACGGTGGGGTTGCCGTACCGGCCGTACTCCTCGCGCTCGGGATCCTTGTCCTCCCCGCGCATGTACTGCTCGAGATCTGCGGTGTTCGAGAAGGTGTACGTGGCCGTCTGCGCCACCGCCGGGGTCAGCGTGTGATGAGGGCGCGGGCAGGCCTCTCCGGCGTGGACGGCCTCGGTCGACGTTGCGGCTGGCTTCTTGGGGGGCTTGACGGTCACGATGGGCCCTGCGCGAGCAGGCGCTCCGCTATGATGCGCGGTGCGGCGTCGACTGGCAAAAGCTCGACGTTCTTCGGGTTCTTCTCGGAGCGCGGCTTCAGCTCGATCGAGCCGGATTTCAGCGCCTTTGCGCCTATGGTCACCCGCAGCGGGATGCCGATGAGGTCGGCGTCCTTGAACTTCACCCCAGGCCGCTCGTCCCGGTCGTCGACCAGGGCTTCGATGCCGAGCGCCGCCAGCTCCTTCTCGAGCCTGTCGACCGCCGCGACGACCTCGGGCTCGCTGCCGAGCTGCACGACGTGCAGGGGATACGGCGCGATGCTTGCGGGCCAGGTGATGCCGTTCTCGTCGTTGTGCTGCTCCACGGCCGCCGCGACCAGCCGAGAAACCCCGATGCCGTAGCAGCCCATGATCATGGGCTTCGCGGTGCCGTCCTTGTCCAGGAAGGACGCGCCCATCTTCGCGCTATAGTGCGTCCCCAGGATGAAGATGTGCCCGGCCTCGATGCCGCGGAAGAGCTTCAGGACGCCGCCGCAGCTCGGGCAGCGGTCGCCGTCGACCACGCTCCGGATGTCGGCCACGGTGCCCTCGTAGTCACGCGAGAAGACCACGTTCCGAAGGTGCTGGTCGGCCTCGTTCGCGCCGGTCACACCGTCCGGCACGTCCGCCGCCGCGCGATCGACCAGGACCTCTCCCTTGAAGCCGACCGGGCCCGCGAACCCGACCTCGGCGCCGGTCACGCGCTTCACGGTCTCCGCGTCCGCCAGCCGCACCTCGCTCGCCTTGAGAGCGCGCGCTAGCTTCACGTCGTTCACCTCGTGGTCTCCGCGCAGGACGACCATCACGACGCGCTCGTCGGCGACGTACAGGAGGCTCTTCAGCATCCGGCTCTTCGGCACGTCGAGGAACTTCGAGACCTCCTCGATGCTGCGCTTGCCCGGCGTCGCGACCTTCGTGCGCGCCGGCAGATCGGCGGTCCTCGGGCTGTCGCCGCGCTCCTTCGCCGCGGCCGTCGCGACCTCCAGGTTGGAGGCGTACTCGCATTTGTCGCAGGCGGCGATCACGTCCTCGCCGCTCTGGACGAGCACCTGGAACTCCGCGCTCGTCGAGCCGCCCATCGCCCCGGAGTCGGCCGACACCATGCGGTAGTCGAACCCGAGGCGATCGAAGATGCGCCGGTAAGCGAGGCGCATGGCCTCGTAGCTCGAAAGCGCGCCCGCGTCGTCGACGTCGAAAGAGTAGGCGTCCTTCATCAAGAACTCGCGCCCGCGAAGGAGCCCCGCGCGAGGCCTTGGCTCGTCGCGGTACTTCGCCTGGACCTGGTAGAGCGTCCGGGGGAGCTCGCGGTAGCTCTTGATCTCGTGGCGAGCGAGATCCGTGATGATCTCCTCGTGAGTCGGGCCGAGGTGGTAGTCGCCGCCCTTGCGATCCTTCAGCCGGAAGAGCGTGTCCCCGAACAGATCCCAGCGCCCGCTCTCGCGGTAGTACTCGGCGGGCAGGAGCGCCGGCAGCAGGACCTCGAGCGCGCCCGCGCGATCCATCTCCTCGCGGATGATGCGCTCCACCCGGCGCAGCACGCGCAGGCCGAGCGGCAGGAAGCTGTAGATGCCGGCTCCGACACGTCGCACGTATCCGGCGCGAGTGAGGAGCACGTGGCTCGCCGTCTGTGCGTCGGCGGGCGCTTCTTTCAAAGTGGGGACGAGGGCTCGGCTATACCGCATGGAAGGAATGGGGATTCGGGGGAAAGCGGGCGTACCACGAAACGCGCCGTTACGAGATTCCCGACTTGCCGCATCGGAAAAGTTAAGTATAGATCCGCTCCCCGCCTCGGCGACGCTTCCTGGTACAGCCGAGAGGTCGAAGGAAAGCTGCCATGACGAGCACTTGGAAGGAAAAGCTGCGGGGCGCCATGCCGCCCGCATGGGCCGAGGAGATCGACGCGTTCGAGACGCAGATCGTCCTCCGCAAGCAGGGGAAGATCGAGGAGAAGCTCTTCGCCGAGACCCGGCTCAGGCGCGGTGTCTACGGTCAACGCTACGACAACGGGCAGCGCCACGACGGCGTCGAGAGCCGCGTGCTGTCGTTCCCGTCGGGCGAGCTCACGAAGGGCCCCATGACGATGTGGGATGCGCCCGGGATGATGCGAATCAAGATCCCCTACGGCAAGCTCGGCGCCGACCAGCTCGACGCGATCGCCGAGCTCGCCGAGGAGTACTCCGACGGGATCCTCCACGTGACCACGCGGCAGGACGTTCAGCTCCACTTCGTCCACATAGAGGACACGCCGGATCTCATGCGGCGGCTCGCGGCAGTCGGCATCACGACGCGCGAGGCGTGCGGCAACTCCATCCGCAACGTGACGGCGTGCCCGCTCGTCGGCGTGTGCAGCGACGAGGCGTTCGACATCACGCCCTACGCGGATGCGATGACGTTCTTCCTGCTCGGTCATCCGGACGTGCAGGGCTTCGGGCGAAAGTTCAAGATCGCGTTCTCGGGCTGCAAGGACCACGCTTGCGGCCTCACGAACTTCCACGATGGCGGCTGCATCGCGAAGACGAAGGTCGTGGACGGCAAGACCGTGCGCGGCTTCGAGTTCTACGTCGGTGGCGGCCTCGGCTCGGTGCCGTATCCGGCGAAGATGCTCGACGAATTCTGCACGGAAGAGGAGCTACTGCCGACCATCCAGGCCGTCTCGCGGGTCTTCGCGAAGCTCGGCGAGAAGGAAAATCGCTCGCGCGCGCG
>CAYUAW010000354.1:6138-8016 GCA_964442485.1 uncultured Polyangiaceae bacterium
TACGTCGTCGCCACCGTCACTCTGCCGCTCGGCGACCTGACGGCGGATCAGGCGCGCGCGCTCTCGGACGTCGCACGGAAGTTCACCGGCGACACCATGCGCACGACCGTCGATCAGAACCTGTGCTTCAGGTGGCTCAGCGAATCGGATCTGGTGGCGTTCTACAGCGCGCTCGCCGCTGCCGGCCTCGCCGAGGCCGGCGCGGGTCAGATCACGGACGTGACGGCGTGCCCCGGCACCGACACCTGCAAGCTCGGCATCTCGTCGTCGCGGGGGCTCGCCGGTGAGCTCAGGAAGCAGCTCCGGCTCGTGGACGCGGCCACGTCGGCCGCCTCCGAGTCACTTCACGTGAAGTGCAGCGGCTGCTTCAACTCATGCGGGCAGCATCATGTCGCCGATCTCGGGTTTCTCGGCGTGAGCCGTCAGGTCGGCTCGCGCAAGGTGCCGCACTTCCAGGTCGTCCTCGGCGGGGAATGGACGCACAACGGCGGCTCCTACGGCCTCGCCATCGGCGCCGTTCCGTCGAAGCACGTCCCGGAGGTGGTGACGCGGCTGCGCGATCGCTACGTCAAGGAGAAGAACGGCACCGAGACCTTCAAGGACTTCATCGGGCGTATCGGCAAGAAGCAGGTGCGCGCCATGCTCGAGGATCTCATGAAGGTGCCCGCCTACGAGGAGGCGCGCGACCTCTACTCCGACTGGGGCGACCCTCGCGAGTACAACATCGGCGACATGGGGGAGGGCGAGTGCGCCGGTGAGGTCGTCGCCTTCGCGGTGATGGGCCTCGCCGCGGCGGAGCGCGAGGTGTTCGAGGCGCAGCTCCTCTTCGACGACGGCAAGAACGAGCAGGCCGCCGAGCGCGCTTACAAGTCGATGCTCACCGGCGCGCAGGCGCTGGTGCGCGACCTGAACCCGAACATCGGCGATGACGCCGACGAGATCGTCTCCGAGTTCAAGACGCGCCTGGTGGACACCAAGCTCTTCAACGACCCGTTCGTGGGCCCGAAGTTTGCGCAGATGCTCCTCCGCGCGCACGAGCAGAAGGGCAAGGAGCAGATCACGAACGAGTCCACCCAGCACCAGCTCGAAGAGGCGCAGCTTTTCGTGGAGGCGGCCTACGCTTGCTACCAGCGCATGGTTCAGCAGCGCAACGCCGCCGCCGAGTGAGGACCAGCCGAGACATGAAACTTCCAAAGGTCCAGGCCAAGGTCTTCATCGAGTCGCCCACGGAGGTGGACGTCACGCCGCTCGTCCCGGTCTTCCACGAATGGATTCAGAAGAACGCCCTCGGCGAGCTTCTGGTCGACGTGACGGAGTATGGGCACGTGCACAACGGTCCGGCGCTGCTCCTGGTGGGCCACGAGTCGGATTACGTCGTCGATTTCGCAGAGGGCCGCGCCGGGCTCGTCTGCAATCGCAAGCGCGTGACCCCCGACGACCCGGAGGCCGCCGTCCTCGACGGCGTGCGCCGGGTGCTCGCCGCGGCGCGCAGGCTCGAGGGGGAGGCCCTGACGCCGCCGCTTCGGTTCCGCGGCGACGAGCTGGTGCTCCGCGTGAACGACCGCCTCAGCGCGCCGAACACGAAAGAGTCGTTCACCGCGTTCTCGCCGGTGTTCCAGGCCGCGCTGAAGAAGGTGTACGCCGACACCGCATTCACCCTCGAGCAGTTCGGCACGCCGAAAGAGCTCTTCTCCGTGCGCGTGCACGCGAAGGGCGCTCCGGGCGTCTCGGCGCTCCTCGGCCGCATCTCCTGAGCGGAGAGCGCGCACCCAGGCGCGGCACGCGCATCGCTGTGGCGGCACGTCGAACGCAAGAACCGGGAGGTAACGAGGCTCGGCCGAACGAGGCCCGCCGCCGCTCTTCCCGGTTCTCCTACTA
>CAYUAW010000355.1:0-5322 GCA_964442485.1 uncultured Polyangiaceae bacterium
TTCGCGTTCCGACGCATTTCGACCTTCACGGGCAGACCACCTGCGACCTGCAACGTGACCTTGGAAAGCATGCGCACCTCGTCGGGCCGCTCGACGACGAGCTGCGCGCGCCGTGCCATCATCGCCAGCACGATCTGCGTCTCGGCCATCGCGAGGTGGATGCCGATGCACATGTGTGGACCGCTGCCGAACGGGATGTACGTGAAATTTCGGTTGCTGCTGGTCTTCTCGCCGGCGAAGCGCTCGGGGTCGAAGCGCTCGGGGTCGGGCCAGCTCTCTGGCAAGCGATGCGCGACCAGGGGGCAGATGCCGAGCATGTCGCCCTTGCGGATCCGGTGCCCGCGCAGGACATCGTCACGTTCGGCGACGCGCCCGTAGATCCAGCCCGGCGGATAAAGGCGCATGGCCTCCCGGATGACCATGGCTGCGTATTCGAGCTTCGGAACGTCGTGAACGGTCGGCAGCCGGTCCCCGATGACGCGGTCTGCCTCGTCGCGTAGCCGCGCGAAGACTTCGGGGTGGGTCGACAGGAGATAGGTCGCCCAGGTCAAGGCATTGGCCGACGTCTCGTGGCCCGCGAAGAAGATGCTGACCGCTTCGTCGCGGAGCTCCGCGGGGGCCATGGGCTGGCCGTCTTCGTCGCGTGCCTCGAGCAGGGCGTCGAGCAGGTCACCGCGTTTCTCTCCGCTCGCCTGGCGCGCGGTGATGAGTCCGACGATCAGCCTATCGATCGTGGCGAGCGCCCGTCGGAAGGAAAAGTTGTCCGGCGTGGGCAGCCACAGAGGCACCTTGAACGGTATGAACGAGTAGCGAGCGACGTAGCGCTCGAGCTCCGCGAAGGCTCTGTCGAGCTCGGCCGTATCGGCGCCGAGCTGATTCGAGAACATGGTCTCGAGGATGATGTCGCGGGTCAACCGCATCATCAGGTCGAGGGTGTTCAGTTCGTCGCCCGCGCTGAACCTGTCCACGTAGCGCCTGGTCACCGCGCTCATCGTGTCCGTGAGCAAGGCGATGCGCGGCTTGTTGAACGCCGGCTGCATGATGCGCCGTTTGCGGCGCCACACGTCCGCATCGGTCATCGGCAAGCCGTTGCCCAGCATCGGCCTGATGGGGTCGACGACCTTGCCGCGCGGGTACTCCTTGTTCTGCTCCTGCAGGACGCGCCGGAGATCGTCGGGATGCGCGATCAGCGTCAGCGAGCGCGGGCCCAGCGGGATGCGAAACAGCGGGCCGAGCTCGCGTGTGGTGCGGAGCACGAAGCCGGTCGCGTCATTGAGCATCGCGCGCGCGGCACCGAGGATTGGCAGTCCAGGGGCCACCGGCGGGTCGACGACGACGACGTTCATCGCCGCGGGTTCTGGTTCCGTGCTGCTGTGTTCGACCTGCTGCATCACGTCATCCTTCTCTCAAACATTCGTTGCGGCTGCGGCTGGAAGAGCTCGGAGCGCACCCGCACGTGGCAGGCGCATGGCCAGGCGGATCACCTGATAGAGAAGCCAGCCCGGCAGAATCCGGTTCAGGAGCACGAGCATCGTGGCGTCGATGCCGGCGGTGCGCCGGACGAGCGGCGCTCGATCGTCGAGCGCTCTGGCGAGCACGCGCGCGAACCGCTCGGGCGGATTCGCGGCGCGCACCACGATCTCGCCCGTCTTGTCGATGCCCACGTAGTGCGAAGCGTACGGCCCCTTGTAGTTTCGATAGTCGGCGGTCTGAACGAGGATGTCCGTCTTGAACGTCCCGGCGACGACGATGCTGACACCCAGCCCGAACGCGGCGACCTCACCTGCCAGCGATTCCGCCCAGCGCTCGATCGCTCCCTTGGACGCGGAATAGGCACTGATCGCCGGCATGCCGCGCACCGCGCCCTGGCTCGAGACGACCACGATGCGTCCGCGCCCGGCGGCGCGCATCGATGGCAGGAGCGCTCGCGTGAGAGCGATCGGCCCAAATACGTTGGTCTCGAAGATCTCGTCCCACGCGCGAGCCGGCGTGTCCTCGAACATGCCGGCCGCGGCGATGCCAGCGTTGTGCACCAGGACGTCGGGTGCGCCGACCGCGTCCTCGATCGCCCTCGCGGCGGCGGTGATCGACTCGGCGTCTGCGAGGTCGAGCTTCACACCGAGCAAACGAGGATCCCCCGCCGCAGCACCCGTCTCGGCGCGCAGGCGTTCGAGTCCCGCATCGACCGAGCGCATGGCGGCAACGACGCGCCAGCCCTGGTTGTAGAGATAGGCGGCGGACGCCAGGCCCAGTCCGCGCGACGCACCGGTGATGACTACGGTTCGCTGGGTGCTCATGGTTTGTCCCTCCTGCACATGCCGTCGGTCTTGACGGGATTCACCTTTGGACGTCCGTCAGGTTGACCCGAGGCCCAGGTGCTCCATTTGCCCTCGAAGTACGGCCCCGGTTCGCCCTCGCGCTCGTAGTAACCCTGCGGGTCGTACACCTTCGCTTCAGGATACGGATACGGGCACGCGACGGCGGTTGCGAGCCCAGATGCCTTGATGATCGCGAACGCGCCGCCGTACATGAGGTAAGCGACGTTCAGGATCCCGAACATCATCAGGAACGTGCCGAGCGCCGGGTGGTTCGGCAGCAAGCGGAAACGCTGTACCAGCTTCTCGGCTTGTGTGCGTCCCGTGTCGTCGCGGTAGCAGAGCACCGCCGCCGGAACCATCACGAGGCAGACGAAAGAGGACTCCCAGATCAGTGGAAACTGGAAGGTCGTTCCGGCGAACAACGAGCCCCACGGAAGGACCTGTGAATAGATATACAGGCCGGTGTGGACGAGGGAGACCTCGAGGATCGCATCGAAGATGAACCCCACGACGAGCACCAGGCCCGCGAGGGTCCAGAGCGGATGCCGCCAGACGAATGAATCCATCGATGCGCGCGCCTGCAGACGTCGCAGGAGCGCCATCGCCGGAAAGAAAGGTCCGAAATAGAAGAGCGCGTAGCCGATGACGATGAAGGGCTCGACCGTCGGGGACAGCTGGACCAGCGGCCAATCTTCGGGCCAGTGCCAGAGCTGCGGGTTGTACACCGCGAACGGGGACCAGTTCATGATCGGGTCCTGCCAGACGATCGCGGTCGAGGCGATGGTCATGAGCACGTATGGGTGACCGGGTTGCCGGCGCCATACGCGCACGCATCCGCCGATGATGACGAGCATCACGGCGACCGTGCCCCACTCGTGGATCTTGAGCCAGACGGCATCGCCCCAGCCGAACAGGAACTCCACGGGTCTGGGAATGCCGGTTACCTCTGGATTCGCGACGCGAGGTGACACCGCACCCATGCGCGCGTGGTACGCGACGAGCCCGATGGTCGCGAGGCCGATGAAGAGCCTTATCCACGGCGCGATGGATGGCTGCTTCTGCAGATTCTGAGTGCCGCTCACCGATAGATGGGTGTGCTGTGTGCTCATCGAGTTCGTCCTGTCACGCTCGCTGGTCGGGGAGGTACACGTCGATCATTTCGAACAGCCCGCGCGTCACGGTCGCGTCATCGGTGAGCGGTCCCGCGATCGCAGCGCGCGCGGCCTCGCGCATACTGAGCCCGTCCACGACGAGGCGGCCCGCGGCTATCAGCACGCGCGTCGAAGCCACCTCGCGGAGCCCCGCGATGTCGAGCCGGCGGATCGCTTGACCGAGGCGCACGAGCTCGGCTGCCTGAGCACCCGCGAGTCCGGACTCGTGCGAGACGATGTCCTGCTCGACCTCGGGAGTCGGAAACCCAAACTCGATTGCCGCCATACGCTGGCGGGTCGAGTCTTTGAGATCCTTGAGGATGCTCTGATAGCCCGGGTTGTAGGAGACGACCAGGCAGAACTCGCGTGGCGCATTCAGTGTGACACCGAGCCGCTCTAGCTGCAGCTGGCGGCGGTGATCGGCCAGCGGATGCAGAACCACCGTCGTGTCCTGGCGGGCCTCGACGACTTCGTCGAGATAGCAGATCGCTCCTTCACGAACGGCCCGCGTGAGCGGACCATCGACCCACTCGGTCTCCCCGCCGCGGAGCAGGAACCTGCCGACGAGATCGGCGGTCGTGAGATCGTCGTGGCATGCGACGGTGATCAGCGGGCGCCCGAGGTCGTGCGCCATCGCCTCGACGAAGCGCGTCTTGCCGCAGCCCGTGGGGCCCTTGATCAGGATCGCCAGCCGTTGCCGATACGCGGCCTTGAAGATCCGCTCCTCGCTGGCGACCGGTATGTAGCGCGGTCGCGACGACTTGAACGTGCTTCCGATGTCCTTCACGCTCGAGTCGGACGTCAGCACTCTGGCTTCCGCGTCCTTCATTCGAGCCGCCGCTTGACGTCGGCCGAACGAATGGCTGCTCGGAACAGCGGTCCGATGACTTGCTTCAGCTGCTCTGGCCGAGCGAACGCCGCGTGCGCGGAGGCTCCGAACACGCGACGAAGCGCCTCTATGTCCGTGCTGGACCCAACGCTCAGGCACAGGCAGCCGACGCCGTCTCGTCGCGCCTCGCCGAGCGCACGCCGTGCATCGGCCGCGCCGTATGCGGGCTCGTAGCCGTGGTCGTAGGCGAGCCCGTCCGACAGCACGACCAGCAATCGCCGCGGTGTGCCTCCGAGGTCCTGCAGCAGAGCGGTGCCGTGACGGATCGCGGCGCCCAGCCGTGAGTAGGCGCCGGGCTCGAGGCTGCCGATGCGCTGCATCACGTCTGCGCCCGGCGTCTCGTCGAAGCGCTTGACCGGCATGAGGCTCACTGCGGAGCGCCCCTGCGAGTGATAAGCGTAGAGCGCGACGCGGTCGCCGAGCTCGTGGAGCGCAAGCATCAGCGCGGCCGCGGCGGCTCGCTGCTGCTCGTGCACGGTCCCTCCCTGGCCTGCGGGTTCGGCGGCAGAGCCCGAGATGTCGAGCAGGACCAGCACGGAAAGATCGCGTCGTCGGCGGACGCTGTCGATGAAGACCGCCTCGTCCGGCGCCGACCCTGCCATCATCTCGACGCGCGCCTCGATCACGGCATCGATGTCGATATCGTCGCCCTGCGCCTGGCGGTGATAGCGATCGATGCCAAGGCCCAGACGAGCGAGCGAGCGACGAAGGCCGGTGCGATCAGGAATGGCGAAGCGCTCGGCGTCCTTGCTGGACCTGGTGTCGACCTCATGGACCGTGCACCAGTCCATTCGATAGTGCCGACTGTGCACGTCCCACTCGGGATACTTCCTGCCGCGCTCCTTGCCGGCGCCGGTGGAGTCTTCGATGTCTCCCGTCGTGGCGGTCGAGAAGACGGCTTTGCCGTTGCCGCGGGCGCGCGTCCAGTGCGTGGGCGCATCGGCGCCGCCCGGCGCTCCGCCGG
>CAYUAW010000355.1:5422-7942 GCA_964442485.1 uncultured Polyangiaceae bacterium
CCGCGGGCGCGCGTCCAGTGCGTGGGCGCATCGGCGCCGCCCGGCGCTCCGCCGGAGCGGAGCTGCCGCACGGCGGTGAGCACCTTCGACAGCCACTTGCCGATAGCTCCGCCGCCACCGACCGGGCTCGCGAACGGATCTTCCTGCGCGTCGTCGGTGGTCGCACCCTCGGCTAGCTCCACCCTGGCGCGCTGCTGGTGCGTCACGGTCCGACGCGACGAGCGCGTGCCTTCGGCGCTGCGCATCGACGCGATGAGGCGCGGAGGATGGATCGCTCCGAAGCTGCCGGGCGGATCGCCGAGCTCCTCGCGGCTCCGTGCCGCGGCGAGGGAGGCTTCAGGTGAATCGCCGAGCCGCGCGAGGCGCGCGTCGAGCAACGAGCGCGACGACGGCGGCAACAGTGCCTCCAGCGTTGCGAGCGCACGGTGACCCTCCACCGCGAGGTAGCGCTTTGCCAGAGCCTCGCGTCGGCCGAGCCGCTGAACGATGCCGGGATCGAGGCTCCCCGCCGCGAGCAGCGACGCTTGCACGACGAGCGACTCGAGCTGCCCGCGCGCGGACTCGTTGATGTCGACGAAGACCACTTTGCCGTCCGTCCATGCCGCCTCACCCCGCTCGCCGGGCGCAACCCGAAGCGGCCGCCGCGCAATCGCCGAGGCCAGTAGCCCGAGCCGCGCCACCCCGTCGTGATGCGTCTCCGAGCTCAATGGCTCTCCGACGCCGCGGAAAGCTTTGCCGCGGCCTGGCGAGCAAGGCGCTCGTCGCGAATCTTCACGAGCTCGCGAAACCCGATCCGCTTGTATCTGGGCTGGGGTTGAACGCCCCACCTATCCTGCGCCGTCTTCTGACCCGCTCCCTCGGAGGGCGCGAAGAATGGATACGGGAAGACGCACTCGCGGGAGTCGTCGGAGTAGCGAACCTTCTCCAGCTCGCTGCACATCTCGACCAGCGAGAGGTCCGGAAAGCCGTACCAGACGAGCAACCCGGGAAAGGTGAACGTACCCTCCAGAGCCAGCGCAGTCAGGCAGACGAAGAGGCCACGCTGGAGCCACCTGTGCAGGCGGGCATTGGGTTCGGTCGTGCCGGGGGGCAGGCGCTTCGCTGAGATGCTCATTGGTGCCTCTCCCTCAGTCCGTGAAGACTTCTCGGTTCACGGTGTGCAGGTACGGAATCGCGAGAAACGGCGTGATGTAGAAGATGTCGTAGATCCACCAGCCCCACACCGGGAACACGACGTGCGTGTATCGGAGGTCGGCGAACAGGGTCATGTTGGCGACGTAGCCGACCCAGTAGATGACGCCGAACCAGCACGTGACGATCAGCCATTGATGGCCCCAGCGCTTCATCTGCAGAAAGCCGATCGCCGCGGCCAGGCGCATGCAGAACACGGTCGGTACCAGCGCGATCTCCCAGGATTTCTCGCCCGGTGCGCCGGCGCCCCCGATCCAGAGCTCGTTGTAGTGCCAGAAATAGCCCGAATCGAACATGTTGCCCCAGGCCGTTACCAGCGTCCGACTGACGAGCGAGTGGTGCGCGACCAGGTCGAGCGACCAGCCGATGCTGTTGAGGCCGGAGTCCATGATCACCAGGTAGCCGAGCAAGGTGCAGATCATCGGGCGAACCGACAGACCTTGAAGCAGGGCTTTGCGCTGCTCCACCATGCCCTTGAGGAACAGAGGGAAGCCGATCGGGCCGAGAACCGCGGTAGTCATCAAGATCGCGCCCGGCAGCATCCAGCGATCCGCCTTGCGCTGAGCCTCGCGGCTGGTCGTCTGATGATCGTCGTAGCCATTCGGAACGTCGAGACCGAGAGATGCCGTACTCATGCTGGTTTCTCCGTTGAGTTCGCTGTCAGATGTCGAGCCGACTTAATCCCTACCAATTGCGCTGCGAATACATATGGAGCTGAATTAGAAAATTTGCGAACAGGTACCCGTAGATCAGGATCTGAAAGACCATGAGCGCGCGTCGGCGCCGGCGGTCATGGTCGACAGAGGACTGCTTGTTCATGAGAGAACTCCTTCGTCTCGGGGTTTGCGAACGGCCTCTAGTTGCGAGCGAGCAAGGAGGCGGAGGCCAGCTCGCGGAGGGCATCGGTGTTGACTCCGTCGGTGCTCAACGGAGCGAGGATCGTGACCTCGGCCGCCACGAGTTCTGCCGTGCCGGCTGCGATGAGCTTCGCCGCCGCGACGAGCGCGCGCGTGGAAGGTGGCTCGAGGTGAAAAGACTGGTCGGCGTTGCGAATGCTGGTCGCGCACTTGACGAGGCGCTGCGCGACCGTGAGCTCGATGCCGGCCTCGCCCACCAGGACGTGTGCCTCGGTGTCGGGCGGGAGGTAGTGCATCGCCAGGGTGACGAAGCGCTGACGGAAGGACGGCTTGAGATCCTTGAGCGAGCTCCTGTAGGCCGGGTTGTACGAACACACGAGCATGAACGAGTCGGGCGCCTTCACGACCTTGCCGGCCCGGTCGACGTAGAGCGCGCGCCGGTGATCCGTGAGCGAGTGCAGCACGGCCAGCG
>CAYUAW010000356.1:0-7942 GCA_964442485.1 uncultured Polyangiaceae bacterium
GGTGCCGGTGGATGTTCTCGATGACGACGATGGCGTCGTCGATCAGGATGCCGATGGACAGCGAGAGCGCGAGCATCGTCATGTTGTTGAACGTGAAGTTCATCCACTGCATGAACGCGAAGCTTGCGATGACGCTGGTCGGGATGGCGATCGCACTGATGAGCGTCGCCCGGAAATCTCGCAGGAAGACCAGGATGATGACGACCGCCAGGAAGGCGCCGAACATCAGATCGAACTGCACGTCGTGGATGGATCGCGCGATATAGACGGAGTTGTCCGTCGGGACGTCGAGCTTCGCCCCCGCGTGCTCGACGCGCGGGCGCACATCCTCCAGCGCCTTCCGCACCGCGTTCGCCACGGCCACCGTGTTCGAGCCGGTCTGTTTCCTGATCACGAGAGAGATCGCCGACTGGCCGTCGAAGAAGGACGCGGAACGTGCCTCCTCCGTGCCGTCCACCACCTCGGCGACGTCCTTCACGCGCACGATGGTGCCGGGGGCGGAGGGGATGACGATGTCAGCGACCTCGGCGGCCGTCTTCACCTCGCCCTTCGTCTTCACGGTGAGCTCGCGCGCGCCCGCGTCGAAGTAGCCGCCCGGCAGCTCCATGTTCTGCGAGCGCACGGCGCTTGCGACGTCCTCCACCGTGAGCGCGCGGCCGGCGAGCCGCGACGGGTCGACGAAGATCTGGATCTCGCGGTCGCGCTGCCCGACGAGATCGATGCCGCCGACGCCGGGGACGCGCTGCACGCGTTCCTTCACGACCTTGTCGGCGAGCCGGCTGAGCTCGCGCGGAGGGAGCTTGCCGGCGAGGGCCACCGCCATGATGGGCGCCGCGCCCACGTCGAATTTCTGGATGACGGGCGGGTCGATCCCCGACGGCAGGTTCGCGAGGATCCCCGAGACGCGGTCGCGGATGTCCTGCACCGCCTGCTCGGCCGGAACGTCCAGCTCGAACTCCACCACGACCTGGGAGACGCTCTCCAGGTTCGTCGAGCGGAGAGCCTTGATCCCGGAGAGCGAGTTGATCGCCTCCTCGATCTTGTCGGCGACCTTGCTCTCCATCGTCTCCGGATCGGCGCCGGGATACGTCGCGGTGACCGTGACGACGGGGAACTCCACGTCGGGGAACAGATCGACGCCGATGCGTGGGTAGGCCAGGAGCCCGAACACGACGAGCGCCGTGATCATCATCACGGCGAACACGGGCCGCCGGATGGAGACGTCCGCTACGCTCACGGCGCCTTCACTCCGACGTCGCTCGCCACCTTCGCGACGTCCTGGGCGGACGGCGCCGCGGCGGTCACCTGCGCGAGCGACACCTCGACGAGCATGCCGACCTTCAGCTTCCCGTCCCCGTTGTCGACGTCCGCGACGACCTCGACGGTCCTCGTCCTGGTGTCCAGCGTCGGGTTGATGCGTTTGATCTGCACCGTCCTCTCGATCCCGACCGAGCGCGCGTTCATCTTCAGCTCGCTGCCGGTCGACAACTTGGCGAGCGCGTTCTCCGGGAGGTTCGCCCGGAGCTCCAGGTGGGCAACGTCTTGAACGACCAGGACGGTGGTCGCAGGTACCATGGTGACCGTCTCGCCGACGCTCTTCTGCTTGGAGGTGACGACGCCGTCGATGGGGGAGTAGACCGCCGTCTCGACCGCGACGCGCGAGGCGAGCTGCTCGCCGACCTTGGCCTGCTCGAGCGCCATCGCGGCGTGGTCGTAGTTCGCCTTGGCCTGGTCGTAGACGGCGGGGGCCACCGAGCCCTTCATGGAGAGCTCCGTGGCACGCGTCAGCTCGAGCTTCGCCGCGTCGAGGGCGACCCTCGACGTTGCGATGGCCGCCTTCGCCTGGTTCACGCCGATGAACGCCGTGGCGCCGTCGAGCCGGAACATGAGCTGGCCCTTCTTCACCTTGTCGCCCTCGTCGACGGCAACCACCGACAGCACGCCGCTCGCCTTCGGGCCGAGCGCGGCCTCGTGTCGGGCGTACAGCGTGCCCGTCCACGCGCCGGCCGGGGTCGCAGTGGAGGCCGGCGCCGCCGAGGCGACGTCCGCGAGCTTCGGGACGACGGGAGCCGGCGGCGCACCGGAGCCGGTCGCGGGCGGCAGACCCGCGCCGCTCTCACCGTGGCAACCCGCGAGCAGAAAGAAGACCCCCCAGACCGACGACCGTGCGGCGAAGCGCATCATGGACCACTTGCTCCTTGGAGAAACAGCTCGAACAGATCAGCCGTGACGGAAGTGAGCCGCCCCTTTCGGCCCCGCTTCAGCCACGCGTAGGTTGCGCCGTTCATCGCGCCAGCGAGCATCGATACGATCAGGCGCGGTTCGACGTCGTCGCGGATCTTCTTCTCGCGGACGCAGGCGCGCACCGTCTTGTCGAGCAGGGTGAGAAACTCCCCGTACTCGCTCTCGGCCTGCGCGCCGAGCAATCGCTCGAGGTCGTACTCGCCGACCGCCCCCCGTTCCATGAACGTCGCGAAGAGCGCGCCGTTCTCGTCGATCAACCCGAAAGAGGACTCGACGATCTGCCGCAACCTGATGACGGGATCGCCCGCGACGGCAGCCGCCAGGACCTTGCTGTGGAACTCCCGGTGACGGAGCGAGAGCAGATCGGAGAGGATGACCTCGCGGCTGTCGAAGTAGTTGTAGAGCGTACCGACGGCGACCCCCGCCTCCTTCGCGATGTCCGCCATCCGAGTCGCATAGAAGCCCGACTTCGCGAAGACGCGCTCGGCCGCCGCCAGGATCGCCTCCCGGTAGGCACCGCGTGCTTCCTCCTTCGCCGATTCGCGTCGACGGCGAGGGACTGCGCGAGGCTTCCCCGTCACGACGCGCCGGGATCCCCGCGGAGCAGGCGTACGCGCGCGTTCTGACGAAGACGGATCTCGGTGCACCATGCGCCACCACAGCGGGCCATGAACCCGCATTCACTAGGGTGAATCATGATTCATGTCAAGGCGGCGCGGCCTACAAATCTCCTTTCAAATGTGAAAGGAGCGTCGCAGAGCAGCGATTGCGGTCGGCTCCTGGAGGAGCCACTGGCGCGCAGAAGATCTGCTCAGAGACGGAGTACGGCGCCCGCCCACGTGTACCCGGCGCCGAAGGCGGCGAAGAGGACGTTGGCGTTGTCCTTCACGCGCCCTTCCTTGTAGGCGCGGTCCAGCGCCATGGGAATCGTGGCGGCGGTGGTGTTCCCGTACTTCTCGATGTTGTGGACGACCTTCTCGTCCGGGAGCTCGAGCCGCGCCGCGACCATCTGGTTGATGCGCATGTTCGCCTGATGCGGGACGAAGAGATCGACGTCCTGCATCGATAGCCCCGCCTTGCGCACCGCCTCGATCGCGACCTCGGGCATCTTCTCGATGGCCCAGCGGAAGACGTTCTTGCCGACCATCTTCGGATAGTGGCGGCCATCGTCGATCATCGCGTGCGTGATGCGCGGGTCGTACGCGGAGGCGGGCGCCTCGCACCACAGGTCCTTCGCGCCGGCACCGTCGGCGTGCAGGCACATGCTGAGGAGGCCCTGGGAGTCCTTCTTTGCCGGCCCGACGACGGCTGCGCCGGCGCCGTCGCCGAAGAGCACCGCCACGTCACGGCCCCGATCGTTGAACTCGAGTGCCGTTGAATGAACCTCGGCTCCGACGACCAGGATGTTCTTGAAGAGGCCCGTCTGCACGAAGCCGTCGGCCGCGGCGAGCGCATAGATGAAGCCGCAGCACTGGTTTCTGACGTCGAGCGCGGGCTTGCCGTTCATGCCGAGCTTGTCGTTCAGGAGGCAGCCCGACCCGGGGAAGGTGTAGTCCGAGCTCAACGTCGCGAAGATGATGGCGTCGATGTCGTCGATCCGGAGCTTCGCATGCTCGAGCGCCGCTTTGCATGCAGGCACAGCGAGGTCGGCCGAGCCGATCCCGCTGTGCTCGATGAAGCGGCGCTCCTTGATCCCGCTCCGCTGGAAGATCCACTCATCGCTGGTCGTCATGAGCTTCGCGAGGTCATCATTGGTGACGACGCGGCTCGGGACGTAGCTACCGACTCCAAGAATCGTGGATCTCGCCATGGCCCCTCTTATAGCGAGGAGGCACCCTCTTCGCGAACTTGATCGCGGGACTTTTCAGATGGTTTGACCAGTCGGCGTTCGGTTCAGCTCGCCGCCAGATTCGGCCTGGAGGGAAGCTCGGGAAGCCGCGAGAGTTCCTTTCCGAGACGTCCGGTCAAAAGCAGCCCGCACATGCGCAGGTCGGCCACGGCGGCCCAGTCGGGGTGCTCGTCGACGACGCGGAGGCGATCCTTGCGCGGGCTGAGCTTGTGACCGATCGCCGCGCCGAGCTGCGCCGGAACGATCGCGAGCACGAGGAAGAACACCATGCCGCAGGAGAGGAGGGCTGCGGCCAGGGCCACGCTTGCAACGAGTCCACCGAGGTGGAACGCCTGCGAAACGGGGCTCCCGTGTGCCTTGAGATAACGGGGCCAGAAATCGCTGAAAGTGTCTTCTTTTCGGATGGTTGCCATGAGGGCTTCTCCATTCTGTCCGGGATTACGTCACCTTGGACGGAACCACTTCAGACAGAGACACTAATAACCGTTACAGTCTTTGGTGTCAACCTCTGCCGGTGCGGATTTTCCTGGAGAGCCTCGCTTCCGGGCGGCCCGCCGGGCTGTGACGGGCCGCAATAGCGGCGCTCGCGTCGAGCGCTAGCCGCTCGAGACACGCGCCGCCGTGGGAAGGCTCAGGGCGGGGTCGTCTTGTTGAAGCTGATCGAGCCTCGCGCGCTCTCCAGAGTGACGCGGATGGTCGTCGCGTCGGGACGCGAGAACGAAGCGCCGACCGTCTTGTCGAATGGTGTGTTCAGGGTGAGCGAGCCACTCTCCGGCATCGGATCGACCCAGCGCATGTCGAGGTGGTCGATCTCGAGCGACCAGTGCCCCGCCTTGCCGTCCCAGGAGCGCGTCCCCGTCTCGGTGAAGCCCGCGGCGAGTCCTCCCTGTGAATCCTGCAGCGGGCGCTCCGTGCGATCTCCCTTTCCCTCGCCCTCGCGACCGTCGGAGAGCCGCGTCCACTTCAGATCGTGCACCACGTGACGGCTCACGTCGGACTTGCTCCAGGTGACTTCCGCCGTTCCGCTCACCTGGACGGTGCCGTTCGACAGATCCGTCCATACGTGATCCACGATGACGTCGTCGATGTCGTTCCGAGAGATCGTGATTTCGTGCTGCCCACTGATGGTCTGGCCGTGGAACGTGCAGCCGCTGCGGACCCCGTACTGGACGGTGAGGGTGTGCCCGGAAAGCGTCACATCGGCGCACGAGAGCTCGGACTTTATGAAGGAGCGGAGCTCGTCCGCCGCCTGCTCCACCGCTCCGCCGATCGTGAAGTTCGTCCCGAGCTCGACGGTGTTCGACGTGAGCGCCTGCGACTGGCTCTCTACCTGGAGCTCCTCGGACGCCGTCGCGGCCTCCTGGCTGGTGAGCCCCTCCTGGGGGCGGCACCCGGCCATCGAAAGAAGGATCAAGGGGACCATGCTCGCGATTCGCGTCTTCGTCATTGGTTCACTCTCCTGTCGTGAACGGCGCTTCACAGAACCGTTCATCTTACCGTGAAAAACCGGGGGTTCGTCCTCGGACGACCTCCCTTCAGCACGGGGTGTGCCGACGCTCTCCTTGACAGCAGGAGCGCACGGCCTCATGGGCGGGCATCGTGCTCAAAATCGGCGATACCGCACCGGAGTTCGAAGGAACGGATCAAGACGGCCATCGAGTGAAGCTCGAGGAGCTGCTCGGGAAATCCGCCGTCGTCCTTTACTTCTATCCGAAGGACTTCACGCCGGTCTGCACGGCGCAGGCCTGCCTCTTTCGCGATTCCAGCGCAGAGCTCACGTCGCTGGGCGTTCAGGTAGTCGGTGTAAGCGGAGATGATCAGAGCTCGCACTCGCGGTTCGCGGAGACCCACCGCGTCCCTTACCCGCTCCTGTCCGACCCCGACAAGGCGATCCAGAAGGCGTACGAAGCTCGTCAGCTCCTTGGTTTCCTCTCCAAGCGGGTGACATACGTCATCGGGCGCGACAGGAAGATCCGCGGAGCCTTCCACAACGAGCTCTCGGCGCAGAAGCACGTCGACGCGGTGAAGAAGGTGCTCGCGTCGATGAAGGGGTAGAGCGCCGGTCTACATCGGCGCGACCGAGTCCCACGAGCGCCCGCCGCGCGTGGTGATCTCGACAGCGACCGCGGCGGCCTGCCTCGCGTCCATTCCGTCGGACCGTAGCTCGTATTCGCTCTGCGCCTGCTCGTTGAAGGCGCGTGTCCCGTCCAGGTCCGCGTCGTGCTCGCCGGGCAGCTCCGGCGACATCTCCTTCGTCAGCATGCGGATGACGGCCGCCACGGGCAGCGCGAGGAGCGCGCCCAGGACTCCGCCGATGGTGCCACCTGCGAGCAGCGCGAGGATGACCATCGACGACGGGAGCCGAAGCGCCCTGCCGTAGATCCTCGGAATGAGCAGACGGCTCTCGAGCTCCTCGTAGAGGAACATCGCGCCGAGCACGACGAGCGCCCATACGATGCCGTGCGGGAGTGTCGCGAGCACCGCGGGCCCGACCGAAAGAATAGGGCCGATGTAGGGGAGCACGTCGGCGACGCCCGCGAAGACGGAGAGTGCGATCGCTCCGTCCACGCCGGCGACGGTGAGCAACACGAAAGTGAACAGCGTCATCAGCGCGGACGTGACGACCTGACCCCGGATGTACCCACCGACGATGGTCTCGAGCTTGATGAGGATCCGCGAGAGCCGGATGTGGTGGGCCCTGGGCACCGCCGCGAAGAGAGCGCCGCGGACGCGGTCGCGATCGAGCATCAGGTAGAACGAAAGAAAGACGGAGCTCAGCGCATAGCCGATGATGGAGGCCGCGCGGTACGAGAACTCGAGAGCGGCTGCGCCGTCGCTGATCGCGAAACCGCGGAAGCTTCGCAGCGAGTTCGCCAGCGGGGCGCTGATACGCGACCGCGATAGGAGCGCGACGGCCTTGTCACGCAGGGCGGGCGCGTGCTCGATCATGTTCGTCGCCTGCGTGGCGAGCGACGGAAGCGTGATCGCGAGCACGACTGCGACGGTGACGAACACCGAGACGAACACGAGCCCGATGCCCGTTCGCCGCTTCACCCCGCGCGCCTCCAGCGCTTCCACGACGGGGTTCAACGTGCCGACGAGAAAGAGCGCGACCACCAGCACGAGCAGCACCGGCACCAGACGCAGGAAGAGCCAGACCGCAGCGATGGCCAGCAGCACCAGCGCGACGGTCTTCGGCGCGATCTCGAACCGGAGCGTCCGGTGGGAGGTTTCAGGCTTCGAGCCCTCGGAAGCGCCTCGCTGCGCGGCCTGATTCACGTGGGCCGGTGAAGCAAGAAGAACGCCAGTGGCGGTCGCTGCGATTTCGGCCGGACGGGCCGCCAGACGTGGGTAGAGTGAGGCGATTTGTCAGCGACGTGAGTACGACGCGCGAGCGCCCGCGGGATGGCGCGACTGCTCCGCCATCCGCACCGCTTCCGGCAGACGCGAAATCGCGGAGTGTGCCGCAGCATCGAGCATGTCGCTCGTCGCGACGGACGCTCCGGAAGCCCTGCCCCGCAGGCTCCCCACGAGCGCACCCTGCGCGTCGTGCAGCGCGACGTCGAGGATGCACACGATTCGCAGCGTGGGTTCGTCCGGACCCACATAGCGACGTAGCTGCACCAGCGCGACCGACACGGAGTACCTGTCCTCGGTCGCTCCCACCTTCACGTCGGCGAGATTCCGAGCGACGGCGTCGCGCAATGCCACACGGGTGCGCTCGCCCAGCGAAGCCGGGACGGATACCGCATCCAGGCGGACGCCGGAGGGTTTCTCGACGGCGACGCGCGCCGTCGGTGACATTGCGGCGCTGTCCGGCGGGGCCGCAAGCGCGGCGCCTTCGACGGA
>CAYUAW010000357.1:0-7936 GCA_964442485.1 uncultured Polyangiaceae bacterium
GCGCCGAAGGCGGCGGGGGGAGCAGTTCGCCGAAGGCGAAGCTGCGGCGGGCTAAGGCCCCCCTTTAGATCAGAGAACGCAGCCGATCCGGGTGTGATCGAGCGCCACCTCGTCTATCCACAGCTCGTACTGCTCCGGAGCACCGGCCATGGTGAGGACCGTCTGATACTCCTGAAAGCCGAGCCACACGCGGCGAAACTTCGGGAGGATGTACGGATTCTTGCTGCCGCCGTGCATGGAGGACGACGTGTAGAGCGAGGGATGCTCCGCGCCGTCCCAGTAGAACCGCGTTTCGTTGGTGGCGCCGTCGTGCATCCACTCGATGCACAGCCACTGATTCAAGGGAACCGTTTGCGGCGCTCCCTTCGGATCGTTGTCCGAGTTGGTCCAGTCGCCCGTGCCGCTCGCGTCGGTGCGGTTGTCGGTGCCCACGCCGAAATGATTGATGCCGTTGCTCATCTGTCCGCTGACGCGGATCTCGCCGCTCACGTTGTCTCCGGTGGCGGCGATGAAGGTCCAGTGCGCGTAGGTAGTCGAGCCGACGGGCGTCGGCAGGGCCGCGAAGTAGAAAAATGCGCGGCCGTAGTACACGTTGTCCGTCTCCGGAAAGATCTTGTCCGTCTCGATGGCGACCTTGCTCCCGCTCGCGACCTTCACGTGCAGGGCTTTCTGGCCGCGCGCCTTCTGAACGCCGTCGATCGTCGGCGTCCCGGTGAGCTTCCACGAGGCGAGACTTCCGCTCTCGAAGTCCTC
Source organism: uncultured Polyangiaceae bacterium (assembly GCA_964442485.1). Classification (GTDB taxonomy): domain Bacteria; phylum Myxococcota_A; class Polyangia; order Polyangiales; family Polyangiaceae; genus DASZVB01. The sequence continues at coordinate 754 of CAYUAW010000357.1, forward strand.
GCAGAACTGAACGTGCGCCGCTGCGCACCGGCTTTCGCCGAAGAAACCCGCCCGGTCGGTGGAGAAGCTGCGGCCACCGTCCGTCTCTGCACCGCCCTGCGCGCTGCCGCCGGATCCCGCGTCGTGCTCGCTGCCTCCGCTTCCGGTCGTCCCGGCACCAGCGCTTGCCCCGCCATTTCCCTGGGAAGTACCTCCGTTCATCGCGCCGCCGTCGGCGCCTGCCCCGCCCCTCGAAGTGGTTCCGCCGCCGGAATTGCCTCCGCTGGTCGCTCCCCCGCTCGAGGACGCGCCACCGCTCGGGCCGCTTGCCGCAGCTCCTGCACTGCCGCCCGTACCGCTCGAGGTGTCCGGGCCGCCGCTGCCGTCGGTGCCGCACGCTGGTGAGAGAAATGCGACGGTGGCGCAGAGAGCCCGGAGGCCCGGGGTGGATGCTCGACGGATCATGATCCGATCAGGATAGGCGGGATCGCGAGCCGCCCGAAGCGCCCATAATTTTCGGCGCAGAACGAAACGGCGCCAGATGGGTGCGATGTGTCAGCTCAGGTGGGACCCGGGACGGCAGCGCGCATGCGGTCGTCGAGCGACTCGTAGAAGAGAAGGCAGTGTTCGAGGATCGTCTCGAGCGGCTCACGGAAACCGTCGAGCGCCCAGCGCATCGCGATATAGACGGTCGAACCGTAGAGACCGTTGCCGACGATGTCGGCGCTGAGCTTCTTCTCCTCGATGTCCGGATAGAAGGCCCTGGTGATCGCGGCGATCTCCTCCGCGAAACCCTGGCTCACGACGAGCCGCGCTTCGCCCACGTTCGCGACCGCGAATACTTCCAGGAGCAGGATGCGCGCGATGCGCGGGTCGTCGCGGAAAGTGCGCAGCGTCGCTTCGAGTCCGGTGCGGGCAAGCTCCGTCGCGTCCGCGCGCGCGCGGGAATGCGCCTCCGTGATCGCGTCGCGGATGCGCTGCGCCGCTTCCTGATACACGGCGAGAAAGAGCGCTTCTCGGTTCTCGAACGACTCGTAGAAATAGCGCTCGGTGAGCTTTGCGAGTCCGCAGACGTCACGAACCCCCACCGCATAGAAGCCACGCGCCCCGAAAGCCTCGAGGCCTGCCTCGAGCAACCGCTTGCGGCGCTCGGCTTGCCGATCCTCCGGGGAGACACCGCGAAAATGGCGCTTCGCGTGTGGGGTCGGGACGGACACCCGTTCATCTTGACATGATTCGTTGTCAACAGTAGCTTGAAAACGCATGTTGTCAGAACAGGCGTCGCCAGCGTCCGTCCGGCAGGAAAATGTCAATAGATTCGAAGTGATCGTGATCGGCAGCGGGTTCGGTGGCCTGGGGACGGCCATCAGGCTCCGGGAAGCCGGGATCGATTCCTTCGTCGTGCTCGAGCGGGGCGCGGACGTAGGGGGCACCTGGCGGGACAACGACTACCCGGGATGCGCCTGCGACGTGCAGTCGCACCTCTACTGCTTCTCGTTCGAGCCGAATCCCGCGTGGTCGCGTCTCTTCGCTCCGCAGCAGGAGATCCTTTCGTACCTCCGGCGCTGCGCCGACAAGTACGACGTCCGGAGGTCAATTCGCTTCGGCGAATGCGTCGTGCGTGCCGAGTACGACGACGCGCGTTCCGAGTGGACCGTGCGGACCAGCTCGGGTTCGACGTATCGGGCCAGGGCGCTCGTCTCGGCGATGGGGGCGCTCAGCAACCCGTCGTACCCCGACATCCCTGGCCTCGAGCGCTTCGAGGGGCGCGCGTTTCATTCCGCCCTGTGGGATCACGACTACGAGCTCACGGGTAAGCGCGTCGCCGTCATCGGCACCGGTGCGAGCGCGATCCAGTTCGTGCCGAAGATCGCACCCGCCGTCGCGCATCTGGATCTCTACCAGCGCACGCCGCCCTGGGTCTTCCCGAAGCCGGATCGCGCGACCTCGGCGCGCGAGCGAACCCTGTTCCGCGTCTTTCCGTTCCTCCTGTGGCTCTACCGTGCCTTCATCTACTGGATGCTGGAGGCGCGCGTGCTCGCGTTCTTCCGTCCGCAGCTGATGAAGCGCGCCGAGGTCATGGCGCGGCGCTTCATCGCAAGCCAGATCCCGGACCCCGAGCTCTGCAGGAAGGTGACGCCGGACTACACGATGGGCTGCAAGCGCATCCTCATGGCCGACGACTACTACCCGGCGCTCGCCCGCCCGAACGTGACCGTGCTCACCGACTCGATCCGCGAGGTGCGCCGGCGCGCCATCGTGACCGCCGATGGCGTCGAGCGCGAGGTCGATGCCATCGTGTTCGGCACCGGGTTCGCGGTGCAAAATTTCGTTCCGCCGGGCATGCTGATCGGTTCGAAGGGACGCGACATCACCGATGTTTGGTCGAGCGGGCTTTCGGCCTACAAGGGGACGACCGTCTCTGGGTTTCCCAACTTCTTCCTCATCGCCGGCCCGAACACGGGGCTCGGGCACACCTCCATGGTGTTCATGATCGAGTCGCAGATCGCCTATGTCGTCGACGCCCTCCGCTGCATGCGGCAGACCGGGCTGTCGAGCGTGGAGGTCAAGGCGGACGTGCAGGCCGCGTACAACGAACGCCTCCAGCGAAAGCACACGCGTGCCGTCTGGAGCTCCGGTTGCCGTAGCTGGTACCTCGACGCGCGCGGACGCAACACGACCCTGTGGCCCGGCTTCACCTTCGCGTTCCGAAGGCAGACCGCGCGTTTCGACGCAGGCGCCTACCTGCTCGGCAGGGACGCCGAGAGTCTCACCGTGAATCATCGCCTTCACGAACGAAGGACCGCCGAAAGCACCTCATGAAATCATTCGAGAACAAGGTCGCCGCCATCACCGGCGCCGGGTCGGGGATGGGGCGAGAGCTCGCGTGCGAGCTCGCCAGGGTCGGGGCGCACCTGGCGCTCAGCGACATCAATCCGGGCACGCTCGAGGAGACGGCGGCGAAGGTGCGAGCCATCGGCGCTCGCGTCAGTACGACGGTGCTGGACGTGTCGGAGCGCGCCTCGGTCCACGCCTGGGCCGACTCGGTGGCCAGGGACTACGGTCGCGTGAACCTCGTCTTCAACAATGCCGGCGTCGCCCTCGCCAGCACCCTCGAAGGAGTCACCTACGAGGACTTCGAGTGGATCATGGGCATCAACTTCTGGGGCGTCGTGTACGGGACGAAGGCGTTCCTGCCCCACCTGCGGGCCTCGGGAGAGGGGCACGTCATCAACCTGTCGAGCATCTTCGGGTTGTTCTCCGTGCCCGGGAGCGGCACTTACAACGCGTCCAAGTTTGCGGTCCGGGGCTTCACGGAGGCGCTCCGCCAGGAGCTCGAGCTCACCGGGGCGCCCGTCAGCGCGACGAGCGTGCACCCGGGCGGCATCAAGACGAACATCGCGCGCTCGGGGCGCTTCTCGGCGAACGTACAGGCGCTGACCAACCGGGATCCGGAGATGGCGCGCGCGGAGTTCGAGAAGTTGTTCATCACCACCGCCAACAAGGCCGCCAGGATCATCCTGCGCGCCGTGCAGCAGAACAAGCGGCGCGTCCTGGTGGGGCCGGACGCCCACGCGGCGGATCTGGTGGTCCGGCTCATGCCGACGTCGTATCAGCGCGTGCTGACGGCCATCGCGAAACGGCAGGGTGCGCGGTGAGCGTCGTCGAGGCAAAGAAGACGCTGCGCGACCGTTTCGAGTACTTCGTCGCGCGGACGCTGCTGAAGCTGTCGCACGACACGCTCATCCGGCTCTCCGGCAAGCCGCAGATCGTCATCGATGGCCAGGTGCTCCACCCAGAGATGCAGTTCGCGCTGACGACGCGCAAGCGCCGGCGGGTGCCGCCGCTGCGTGCCCGGACCGCCGAGCTCGCCCGCTCACGGATGCTTGCCGAGTCGCGGCGTTACGCGGGGGAGCCGCTGCCGCTTCCGGTGCGGGATCACACCATCCCCTCGCACGGCCACTCGCTCCGGGCTCGCCACTACGCGCCGCCGGAGGCCGGCGGGCCACATCCGCTGCTCGTGTTCTTTCACGGTGGCGGCTTCGCCCTCGGCGACCTCGAGACGCACGACGAGCCGTGCCGGCTTCTCGCCGCTCGCGCCGGCGTGCACGTCCTGTCCGTCGAGTACCGGCTCGCGCCCGAGCACCCGTTCCCCGCCGCGATCGAGGACGGCGAGGCGGCGTTCCAGTGGGCCGTCGAGAACGCCGCCTCGCTCGGCGCCGATCCCGAGAGGATCGGGGTCGGCGGCGACAGCGCGGGCGGCAACATCTCCGCCGTCGTCTCGCTGCTCACCGGTCGCTCGGGAAACCCGCCCGCGTATCAGCTCCTCATCTACCCCGTCCTCGACAACGGCAACCCGTGGCCGTCCCACCAGTTCTTCGGCGAGGGGTTTCTGCTCGAGAAGGCCGACATCGATTTCTTCGATCGCTGCTATCTGGGCGGTCGCACCGACCTGTCGCGCGACGAGCGAGTCTCCCCGTTGCGGGCGGCTCTGCCGCCCAGTGTGCCGACGGTCCTCGTCACCGCGGCCTTCGACCCGCTCCGTGACGAGGGCGAGGCGTACGGCGCCTTGCTCGAGCGTCACGGCACGCCCATCGTCAAGCGACGCTTCTCCGGCCTCATCCACGGCTTCATCCAGATGACGTCCGTGAGCCGGGCGGCGGACGAGGCGGTGAGCGACATCGCCGCCATGCTGCGGCAAGCGTCGCGTGGCGGCGCGGCCTAGGGCGACGCGGCGACCTCCGCGGCGAGGGCCGCGGCGTGGACGGTCGAGGCGATCCTCACGGCGTCGAGGATGTGGTCGCTGGTCAGCCCTTGCTCGACGACGTTCGCCTCGTGCGAGCGCACGCACGTCTCGCAACCGTTGATGGCGCTGACCGCGAGGCAGAAGAGCTCGAAGTCGGCCTTGTTCGTGGCAATCTTCGCGATGCGCTGCATGCGGAGGCGCGCGGGCTTCTGCATGTACTCCTCCTTGTCCACCATGTGGCGGAAGCGGTAGTACACGTTGTTCATCGCCATGAGCACGGCGGCGGCGCGTGCGTCTTCCACGACCGGGGAGGGGACGTCGGAAGCTTGTGCCTCGGCGAGGATCGCGGCGACCACTCCGGGGTGGCGGGCGGCATAGGCCGTCGCGATCGCGGTGCCCCAGACCTGTGCTGCGTTGAGCGTGCCCGGGGTGAGCACGTTCTCGAGGTTTATCTTAATATCGCGCGCGACGTCGGGGAACGTGTCGCGCAGCCGGTCGATGTGTTCCATCGTCTTCTCCGGGGAAGACCGGGCGGAGCCCGTGGGCCCGCCCGGATCTCCGAGGGGCCTATCAGGCCGTCTTCTTCAGCTTGGTGGTCAGGGTTTCGTCGCCCGCCTTCCAGTTGCACGGGCATAGCTCGTCGGTCTGCAGCGCATCGAGCACGCGCACGATCTCGTCGGCGTTGCGACCGACGGAGAGGTCGTTCGCGGCCGCGTAACGGACGATGCCCTGGGGATCGACGATGATGGTCGCACGCAGCGCGACGCCGGCGTCGGGGTGCAGGATGCCGAGACCCTGGGCCATGCTGGGGCTGAAGAACAGCAGCGGGTGCTTGATCGTCTTCAGATCCGCGTGGTCCTTGCGCCAGGCGAGGTGCGAGAACTCGTTGTCGGTGGAGCCACCGAGCAGCACGGCGTCACGCTCCTCGAACGCCTTGAGCTTCCTGTCGAGCTCGACGATCTCGGTCGGGCAGACGAAGGTAAAATCCTTCGGGTAGGTGTAGAGAACGAGCCACTTGCCGGGGAAGTCCTTGGAGCTGATGTCCTTGAACTCCTTGCCCTTCTCGGTGCCGACGCAGGCGGTGGTCTTGAACTCGGGGATCTTCATGCCGGGGACGAGCATCTTCTTCTCCTTCAATCCTTCTGTGACGATTCGTTTCACTGAGCCGAGCGGCTCTTCGGAACGCGGTGGCCGCGCTTGCGGCCCCGCATGACGACCATGTATTCCCGCACGTCGTAACCCGCGATGCGGGCCGGGTCGCCCACTGGAAGGGCGGACCACGGCACGTCTTCGATCTGACCCGTCTCGTCGTCGATGAAGTGGTGGTGCCGATCGAGCTTCGGATCGAACACCACCTTGCCCTCGGACAGGACGAGCTCGCGCAGGAGCCCCTTCTCCACCAGGAGGTTCAGGGTGTTGTAGACGGTGGCGCGCGACAGCAGAGGAAACTTGCGGCGAACTCGCTCGAGCACCTGCTCCGCGGACGGGTGCTCGGCCGTCTGGAGGACGTATTCCGCCACGGCGAGCCGGTGCGCCGAGGGGCGGATCCCCTTGCTTCGCAGCCTCTGCTGGAGCTCGAGACTCATTCTGAAGTTAGACTTAGTCTAAAATTCGTCGCTGTCAATGAGCATGAAGACGATGGAGTCAGCGCGGGTGCAAGGTGTGTCTGTCTGCGTGACGGTCGCAGCGATTTCACCTCGCCTCTCGTTTCTGGAGGAAGGCTGCCCGGCGGGCCGGAGTACATTCGCTCTACTGTCCGCGATCCATTTCGGGTCGCGCCAACGAAGGGTCGGGAAGCGATGGGGCGATCATACTGGAACGTGGTTCTTGCCGGTGCGTGCGGCATCTTCATCTGCGGGGTCGCGCGAGCAGAGGACATCGCGGTCCAGAACGCCGACGAGCAGCCCCAAGCGCCGCCTCCCGCGAAGGACGCGCCGAGGCCGATCTCAGCGCCGCCCCCCATGGCGGAACATTCGAACGAGCGGACGGCGAACAACGCCATCTACGCCGAGGGCCTCGGCGCGGGCATCTTCTATTCGCTCAACTACGACCGCACGTTCGGCGACTTCGCCGGCCGCATCGGGTTCGGCTACGTGTCGCTGCACGCTGGCGTGAGCTCGGCGAACGGGAGCTCCGGCTCCTCGGGGAGCGCGTCGTTCCTGTCCGTCCCCATCACCGTCAGCTATCTCGGCATCGGTTCGAAGAAGCACATGCTCGAGCTCGGCGCCGGCGCGACCATCCTCAACGTCGGCGCCAACGCGAGCGCGTTCGACGTGAGCTCCTCGTCGTCGTCGTCGGGCTCGACGACGGTGGTCCTCCCGAACGCCATGGTCGGCTACCGGCTGCAGCCCCCCGACGGCGGCTTCCTGCTGCGCGCCGGCTTGAACGTGATCATGGGCGGCTCCGAGCTCCCCGTGCTTCCGTGGCCGTACCTGGCCCTCGGCGGGACGTTCTAGC
>CAYUAW010000358.1:0-3312 GCA_964442485.1 uncultured Polyangiaceae bacterium
GCGCGCGCCTCGGCACTGCGACAGAAGAGCTGCGTGTTCTTCGCGAAGAACGATCCGATGGCGACGCGGACATAGGGGATCGATGCGCAGGGAAATCCCACCACGTCGACGCGGGCGTCCTTCGGCCCCACCTTGCGCACGCCGATGGCGGAGCCTTTCCATGCGCGGGCCCACACCCGCGGGGCAAGCCCCCAGGCGAACCACGGTTGCAGGGTTCCCGTGGCCAGACGAACCAGGGACTTCACGAAGACCGAGTTGATGCGGTCCCCCGTGGCAGCCCCCATCGCCTGGATCTCGACCTGAGTGAGACCGAGCGCCTCGCAGGCGCGGTAGTGCGCCATGGCCTGATCCATTCCGAGCCAGACGTTCGGGACGATCTCGACGAGGAGCTTGGAGCGGTACTCGTCCTCGAGCTTGCTCGCGTAAGTGTCGAAGTGGCCCGCGCTCCGGAGTGATGCCTGGGACGACATCAGCACCGTGCCCCGGACCGCGCTCGCCCGCTCGGGAAAGGCCGGGAGAGCCACCACGACGTTCGGATCCGAGGACATGGAGGAGGCGGTGAAATCGTAGCATCGGCCTGTCTCGAAAGATTGCCCGGTGCACCCGGCGCGATACCGAATCAGCCAAAAAAGCCGAGATCATCCGTATTGTTGGCGCGCCCTGTTGGGGGTTACGCTGTCCGGATCGACGTCGGATGAAGGAAGCCCTCGACACCCACGAACTCGAGACGCCCTTCGCCTTTGGTGAGCGCTTCGAGCTCCAGCGTCAGCTCGGTCGGGGCGGGATGGGTATCGTCTATCGCGCCTACGACCGGGAACGCCGGACGGACGTCGCGCTCAAGGTGCTGCCGAGGATGGACCCCGGCGCGATGTACGGGATGAAGCAGGAGTTTCGCGCGCTCACCGACGTGACGCACCCGAACCTGGTCGTGCTCCACGAGCTCATCGCCACCGCGGATCAGTGGTTCTTCACGATGGAGCTCATCGAGGGTGTCGACCTCGTCGAGTGGGTGTGCGGGCCGGACCCGCAGCGACTGCACGGCCTCGCGGAGCAATCCGGAGAGACCCGTCGGGAGGTGCCTCCGAGCGGCGCGTTCGACGCGGCGTTGACGGTCACTCTTCAGGAAGGGCGCGCGCTCGAGCCACGCGAACCCTTGACCGAGCAGAGCCCCTCCGCGGACGCGGGAGGCTCGGTGCCGCCACCGCCCGTGCGCGGCCGCACGCGCGCCGACGTGGGACGCCTGCGCGCGGCCCTCGGCCAGCTCACTGCCGCCATTTCTGCCATCCACGAGGCGCGCAAGCTTCACCTCGATCTCAAGCCAGCGAACGTGATGGTGCGGGACGACGGTCGCGTCGTCGTGCTCGACTTCGGGTTGGTCCGCGACATGCCGCTCGATGTGGAGCGCGCCACCGGTGACGCCGACGTTCGCGGTACGCCCGCGTACATGGCACCCGAGCAGGCGAGAGGCGAGCACCTGACGCCGGCGGCGGACTGGTACGCGCTCGGCGCGATCCTCTTTCGCGTGCTCACCGGGAAGCTGCTCTCCCCCGTGCACCACCGCGAGCCGCCGGCGCCGGGCGAGCTCGTGGACGGGGTCCCGGACGATCTGAGCGAGCTGTGTGTCGCGCTGCTCCGCAGAGATCCCCGGACGCGGGCCGCGGCCGCTGACGTCATGCGGTGCGTGTCCGCCGGGAGCTCGTGGGACACCTCGGCAGCGCCGCCCACGCCGACGGTGGGCCGGCAGGCGCCGTTCGTCGGTCGCGAAGCGCAGCTTCGCGCGTTGCACGCTGCATTCGTCGCGACCCGCAAGGGACAGCCGGTGGTCGTGTACCTTGGAGGTCGCTCCGGAATGGGCAAGACGGCGCTCGCGACGCAGCTGGTCACCGAGCTGCGCCGGGCGGGTGCAGCGCTCGTCCTCTCGGGGCGCTGTTACGAGCGCGAGTCAGTCCCCTTCAAGGCTCTCGACAGCGTGATCGACGCTCTCGCGGATTATCTGAAGCGGCTTCCGCGGGCCACGGCCGCCGGACTCCTTCCTCGCGGGATCCACGAGCTCGGTCGTCTCTTTCCCGCGCTCCGTCAGGTCGAGGCGATCACCGACGTGCCCCAGAGGACGCTGGACATCTCGGACGACGGCGAGCGCCGCCGGCGCGCCTTCGCCGCTCTGAAGGAGCTGCTCGCCCGGCTCGTCGACACGGGCCCCCTCGTCCTGTTCATCGACGATCTGCAATGGGGCGACCTCGACAGCGCTCGCCTCCTCGCCGAGGTCCTCGGGCCGCCGGATCCTCCAGCGCTGCTCCTTCTCGGAACCTATCGCACGGAGGAGGCGCGATGGAGCGACCCTCTCGCGGAGCTGCTCGACCTCGGCGTGGAGGAGGTGCGACGCCTCGAAGTTCTCCCGCTGACGGAGCCCGAGGCCTGCGACCTGGCGAGCGCGCTGCTCGGCGGCACCGAGCCGGATGCCCTGCGGCGTGCCGCCGCCGTCGCGGTCGAGTCGGAAGGGAGCCCGCTCTTCGTTCTGGAGCTCGCTCGCCACGTCGCGGCTCCCGCCGGAGCCCACCGCGACGATGCGTCGTCGCTGTCGCTCGAGGAGGTCCTGCGCGGCCGCTTCGAGCGCCTCAGCCCCGACGCGCAGCGCTTCCTCGAGGTCGTCGCCGTGGCGGGCGGGCCCGTCGAGCAGGGCGTGGCGGCACGTGCAGCGGAGCTCACGACCGATCCGCTCACCTCGCTCGCGGCGCTCCGAGCCGGGCACTTCGTGCGCACCCGGGGCACGCGCGAGGTGGACGACATCGAGACCTATCACGATCGGATCCGCGAGACGATCGTGCGGCACGTCGCCCCCGAGCGGCTCGCGCGCCATCATCTGCGGCTCGCCGTGGAGCTCGAGGCGACGGGCCGCGCAGACGCCGAGGTGCTCGCCGCGCATTTCCTGGCCGTCGGCCGCCACGAGGAGGCCGGTCGGTATTTCCTTGCCGGTGCGAGCCACGCGTCCGCCGCGCTCGCGTTCGACAAGGCCGCGCGTCTCTACCGGCAGGCCATCGATCTCGGCGCCGGCGGTCCGGAGCGCCGGCGCGAGCTCCTGACCGAGCTCGGCTTCGCGCTCCGCAAGTCCGGGCGGGGCAGGGAAGCGGCGCTCGCCTTCCAGGAGGCCGCAGAGGGCGCGCCTCCCGACGACGTGATCGCGCTCAAGCACGCCGCCGCGGAGCAGTTTCTCATCAGCGGACACGTCGACGACGGCATGGACCTCCTGCGCGAGGTGCTCCGTGCCGTCGAGCTGCCGCTTCCCGGCACGCCGCGCCGCGCTCTGCTCGCGCT
>CAYUAW010000358.1:3412-7926 GCA_964442485.1 uncultured Polyangiaceae bacterium
CGCTCCTCGCGCTCGCGGCCGATCAGCCCGAGTACGCGCGGCTCGACGTGGAGGACGCCATGAGCGGCTGGTCCCGCCGCGGCTATCACCCGCAGCACTACTACGCGCTACTCTCGCGGACGCTCGTGGATCTCTATCGCGGGGACCACGAGGAGGCGTACGGCCGCATCAGCAAGGCCTGGCCCGAGCTCGAGGGCTCGCTCCTGCTTCGCGTGCAAGGGCTCGCCATCACCGCGCACTACGTGCGGGGGTCGGCAGCGCTCGCCGCTGCCGCGGGTACGCCCGGTCGCGAGCTTCTCTTGCGCTCCGCGGCGGAGGACGCCCTCGCCTTGACGAAGACCCGGGTCGAGTGGTCGCAGCCGCTCTCCCAGATGCTCCTCGCCGGTGCGGCGGCGATCGGTGGCGACGCGGGGAAGGCGCGCTCTCTCCTCGAGTCTGCCGCGCTCGGGTTCGACGGTTCTCACATGGCACTCCACGCCGCGGCGGCGCGTCACGCCCTCGGCGGCGTGGTCGGCGGGCAGGAGGGCCACGCGACCCGCGCCGCGGCCGTGCACTTCATGACCTCGCAGAAGATCACGCGACCCGGCGTGTTCGCCTCCATGCTCGCTCCAGGATTTCAGACCAACGAGACCCCCTCATGAGTGAATTACCTCCTTACGTCGAGCGCGCCAGCAAGCAGACCTTCATCCCGCCCTATCTGGCGAAGGGCGCCCGCATCTACGGCTTCATCCTCGGCAGCGATTTCGCGCCGCTCCAGGCGCTCTGCGACACCGCGCTGAACGGACCGACGGGCGGCGCGACGGATTTCCGACCTGCGCTGCCGCTCGTCTTCCTGACCTTCGCGGACATCGTGTCACTCTCCTCCGTCGACCCGCCCGACTCCCGCGTCGGCTGGCTCCCGGAGCGCGACGTCGCGTTCTGGCTCCTCACCCTGAGCGTGCGCAAGGACGGCGGCGTCGAGGTGGCCGACGGCATCGACTTCTATCAGCCGTATCTGTTCGTCGACAGTCCACAGGCGCTCCTCACGGGCCGCGAGGTGCAAGGCTTCCCGAAGGAGTACTCCACCGTCGACATGACTCGACGGGACGGCAATCCGGGACCGATGTCGGTGCGCACGCACGTCTTTCCGACGTTCGACCCGGGCACGGAGATCCAGGTTCGCGAATTGATGAAGGTGAGCCAGGTGCCCGGCTCGGCCGCGGGCATGGATCTCTCGCGCTTCGGCACCCCGGCGGAGCTGCTCGCCGCGGTGCTGAAGGAGCTCCTGTCCGGACAGGAGCCCATCGCCCTCCCTGGCACGAAGCTCATCGAGAGCCTCGGTGAGGAGCTCCTGAAGGAAGAAGTGCCGTGCGTGTTCCTCAAGCAGTTCCGCGACGTGACGGACGGCAGCCGCGCCTGTTACCAGGCCATCGTCGAGGTACCGATGCGCATCACCGGCTTTCACGGCGGCGGGCTCCTCCCGGGGCGCTATTGCCTAGATCTCGCGAACTACGCGAGCCATCCCATCGCGGCGGACCTCGGGCTCACGCCGACTGCCATGACGTCCCTTCTCGGCGCGTACATCGACATCGACTTCGTGATCGAGCGCGGCAGCGTAGTCTGGGAAGCGTCCACCACGCGTGCCGGAGGGCCCTCGAATGCCCGCTCCGGCTGAGCCGAAGAAGATAGCGATCCTCGGCGGTGGGATGGGCGCGATGGCCACGGCCTGGACGCTCACGAGCGAGGACGACGCGCGGGCGCGCTACGAGATCACCGTCTATCAGATCGGCTTCCGGCTCGGCGGCAAGGGGGCGAGCGGCAGGAACGCCGATTTCCACCAGCGCATCGAGGAGCACGGGCTCCACGTCTGGCTAGGGTTCTACGAGAACGCGTTCCGGGCGATGCGGGAGTGTTACGCCGAGCTCGGGCGACCGCCCGGTGCGCCTCTCGCCACATGGCAGGATGCCTTCAAGCGACACGGCCTCGTCGTTCTCATGGATCAGTTCGACGCGAGCTGGTCGCCGTGGTCGTTCGACTTTCCCGAGGACGGGCGTACGCCCGGGGACCTGCCCCCGCCCGTGCTTCCCGACATCTGGGGTTACGTGAAGGCCGCGCTCGCGTGGCTCGAGAAGCACTACGAGACCCATCCCGCCCTGAAGGTGCGTCACCCCGTGCCCACGCCGAAGCCCGCGGCGTCGTGGCTCGGGAAGCTCGCGGCTGACGTCGAGATCGCCGTTCACGATGTGCTCACCGCCGCGGAGGGCAGCGCGCTCGGCCACGAGCTCGCGCTCGCCCGCCACTACGCGGAGCTCCTGATGGGCGAGATGGCCGAGAGCCTGACGCACCAGCGCATCATCGCTCGCCTCCTCGGGGACTTTCGCGAGCGCGTGCGCACGCGGGTGGAGGCAGACGTCGACAAGGACGTCGAGCTGCGGCGTGCGTGGATCCTCCTCTCCCTCGGCCTCACCATGGTCATCGGCATGCTCGAGGACGGAGTCGTCACGGGCGGCTTCGACATGATCGAGGGCGAGGAATGGACGAGCTGGCTCGTTCGCCACGGCGCCGACGACCTGCTCACCAACTCCGCGCTCGTCCGCGGTCTCTACGACCTGGTCTTCGGCTTCGAGTGCGGCGACCCTTCGCGGCGCTCGTTTGCAGCGGGTACCGCCATGCGCAGCGCCCTCAGCGTCGTCTTCGAGTACCGGGGCGCGATCTTCTGGAAGATGCAGGCCGGCATGGGCGACACCGCCTTCGGCCCCTTCTACGAGGTGCTGAAGCGGCGGGGCGTGCGCTTCGAGTTCTTCCATCAGGTGGAGAGCCTCGACCTGTCCGACGACGGGAAATCGATCCGGTCGCTCCGCGTCGGGCGACAGGTGTGGCTCCGCGATCGAAAGGACCATCCCGAGCGCGAGTACGCTCCGCTCATCGACGTGAAGGGCTTGCCGTGCTGGCCGAGCGAGCCCCTCTACGATCAGCTCGATCCGGCGCAGGTGAAGGAGCTCGTCGCGCAGGACATCGATCTGGAGTCGCCGATTTCCGGCTGGGAGCCGTGCGAGACCCGGACGCTCGTCGAGGGCACGGACTTCCACGTGGTGGTGCTCGCGATCCCGCCGGGCGGCCAGGGCGAGATCTGTCGCGACCTCATCGCGACGAACGCCGCCTTCCGGAGCATGGTCGACCGCGTCGAGACCGTCGCCACCCAGGCCGCGCAGCTCTGGCTGCGTCCGGATCTCGCCGGGCTCGGGTGGCAGGGCGGCAGCCCGGTGCTCGACGCCTACGCGGATTGTCTGAACACGTGGGCGGACATGTCGCACCTGATCCCGCGGGAGGACTGGCCCGCGAGCGCCGAGGTCAACAGCATCGCCTACTTCTGCGGGCCGCTCCGCGACCCCGCTCCAGGCGAGACGGATGACGAGAGCACCGAGCGCGTGAAGCGCGACACCATGCTCTGGATGGACGCGCACACGGGAGGTCTCTGGCCGAAGGCGACCGCGAGGGGGAATCCCGCCGCGCTCGACTATCAGAACCTCGTGGCGGACCCCGGCGCACGCGGCCTCGAGAGGATGAGCGAGCAATACTTCCGCGCCAACGTCGACGGGTCCGAGCGCTACGTCCTCTCCGTCCCCGGGAGCGCCTTCTACAGGATGAAGGCGGGCGCGTCTGGCATCTCGAACCTGGTGCTAGCCGGCGACTGGGTCGACAACGGATTTCTCAACGCAGGTTGCATCGAGGCCGCCACCATGTCGGGTATGCAGGCCGCGCGGGCCATCTCGGGTCGTGAGCACCCGATCGCGTGGGAAGGCGGCTGAGCAGCGCGGGGGGATGTGGGCGAGGTCGGGTCTCCACATTTTCTGCTCGTAGCGTGCCCGTTACGTGCCACGGGCACGGGTGCAGGACAAGCCTAGTGCGTGCACACGCCCGAGGTGCACACGTGGTTGCCGACGCACTTGTGTCCGCACGTCCCGCAGTTGCTGCGGTCGGACGCGGTGTCGACGCAGGCGCCCGAGCACGTCGCCAGCCCTGCATTGCACTGGACGCCGCACTTCTGCGCGACGCAGGTCGCGACGCCGTTCGTCGGCGCCGGGCAGGTCGTGTTGCATCCACCGCAGTGAGTCGTGTCGGTCTCGACATTCACGCACTGACCTCCGCAGGGGGCGAGGGGCGGCGTGCAGGTGAACCCGCAGGTGCCGGAGACGCAGCTGGGCGTCGCCGAGGCAGGGGCAGGGCAGGCCTGTCCGCATTTCCCGCAGTTCGTCGTGCTCGTCTTCACGTCCACGCACAGGTCACCGCAAGCCGACAGGCTGGCCCCGCACGACGCGACGCACGCTCCGCCAGAGCAGACCAGCGGGCTCGTGCAGGCGGTCGCACAGGTGCCGCAGTGCGCCGCATCCGACGACAGGTCGACGCAGGCGCCGCCGCAGCTCGTGAAGCCGGGCGCGCAGGCCGAGCCGCAGGTGCCGCCGGTGCGGCTGGCGACCGCGTTGACGGACCTCAAGGATCCCTACGCAGATTGAGCGGTGACGCGTGGAAGTCCA
>CAYUAW010000359.1:0-6270 GCA_964442485.1 uncultured Polyangiaceae bacterium
GCCCCGCCGCACCCACGACCAGGACCGCAACGCCGAGCGCAGACAGAGAACGCACGAGGCTACCCTACAGCCGCCCCACCGCGCTTTCCAGCCGATTCCCGCGGTTCCCCGCACGCGGCGTACCACTCTGTCCCGAACTCGCCCGCATCTCCTCCCACTCTCGCACCTCTCCACCGAGGTGTTTCCCGCTTCAATATTTATCTCAACTGAGAATATTGAGCCGCTGGTTCGGTGGCTCCCGACCTCGCATCGATGCGCCCTACTCGATCGTCAGGAGTACTTCGCCCTCTTCAACGGCCTGCCCCTCGCTTACGGCGATGGTGGCGACGCGCCCCGCGGCGGGCGACTCGACGGGCATCTCCATCTTCATCGATTCGAGGATGACGACGGCCTGCTCTTCCTCTACCTGATCCCCCACCTTCACCTGGATCTTCCAGACCGTGCCCGTGATATGGGCGGCGACGTCCGTGGGCATCGCGCCGCACCTTACAACGCGCCCCGCTGCGACGACCAGCCCGGACGCTCGGCCGCGCCGTATGGGATGTCGGAGGACGCAAGGCATCACGACAAAAGCATGCCTGAGGAGGCCCCGGAGGGCTGGGCTCGTGCCCTGAGTTCTTGTAAGATCCAGGTCAAGTCTGCGCGAGAGACGCCCAGTCTGTGCTAGGGACCCGGGTGAGGCGATGGCGCCTCGATCGGGATTGTTCGTCCAGGAGTGAAGCTGACGCATGGCCGACCAGAAGGAAAGCTCGGTTCTCTTCTCCCTCAAGGAGTTGATGAACCTCGAGGAAGACCGGATTCGCGAGGAAGAGGCCGAGAAGGCCAACCGCGCCCGGGCGGAGCTCGAGGCCCGAGAAGCGAGGGAGCGGGCCGCCCGGGATACCGAAGAGCGGCGTCTTCGCGACGACGAAGAGCGCCGGCGCGCCGAGGAGCTTCGCAAGCGCGAAGAACAGACCAGGCTCGAGGCCATTCGCCAGGGTGAGGTCGAGAAGGCTCGCGCGGAGGCCGACCACAAGGCACGCATGGAAGCCATGGCGGCGCAGCGCGCCCACGAAGCGCAGCTCGCCACCATCAACCAGGACGAGCACAAGAAGCGCCTGCAGATCACCATCGGCGTTGTCGCGTTCGTGTTCGTCGCTGCCGTCATCGGCGGCGGCATCGCTTTCAAGAAGCACAACGACCAGGTGAACCGCGAGCGGGCCGAGAACGAACGCGCCCGTGCCGACCTCGAGGCGCGGGTGAACGCGGCCGAGCAGCAGGTGAAGGAATCCTCCGCGAAGGAGTCGGAGCTCAAGTCCGCGCTGAACAACGCGAAGGACGAGGCCGACCGCGCCCGCATCCAGGGCGAGCTCGCCAAGGCGCAGGAGCAGACGGCCGCGGCGCGGCGGGCTGTCCGGACGGCCGGTTCTGGGTCCACGGGCAGCGGGAGCAGCGGCGGAGGCTCGAAGCCCGCCTCCAAGCCGGCGTGCAACTGCACCCCCGGCGACCCGCTGTGCTCGTGTCTCTGAGCGTCGAGCCCCGGCAGCGGCTCGCGTTTCCGCTGGATTATCCCGATCTCGCCGCGGCACGCTGCGGCGCAGAGCTCGTGCGCGCCTCAGCTGGCGTGCTGAAGGTCGGGCTCGAGCTGTTCGTGCGAGAGGGCCCGGCCGCCGTCGCGCTCGGTGGGCAGCTCGGCTGCGACGTCTTCCTGGACCTGAAGCTCCACGACATTCCCGCAACGGTCGACGGGGCGGTCGCCGCTGCGGCAGCCCTCGGTGCCCGGTACTTGACGATCCATGCATCGGGCGGCCCGCGCATGGTGGAAGCCGCGGTGCGCCGGGCGGCGACGGAAAATCCCGCTCTCGTAATCCTGGCCGTCACGGTGCTCACCTCGCTCGACGACGCGGACCTCGCGAAGATGGGGGTCCCCGGCGGGGCCAGCGAGCACGCACTCAGGCTCGCTCGGGTTGCGAGGGAGGCGGGTGCCGCAGGCTTCGTCTGCTCGCCGGCGGAGGTCCGGGGCATGCGACGGGCATTCGGGCCGGAGGTCGTGCTCGTGACCCCTGGCATTCGGCCGGCCGGGGCCGCAGCTGGCGATCAGAAGCGGACCGGAACCCCGCGGGAAGCGATCCTCGACGGGGCGGACCTTCTCGTAGTGGGGCGGCCCATCCGCGACGCAGGCGACCCGGCGGCGGCCGCGCGAGCCATCGTCGACGAGATCGCGGCCGCGGCCCGCGACATTCCCCGATGACGGCAGCCCGGCCACGGCGGCCGCAGACCCGCGGGGGCGTGAAGACACGCAGGGAGGTCCCCTCCCCGTACGCAGACGCGCCGCGGCTGGTCATCGGACTGCAGCCCGTGCGCGAGGCGATCCGCGCGCACGATAAGCGGCTCGGCGCGGTTCTGGTGGAGCGAGGACATGGCGATTCCGCAGCGCGGCTCGACGCCCTGGCGCGCTTCGCCTCGGATCAGGGCGTCGCGGAGGTCCGTCGTGTCGAGCGACGGGAGCTCGACGCCGTTGCGCTGGGTGGGATGCACCAGGGTGCACTCGCCTGGGCGCCAGCGCTGAGGCTGCTCGGCGTGGAAGAGCTCCTGGCTCCCCCCGACCTGCTCGTCCTGGCTCTCGACGGAATCCAGGATCCGCAGAATTTCGGCGCCGCGATCCGCAGCGCCGTTGCTCTCGGCGCGACGTCGGTCGTCTGGCCCGAGCACGCTGCTGCCCCCCTCACCCCCGCCACGTTCCGCGCTTCGGCGGGCGCGATCGAGCACGCGCGGCTCGGCCGCGTGCCGTCCCTAGTACGGTTCGTCGATGACGCCACCGCCACCGGCGCAGCCGTCGTGGGCCTCACGACAGACGCCGACCGCCCGCTGCAGGAGGTCGACCTCGCGGGGCGTCTCGTGCTCGTCATCGGTAGCGAACACGACGGGATCGGACGCGCCGTGCGCCGGCGATGCACGTCGCTCGCGCACCTGACTCTACGCGGTCCCGTCGAGTCGTTGAATGCGTCCGCCGCGGCCGCCGTCGCCCTATCCATCGCCGGAATTCAGCGAATGAAATCATAGGGATTCATTCCGATTCCTGAAGTCGCTTCTGGGTTTCGTGAAATCACTGAACGCCTGCCGTGTAAGCACCAGCCGCCGTTCCATTGAATGGAAAAGGGGCGCGGCTGAGGGGGCTACGTGAATTCGCGCGCGATATCGGCGCGTTGAGATCAACGGTGCACCCGATCATGGAAGGACGTCGGGAAACCCTCACGCACGACCTCAGCCGCGCGAAGTTCGTCGTGCAGTCGTGCGATCCAGAACGGAAATCGCCGCCTCGACGTCTTCTAGGGTCGTGGCGTCACCGAGGCTCACGCGAATCGCGCTCTCCGCGCGTGCCCGTCCGAGCATCGATTCAATGACTGGCGAGCGCTCGACCGTGCCCGCGCTGCACGCCGACCCGCTCGACGTGCGCACGCCTTCGAGGTCCAGGGCCGCAACGAGCTCATCACCGAGCCACCCCTCGAACGACAGGTTGGACACGTGGGGCAGACGCGGCGCGGTCCCGTTGACGCGGGCGCGGGGCGTCGCGGCCCGCTCGAGCCGGTCGCGCAGCGGAGCGAGGGCGCCGTAGCGTTCGGGCCCGCCGTGTTCGGCGTGGAACGCGGCGGCGCCGAAGCCGGCGGCAGCCACTGCGTCCACGGTGCCGGGCCGTATCCCGCGCTCCTGAGCTCCACCGAGGATCACCGGGCGGGGCAGACCGGAGCTCCGGAGCGCGAGGGCGCCGATCCCCTTCGGCCCCCGGAGCTTGTGGGCAGCGAGCGCCACGGTATCCCCGGCCCTCCAGAGCTCTCCGACTACCTTTCCGGCAGCCTGGGAGGCGTCGACGTGGAGGCGGCCACCGCGGTCGAGCACCGCGCGGCTCACCTCGGCAACCGGCTGCAGCACGCCTGTCTCGTGATTGGCCGCCATCAACGCCACGACGAATCCGTCTGGCAATCCAACGAGCGCCTCCACCACGTCCTCGACGCGAAGCGCGCCGGTCTCGGGCACGGGGACCCACCGGACGACGACGCCCGAGGCCGCTAGCGCCTCGGCCACACGGACGACGGAGGGGTGCTCGAGGCGGCTCGTGACGAGAGCGGGGGCGTGCTGCAGCGCGAGGTTATTCGCTTCGGTCGCCCCGGACGTGAAGATGACGTCACGAGGCTCCACCCCGCAGAGCCGGGCGACGGCTTCGCGAGCACTCTCGACCACCTTCCGCGCGTGCCGACCAGTCCGATGGACGCTCGAGGGATTGCCCCAGGCCACCGCGGCCCCCTCGCGCATGGCATCGAGCACCGACCCGAGGGGCGGCGTCGTCGCATTCCAGTCGAGATAGACGTCCCTCGGGGCGAAGGGGGCCTCGGCGTCGCCGGTCACGAGGCTGCGGCGCCGACGACGCTCGGAGCCTGCTCGGCGATGGTCAGGTAGAAGGCGGCACCGGTGAACCGCATCCCGCCGATGTGCTCGTCGGCCGGAGAAACGACCCGGACGTCACCGCCATGGCCCTTCGCGACCCCGCGGACGATGGCGAGGCCGACTCCCGCGCCGCCATGCAGGCGCGTCACGGAGCCGTCCGCCTGGTAGAAGGGCTCGAAGACGCGCGCGGTCGCGTCCCGTGGGACGCCGGGGCCGGTGTCCGCGACGCAGAGCTCGAACTGCTTCGTCGGGAGGCGCCGCAGCCGGACGCCGACGGCCCCGCCTTCCGGCGTGAACTTGCCGGCGTTGGCGATCATCTCCGTGACGGCCCGGCCGAGCCTGGCAGCGTCCCCGCGTCCTGTCAGCGCGTCGGGGATCTCCAGGGCGATCCTCTGGCGTCGGTCGATGAACGCAGCCTGGGCCCGGTGGAGCTCCTTGCGCACGGCGTCCGCGAAATCGTAGTCGCGGAGCATGAAGCGCATCTTGCCCGTCTCGAGCGCCGTCACATCGAGGAGGTTATCGATGAGGGCGCGGAGCCGCTGCGCGCACTCGTCGACGGCCCGGACGGCCTTCAGCTGCGGCGGTGAGAGCGCGCCGAGCTCACCGTCGGATAGCATCCTGACGTAGCCGACGATCGGCGTCATGGGCGTGGCGAGCTCGTGCGAGATGTTCCTGTAGAACTCGCGACGGGCCTGATCGAGCTCGCGCAGTCTGGCGTTCGCGTCGCTGAGCTCAGCGACCTTTTCCTCGAGGTGGGCCACGATGCGCTGGCTCTGGGCGCGGAGATGCTCGTCGCCAGCCATCGCCGCGAGCCGCTCGCGGTGACCGCTCAGGAAGCTCTGGATGGTCGCCGCGAACGTGCGCGCGTCGATGGGCTTCTGCAGGAACCCGTCACAGCCGACGGCGAGGCTCGTGTCGCGGCTGCCCTCGGCAGTGATCGCGACGATGGGGACCTCGCGCAGCGACGGCTCGGCGCGGAGCCGCAGGGTGACCTCGTACCCGTCGAGACCCGGAATCGCGATGTCGACGAGGATGAGGCTCGGCCGCAGCTCGCAGGCGCGGCGGATCCCTTCGAGTCCGTCCTGGGCGTCGACGACCTCCATGCCGGCCACCGTCAGAAGCTTTCTGACGAGCAACCGGTTCGCGGGGTCGTCCTCGATATGGAGGATCGTTGGCATCGTTGATGTCGCTGCGGTCGAAAGAGGTCCGCTATTCTAGCCACGTGGATGCGGCTCCCGAAATACCTTGCAAGGCCCGGGGCGAGCGCCGTACGTGTAGGCGCCGATGAAGACGGGACGGCCACTATCATGGCTACTATTGCTCGCCTGCGCGAGCGGTTGCGCAGATCTGACGGAGCCGGCCTCGAGCACGGTCGTAACACCTCCACCGGAGCGTTCGGCTGCTGCCGCAACGGCCCCGCCGCCGCCGGCTCCGGCGCCGACTCCGCCGCCACCCGCTCCCGAGGCTCAGGAGACAGTGGGAGCCTCGCACGTGCTCGTCGCCTATACGGGCGCGATGCGCGCGAGCCCCACCATCAAGCGGACCAAGGACGAGGCGAAGAAGCGCGCGGAGGGTATCCTCGCTCGTGCACGCAAGGGTGAGGACTTCGCGAAGCTCGCCGACACGAGCTCGGACGATCCCTCCGCGAAGACGAATCACGGCTCGCTCGGGAAGTTCACGCGGGCGCAAATGGTCAAGCCGTTCGCCGACGCAGCCTTCGCGCTGAAGCCGGGCGAGGTCAGCCCCCTGGTCGAAACGCCCTTTGGATTCCACGTCATCAAGCGCACCGAGTGAGGCGCCGTTTCGCGTCCCCGAGCGCGTCGCCTACGGCCTCGCCGTGGCGACGGG
>CAYUAW010000359.1:6370-7918 GCA_964442485.1 uncultured Polyangiaceae bacterium
GCGCTCGCCTTCATCGCGAGCGAGCTCGTATATCCGCTGCTCTTCCCCTGGTACTTCGGCGCCACGGTGCACCAGGTGCCGGCCCTGACGCAGGTCGCCGAGCTCGGTAACCCCATCGTGGTCGGCCTGACGCTCATCGCCGCGAACCTCGCCGTCACCGAGCTCGTCTGGGCGCGACTCGTGAAGCGGCAGCCCGACCTTCGGCGGGTCGCGACGCTCGCGACAGTGCCGCTGCTATCGGCCTGCTACGGCGCTCTCCGCATCTCGCAGGTCGACAAGCAGGTCGCGGGTGCGCCGAAGGCGGAGGTCGGCGTCGTCCAGGCGAACATGAGCCTCATGGCGAAGCGCCATGAACCGGGAGAGGGCCTTCATCGCCACCTCGCCCTCACTCGGCAGCTCCAGGCCGAGACGCCCCTCGATCTGGTCGTCTGGAGCGAGACCTCCGTCACATCGGCGACCCCCGAGGACGCCGTCGACGTGGAGTACCCGCGTCGCTTCACCCGCGCGCTGGGCGTCCCGGCCGTCTTCGGCGCGGTGCTCTACCGCGAGGTCCCGGACGCGCGTCGCTACGTGCTCTTCAACTCGGCGCTCCTGTCCGACGCGTCCGGCGCGATCCGGGGACGGTTCGACAAGACGTACCTGCTCGCATTCGGGGAGTACCTGCCCTTCGGCGACACCTTCCCGGTGCTCTACGACTGGTCACCGAACTCCGGCAAGTTCTCGAAAGGCACGTCGTTGATGTCGCTGCCGCTCGGCGAGCACAAGCTCACCGTCCACATCTGTTACGAGGACGTGATCCCGGCGTTCGTGAACAGCATGATGCGGGCGGAGCCCGGCAACCTGCTCGTCAACATCACGAACGACGCGTGGTTCGGCGATTCCACGGAACCGTGGATCCACCTCGCGCTGTCGAAGTTCCGCGCCATCGAGCAGCGGCGTTTTCTCGCGCGCTCAACGAACAGCGGCGTAAGCGCGATCATCGATCCGGTCGGCCGCGTGGTGCGCCACACAGACACGTTCCAGCAGCAGGCCGTTCACGCGCCGATTGCGTGGATGACGGGCAGCACGCCGTACAACCTGTGGGGCGATGCCCCTTGGTGGCTCGCAACGGCCGCGATCGTCGCGATGGGATTCGTGCGGCGCAAGGGCGCCGATGTGCGCGTCACGCCGACATGACTCCGAGTCGCTGACACACGCCCTCGGCTCCAGCGCCGCCGTAGGCGAAGCTGCGGGGGGCTAAGGCCCCCCTTGTCACTAGAATACCCGTAGGGAACCTAACGTCTGAACGTCGATGTCGAGTCCGGCGTGGGACGAAAGAACGCGGGCTCGCTTCCTTGCTCGGCCGAGCGGTCCATTGACCCTCTCGACGCGCTATGGCAAAAACAGCGGTTTGATTCCTCGGCAGCTCGGTATCAGCGGGAGCGACCGACGACACTAACGGAAGGAATATCAATGGCTTGGCGTAAAGTTCTGATCTGGGGCGCAGTCGCTTCTGCGGCGACCGTGGGCTGCAAGGTGACCGTCAACGAGGGCCCGTTCGACGGCGGC
>CAYUAW010000360.1:0-1838 GCA_964442485.1 uncultured Polyangiaceae bacterium
ATGGCGCGCTCCATCCGCGGCGTCAGCGCGAACGCGGCGGATCTCGGCGCTTCCAGCGAGCAGCTCCGCTCCTCGGCGCGGCAGATGAGCGCCGGGATCGAGGAGGCCGCCTCGCGTGGAGAGGCCAACGCCGCGACCGTCCAGGAGGTCGCCGCGACGGTCGAGCAGATGTCGCGTGGGATAGGGCGCCTCGCGAGCGACGCCCAGGCCATGGGCGAGCGTACCCAGGCCATGGGAGCAGCCATCGTCGCGGCGTCGGGCTCGGTCGAGAAGCTCGTGAAAGACGCGGCTGAGATGGCGTCCGGCGTGGAAGAGAACTCGTCGACGGCCGAGGAGATGGCGGCGTCGGCGCGCGTCGTCTCGGACAGCGCGAGGGAGCTGGACGGGGCGATCAGCGCGTCTGCGGCGACGATCGCGGAGCTTGCCGCGTCGGTCGAGCAGGTGGCCGCGAACGCGGAGCGAACGTCGGCTCTGGTGGAGGGCAACGCGGCGGGCATCGAGGAGCTCGCGCGGTCGTTCCAGAGCGTCGCCCAGGGCGCGGAACAGATCACGTCGCTCGCGGCGTCCACCGCGACGGCGGCGTCCCAGGTCGACAAGGCCACGCGCCGTATCTCCGGCACCCTGGACACCGCGCAAAAGTCCGCGCTCCGTGCGACGGAGAACGCGAAGGACGGCGCGAACGCCGTCCGGCGCTCCATCGAGCTGTTCTCCGGCGTGAGGCGGTCGATGAGCGACTCGGCCTCCGTGATCAAGGACATGGGCCAGCGCGCGGAGGAGGTCGGCGACATCGTGCAGACCATCAACCTCATCGCCGACCGCACCAACTTGCTGTCCTTGAACGCGAGCATCGAGGCGGCGCGCGCCGGCGAGCATGGTCGCGGCTTCGCGGTGGTCGCCGAGGAGATCCGGGCCCTGTCCGATCGGGCCGCGGCGGCCAGCGCCGACATTGCGAAGATCATCCGCGGCCTGCAGACCACGGCGCGCGACGCGGTGTCGGCCTCGACCGACGGGCTTCGCGTCGCCGAGGAGGGCACGCGCGGCGCGAGCGACGCGGAGCGCGCGCTCACCACCATCCTTCAGGGGGTCGACGAGCTCGGGCTCTCGATCCGGGACCTGGACCGGGTGAGCGGCGAGCAGAACCAGGCCGTGCAATCCATGGTGCAGCTCGCCTCGAAGACGAACGACCAGTCGAGGGCGATCACGGCAGCCGTCGGCGAGCAGGTGGTCTCGACGAAGTCGCTCGCCACCGGAGCCGTCGAGATGCGCACCATGGCGCGCCATACGAAGGAGGCGACCAGCGAGCAGGCGGTGGCCATGCGCGACCTCGCGCGCTCGAACCAGCACCTCAAACAGACGAGCGAGCGCGTCACTCGCTCCATGGACGAGCAGGCGGCAGCCGCCACCCAGCTCGCCCGGACGGCGGTCCAGATGCGGAACGCGACGCAGCGAACGACCAGCGCGCTGGTCGAACACGGGCGCTTCCTGGAAGGGATCGCCGGGTCCGTGCAGGAGGTCAACTCCACCACGGCGCGCGCCGTGACGGGGCTGACCGAGCAGGCCAAGGGTGCGAGCGAGATCGTCCGGGCAATGGACGAAGCGCGCAAGCAGACCACCCAGGCGGCCAGGGCCGTGGTCGAGCAAGCGAAGGCAGCCAAGGAGACGACCGTGGCAAGCGAGGAAGTGGCCCGGCTCTCCGCATCGGTGACGACGGCGATGTCGGAGCAGGCGAAGGCGGCGACGGCTCTCGCGAAGGAGGGCGACGTGGTGCGCGTCAATGCACGGCAGAGCGCGCGCGTCCTCGGCGAGCAGAGCACGGTCGTCGCGTCGCTCGCGACCGC
>CAYUAW010000360.1:1938-7905 GCA_964442485.1 uncultured Polyangiaceae bacterium
GGCGGAGCCTCGCGCGGGAAATCGCCGGAGAACGCATGAGTCGTCCTGCGCCGTCGCAGACGTGGTCGGCCGCGGAGCTGGCGAAGCTCGCGGTCGTCGATCGCGCCGTGGCGGCGGGCGAAACGGCGGTCCCCACCCTCATCGCGATGCTGACGGAGTCGAGCTGGGTCGTGCGCCGCGGCGTCGTGGGAGGCCTTGCGGCGATGGGCGATGTCGCCTTGACGCAGCTCTTCGACGTCCTCTGCTCCCATCGCGACGACGAGACGCGCATCGCGGCCGCGTTGGATGCTCTGTCGGCGTCCACCGGAAACGCCGAGCAGAGGGCGGAAGCGCTGCTCCACGAGTCCGAGCCGGCCGTGGTGTGCGACGCTATCCAGATCCTCGGGCGACGTCGCGCGGCGTCGGCAGTTCCGGTGCTCCGCCCCCTGGTCGAGGCCTCCGACGAGAACGTCGCCGTCGCCGCCATCGAAGCACTCGGCCGGATCGGTGGCACCGCCGCCGTGGAGACGCTGATCGCCGCGGCGCAGAGCAACGATTTCTTCAGGGTGTTCCCTGCCATCGACGTGCTCGGCAGGACCGGAGATCCGCGCGCGGTCGCGCCGCTCGCGGCGCTGCTCGCGGCGCCCCTCTACGCGCTCGAGGCGGCGCGCTCCCTCGCGCGGACCGGGGAGAGCTCCGCGGTCGGGCCTCTCGTCCGCTTCCTGTCGGGCCGCGGCGACGCCGGCGCGCGCACGGCCGCGGTGGCGCTTGCCGAGTTGCACGACTGCGCCGAGGAGCGCCACGGCAGCGACGCGTCGGTCGTGCGGGCGCTGCAAGGGCTCCCCGACACCGCCGCGATCGCGCGGCGCCTGAGCCACAGCTTTCGCGACGCCGAACCGGGCGAGAAGGTGGCCATCACCGTGGTCCTCGGTTCGCTCGGCAGCCAGGAGTCGGTCGCCATCTTGACGGACCTGGTGGAGGAGATGGCGCCCGTCGGCCCCGCCGCTGCGCAAGCCCTGTCGCGCCTCGCGCAGCACACGCAGGCCGAGCTCGCGCGCGTGCTGCGCGACGGCGCGAGTGCTCAGCGGCTCGCGGTGCTGCCGCTCATCACGCGCGCCGTCGAGGCCGACATCGTGAACGCCTGCCTGCATGACGAGGACCCCGACGTCCGCAAGGCCGCCTGCGAGGCGCTCGGCCGGGTCGCGGACCCGGAGCGAGTCGGCCGGCTCTTCGACTTGCTGGGCGATCCGGTGGGCAGCGTGGTGCAGGCGGCCATCTCCGCGATCCAGTCGCTCGGCGGAAAGGAGACCGAGCGTCGCGCGCTCGCGCTGTCGGCGTCTCCGGTCGGCGCGCTCCGCCGCTCTGCGCTGCGCATCCTCGCGTATTTCGGCTATCCCTCGGCCTTCGACGCGCTCGTGCTGGCCACTCGGGACGAAGAGTCCCGCGTGCGCGACGCCGCCATGGGCGGGCTCTCGCTGATCGAAGGCGACGCGGCGACGCTCGTGCTCCTCGGCGCCGCGAAGGAGCCGTCCGAGCGCGTGCGCGCCGTCGCGATGAAGGCGCTCGGACACCGCTCGGACGAGCCGCGCATCGTCGAGGGGCTCCTCGCGGGGCTGGGCGACACCGACGCCTGGGTCCGTTATTACGCCTGCCAGTCGCTCGGCAAGCTCGGCGTGCGCCACGCAGGGCCCCGGATAGAGGGGTTGCTCGCGGATGCGGCGGGTCAGGTCCGCGTCGCGGCGGTCGAGGCGCTTTCGCTCCTGGGCGGTGACGAGGCGCGCGCCGCGCTGCTCGGCGCCGCCGGTTCCGACGACGAGGACATCCGCCGTGCGGCTCTCGTTGGGCTCGGCATGACGCGGGACCCGGAGGCCCTGGACGCTCTCCGGGGCGCCGCGGTGGCAGTCGATCCCGTCACGCGCCTCATCGCGATCTCGGCGCTGGCCGCCTTCGACGTGCCGGAGGCGCTCCAGGCACTGGTGGCCGCTGCCGGAGACACGGACGACTCGGTGCGCACCGCCGCGCTCGGATGCCTCGCCACGCGGCCGGGCCCTGAATCGACCACTGCACTGGTCAATATGCTGAAGTCCAGCGGACACCCCGAGCGCGTCGTGCGCGCCCTCTCTTCGCCGACGAAGGGACGTGTGGAGGGTATCGTCGCCGCGCTCTCGCTGGCCGATGAGCCGCTCGTGCGTAACCTCGTGTCCGTCCTCGGTCGCATGGGAACGCCGGAGGCGAACCAGGCCCTCATCGACGCCATGCGCGCCGAGCCGGCCTCCGTGCGGAAGGCAGCGGCCGCGACTCTCGGCGCGCTCGGAACGGACAGCGCGCTCGAAACACTACGCATGGCGGCCAAGCACGACGCAGATCCCGAGATCCGCCGAGTCGCAGCCCTCCTGATCGAGGGCTGATCCGTGCCGCTCGCCTCCACGTCGACGCAGGTCCTGGCGATCCTGAGCGCATTGATCGAGGAGAAGACCGGGATTCACTACTCCCCCGCCGATTTCGACCTGCTCCGCGACAAGGTCGCCCCGAAAGCAGAGGAGCGTGGCTGTGACTCGCTCCTCGACTATTACTACCTCCTCCGGTACGACGACGCTTCCGGACGCGAGCTCGACGAGCTCATCGACGTGCTGGTGGTTCCCGAGACGTACTTCTTCCGGGAGTTTCCCGCTCTCAGGCTCGTCGTCGAGCAGTTCGTGTTGCCGGCGCTCGCCGCGGGCGCTCGGCCGCGTCTGTGGTGCGCTGCGTCGGCGACGGGCGAGGAGCCGCTCACACTCGCGATGCTCCTCGCCGACGCCGGAGTGCTCGGGCGCGTCGACCTGGTCGCGTCCGACATGAGCCCCCAGGTCCTGGCGCGGGCGAGGGCCGGCAAGTTCGGGGCGCGCTCGCTCCGTCAGGTGCCCGAGCCCGAGCTGGTCGCTCGGTGGCTCGACACCAGCGGCAAGGTGCCGCGAGTGAACCCGGAGCTCCTCGCCGCGATCCAGTGGCACCGGGTGAATCTCATCGCGGCTCCCGAGATCCTCGCGCTCGGTATCTTCGACGTGGTCCTTTGCAGGAACGTCCTCATCTACTTCAAGGACGAGACGGCGGTCCGCGTCCTCGCGACGATCCGGAGAGTGCTCCGCCCGGGCGGGTCCCTCTTCGTAGGCACTTCCGAGTCTCTCCTGCGGTTCGGCACGTCCTTCGTCTGCGAGGAGCGGAGCGGAACGTTCTTCTACAGGGCCTCGCCATGAGCGCCCCTTTGCCTATCAAAGTGCTCATCGTCGACGACTCGGCGTTCGCGCGGAAGGTGCTGCGCGAGGCGCTGAGTCGCGATCGGCGGCTCTCCGTCGTCGGCATCGCGCGCGACGGTCTCGAGGCGCTCGAGCGCACGAAGGAGCTGTCACCGGACGTCGTGACGCTCGATCTCGTGATGCCGAACCTCGACGGGCTCGGCTTCCTGCACGCGCTTCCGGAGACAGGAGCGCCACGCGTCGTGGTCGTCACGACATCGGATGCGTCGAGCGATCTGGCGCTCGCGGCCCTTTCGGCGGGAGCCGTGGATTTCGTGCACAAGCCGACGGCGCTCGCGACGGACCGCCTGTACGAGCTG
This sequence comes from uncultured Polyangiaceae bacterium, assembly GCA_964442485.1. Classification (GTDB taxonomy): domain Bacteria; phylum Myxococcota_A; class Polyangia; order Polyangiales; family Polyangiaceae; genus DASZVB01. The sequence continues at coordinate 5,510 of CAYUAW010000360.1, forward strand.
TCGGAGGAGCTGCGCGAGAAGATCGTCGTCGCGGCCGCTGCACATCCGCGAAGGCACGCCCCGATGGCCGCACCGGCTCCGGCGCGCACGGCGGCTCGCAAGGGAGACGGTATCGTGGTCATCGGCACGTCCACCGGCGGCCCCCAGGCGCTGGCGCGCCTCGTCCCCGCTCTGCCAGCCGACCTGCCCGTTCCCGTGCTCATCGCGCTGCACATTCCGGCCGGTTACACGGAGGCGCTCGCGCGGCGTCTCGACGAGGCCTCGCCGCTGACGGTCGTCGAGGCGCGCGACGCGGACATCGAGCTACGTGCCGGGCTGGTGGTGCTCGCGCGCGGCGGGGACCATCTCGCCGTGGCGCGACGTGACGGCGTCGCGGTGGCGTTCGTGGACCGATTCGTTCGGGCCGACGCCGCCTATTCGCCGTCGGTCGATCACCTGTTTCAGTCGGCGGCCCGAGAATTCGGTCCGGCCACCCTGGGCGTGGTGCTGACCGGCATGGGAAATGACGGACTGGAGGGGTCGCGCGCCATCCGGGCCGGCGGCGGCGCCATCCTCGTCGAGAGCGCCTCGTCCGCCGTCATCTACGGAATGCCGCGTGTCGTCTGCGAGGCGGGGCTCGCGACCGAAGAGGTCCCGCTCGAAGCCATGGCCGCGCGGATCTCGTCTCGTCTCTGATCCGTTCGGCGTGCCGCCGCGCGGCAAATTCTGCTGGGCCTCCGAAATATTTTCGGTGTGAGACAAAGCGCCTCATGTCACATCGCATCTCACGGACGCGGCCTCGGACCGAACGCAAGATGCTCAGGACGTCTGCTGCGCGAGCAGTGCCAGCGGTGTATTACTCGAGGTGAGTCGGTCGCGAACGTGGGACCGGTTCGGGCTGCAGATACGGGCTCACGCCGTTCGTGTCGAAGATGCGAGCGTTCGTCCTTGATAGGTTCCGCCCAGGCGCGAACGGAGCGAATGACACCCAAGCAAGCCACCCAGAGTTCGGAGGAGCTCCCCGAAGTCGAGCCGACGGCCGGGGATCTCCTGGTCGTGGACGACAACGCGGCGAACCTGGTCGCGATCCAGGCCGCGCTCGGGGACTTCGAGGGCAGCGTGGTCCGCGCCCAGTCCGGCACGGAGGCGCTCGGGCTGCTCCTCGACAGGGACTTCGCCCTCATCCTGCTGGACGTGAAGATGCCGTCGATGGACGGCTTCGAGACCGCTCGGATGATCCGCAACCGGAAGCGGTCGCGCCATACGCCCATCATCTTCATCACTGCCCATGGTCGGGATGATCAGGACGTCCTCGCCGCCTACAAGCTCGGCGCGGTGGATTTTCTGTTCAAGCCGCTGGTCGCGGAGGTGCTCCGCGCGAAGGTGAGCGTCTTCGTCGAGCTCCAGCGGCGCTCGACCGAGATCTCCCAGCAGGCGAGCCTGCTGCGCGACGCCGAGCGAAGAGAGCACGAGCGCGCGCTCGAGGAGGAGCGCCGCCGCTGGGAGGCGGACTCCCTCCGCCGGCAGATGGAGGAGCTCGAAGCGGCCGATCGACGCAAGGACGAGTTTCTCGCGTTCCTCGGGCACGAGCTCCGCAATCCGCTCACGCCCATCGTCGCGGGGCTCGAGATCGTGCGGCAGAAGCTCGCCACCCTGCCGGACGCGGACGCGACCCTGGTGGCGAACACACGGACGATGCAGCGCCAGGCGCGGCACCTGACGCGTCTGGTCGACGATCTCCTCGACATCTCACGGATCAACTCGGGGAAGATCGAGCTACGCAGCGCCATCACGACCATCCAGGACGTCGTCGAGCAGGCCATCACCACGAGCCGCCCGCTCATCGACGAACGCGGACACGAGCTCGTGCTCGAGCTTCCAGCGAAACCTCTCGTCGTCCACGGCGACGGCGTTCGGCTCATCCAGGCCGTCGCGAACCTCCTGAACAACTCCGCGCGCTACACCGACCCCGGTGGGAGGATCTGCGTGCGAGCCCTGGAGCGGGAAGGGCTCGCGGAGATCCACGTCATCGACAACGGTCACGGCATCGCCCAGGAGTTCCTGCCGCGTATCTTCGAGATGTTCGTCCAGGAGCGGGACTCCACTGCGGGGGGCCTCGGGCTCGGGCTCTCCCTCGCGTCGCGGCTGGTCGGCATGCACGGCGGGACCATCGCGGCGTTCAGCGAAGGTCCCGGTCTCGGCAGCGAGTTCGTCGTGCGGCTCCCCATCGACGAGACGGTGGACCCGAGCGAGGTGATCGCGTCGACCCGGCCCCCATCCTTGGCGCCGAAGTCCCTCGTCATCGCGCTGGTGGACGACAACCCGGACGTCCGGGAGATGATGCAGCAGCTCCTTTCCATGTGGGGGCACGAGGTGCAGGCCGCCGATCGCGGCGAGGCGGGCATCGAGCTCATCCT
>CAYUAW010000361.1:0-7901 GCA_964442485.1 uncultured Polyangiaceae bacterium
GCCGCCGCGACGAGATCGCCCGCTCCGCCGGCGGCGCCGTCGCCACCGCCGAAGCCAAGGTCACGAACAACCTGAATTGACGTTTGAGTTTCCACGGCGCCATCGGGACGTGTCTCGCGACCTTCGCGACCTGAAAGCACTCCGCGCCGGCGTCGCCGGTAGTCTCCCTCGCCTTTCATTGGAGGATCGTGATCTGTTCTTCCATGCCTTTCAGGTCGTGGCGGCCCTCGGGGCTGCGCCGCTCGGGCTTGCGACTTGCGACGTGATCCCTGTTCTCAGTCCGCGAACTTCGCTCCATGTCGCTGCGGCGCACTGGCTGACGACTGACGACGCGTAGCGGAGGACGTCTGGTCCGGTCGTTATCGCTTCGCTCCTGCTCCCGCCCCTGCCTCTGCTCCGCTCCTGCTCCTGCTTCAGCTCCCGCCCCCGTTCACGTCGCGACGAGGATCCGTGGCCCCGCGCTCACCGTGACCGCTCGCGCGTGGAAGGTGTCTCCGTCGAGGACGTAGGGACCGCGCTCCGGAAAGTCGATGCGGAAGGAGCCGACGAGGTCGTCGAAGTTGTCGGGGCCGAGGAGGCGCTTACCGAGGGCGACCAGCGGCCATTGCGGGCCGAGGGCGCGCGGCGAGAGCGGTGATGCGACGAGGTGCGGGCGCGTCGGGTCCTCGCCGGCGCGGTACGTCACGAGCATGTGCAGTCCCACGTCGCGCAGGACCGAGCAGAGGACCAGGCTCCACGCGCTCGGCGCGAGCGTGCGTCCATCGACGCTCACGCAGCACGGCAGCGGCCCCAGGATCTTCGTCGCGTAGCCGCCGCCGCGCAACGAGTCGGCGAACACGCGGACCACGATGGCGAGCGCGGAAGAGAGCCCGCCTGGGCTCGCCTTGTCGTACTCGTCGAAGAAGTTTGCGACGAGCCCGGTGCCGAACGTGAACCCGACGCGCGTCACGCCGTCGCTCTCGACGGAGAGCGTCGGCCGCGGTGTGTATCGCAGCGCCGCCGGTTGCTCGGCGACGGCGCGCACGGTGGCCACGATGTCGCGCGCCGCGCCCCAGTTCTTCGCGACGATGGACACCGTGCCCGCGCGCCCGAGCGCGATCGGGGGGAGCGGCGCGCCACCCGCTGCACGCGACAGCGCGGTGACGCCGGCGAGGTACGTCCCGTCGCCGCCGCACAGCACCACCGGCGAGGCGCCGAGCTCGAGCGCCGCACGGGCAGCGCCGTCGAGCTCTTCTTTCGTCGCGGTCGCGAACACGGTGCCGCGAGACGCGGCGCGCCGCACGCGCTCCTCGAGGCCCGGATCGCGGCGAAAGCGCCCCGCGTTGCGGTTCACGATGAACGCGGGGGTCGATGCTTTCGTGCTAGAACCGAAGGCCATGTCTCGAGGCGCTCTGCTGGTCGGCGGGTTGCTGGTCACCGCCTGCTCCATGCCGGCGTACGTGAAGACCGCGTATTACGGAGACCTTCCGACGCTCAAGGGCGAAATCGGAGCCGCCGCGGCTTCGGGGAAGATAACGGAGTCGGCCGTCGTGGATCTTGCCGAAGCGGTGGCCCGGCGCGAGGTGCGCTCGGCTCGTGGGGACGACGCGCTCTCGCGGGTGCAGGGCGCGCGCTCCTGCGTGAATGCCGTCGAGCGAGAGCTCCGGGAGCGCGCTGATGCCGCCGACGACGCGGGCGCCCTCGCCATGCTCGTGCTGGCCGACGCGGGGAAGATGGGCCGCGATAGCCTCGTCCAGAAGTACGAAGGGTCGTCGAGCGGCGCGCTGCGCGCCGTCGCCGCGCGCGGCACCGGGTCGCCGCGCTACGCCTCGCTCCGCCGGCGCTTCTACGTCGATCCCGACGAGCGCGTGCGCCGCGAAGCGCTCCGTGCCGCGGCCGACGCCGCGGATCCTTCCGAGCTCGACGCCGTCGTGGAAGCGGCGCGCCTCGATCCAGATCCGTTCTGTCGCACGCTCGCGACGCGCGCCACGGGGCGCATCGGCGGCGTGCGCGCGGCGCTCGCGTTGACCGATCTCTGGGCGAACGCGGACGACACGGTGAGGATCGCCATCGTCGACGCCTGGGCGATGCCGAGCGTGCTCGCGAACGGCGGGAGGGCGTCGCTCGTCGAGCTCGCAGAGTCCCTGGACTCCATGGCGTCGATCGCCGCCGCGGGCGCATTGCTGCGCGCCGGTGGGGACACCGTGGCCGTCGGTCGCGCGGTCCTCGCACGCGCGATCCGCGAGGGCACTTCGGAAGAGCGCGTCGCCGCGATCGCGCTCGCGCCGGTGGGTGACGCGGACGTCGTCACGGCGCTCGACGTCGCGGCTGGCGCAGACGATCCGGACGTGCGCATCGCCGCCCTGGTGCGCTCCCTGGACGTGCCGGCGCGCCGCGCCGCCGCCCTCGGGAAGCTGCAGACAACGGCGCGGGGGAAGGACGCCGCAGCGCGTCAGGCGCGCCTTGCCCTGGCCGCGGCGCAAGACGCTAGCGTGGCGCCGCTCCTCGAGCAGGATCTCGCCCAGGGGGGCCCGGCCTTCCGGGAGCGCGCTGCGATTGCCCTGTTTCGGCTCGGGAAGCCCGGGAAGATGGCGCCATCGCTGGCGGATCCGGATCCGTCCGTGCGCATGGCGATTGCGTGCTCCCTCGCCGGGGACCGGGGTCCGACTTAGCCATCAGCGCCAGTTTTGCCTCTTCCGCGAGCGGGGTCATGACCCGCGTTGAATTCCGCGCGGATCGCCGGTAGATCCGCGGCCCATGAGCTCTGTGCGAGGGATTGTCGGGGCGGCCTTGGCTGCCGTGTTGAGCTTGACGACCACCGGCTGCATCCGGAAGGTGCTGATCGACGGGCAGGTGAGCGGCACGAGGGAGGGCGCTGACGCCGTGAACACCCTGCACGACTTCGAGGTGGCGCGCGCCGTTGCGCGCTCCGGCCTCGGTCAGCTGGAGGGCATGTACAAGCTCGCCCCGTACAACGAGGACGCGCTGCTGATGCTCACGCGTGGCTGGGCAGGAGCGACGTTCGCCTTCACGGAGGACGACTGGGAGCAGGCCGAGGAAGGGAAGGACGATGCCGTCACGGCGTATCACCTGGCCCGCACCGTCGCTGGCTTCCAGCGCGCCAAGTTCTTCGGCACCCAGCTCCTGAACAAGAAAGCGACGGGCTTCGACGCCGCTCAGCGCAACACCGCGACCATGAATGAATGGCTGCGCCGCAACTTCGTCAAACCGGAGGAAGCAGAAGATCTCACGTGGATCGCCTTCGCGTTCGTCGGCCTCGTCGGCGCTGCGAAGGACAACCCGGCCGTCGTCTCGGAGCTCTACATCGGCGTCGCGATCGCCGAGCGAGCCCTGGAGCTCAACGAGAAGTTCGAGCACGGCATGAATCACATCCTGCTCGGCGCGTACCACGCGCGCACCGCCATGTCGGAGCTCGACGAGGCGAAGCAGCACTTCGATGCCGCGTTGAAGATCAACGAGGGCAAATTCTTGTCTACGCAGCTCAATTACGCGTCCCGGTACTATTGCGCGAAGAGCGATCGCGCTAATTACCAGAAGATGCTGAACGCGGTCCTGGCGGCCGGCGATCCGATTCCCGAAGCCCGCTTGCAGAACTTGATTGCGAAGCGACGAGCCCGGCGGTACCTGGACAACAAAGTCTTCCAGGAGGACTGCGGGTTCATCGACTGAACGGGGCTTCAGCCCCCGTATCCAGGCTGAAAATTCGGGACGCGCGTTTGATTGTTTAGCGCCCCGGGAACGTCTCACCGGTGTGGCGGTGCACTACCCCGCCGACCACGCCTCTTTGGAATTCGATTAGGAGGATTGAGAATGATTCGGAAGCTCACGGCGGCTCTCTTCGCCGCGTCGTTCGTAACCGCCGGCCTTACCGGCACCGCGGAAGCAAAGTCGTCGATTCGCTTCGCCACGCTCGCCCCCAAGCAGAGCCCGTGGGGCAAGGTGTTCTCGGCCTGGCAGAAGGCCGTCGAGGAGAAGACCAAGGGCGAGGTCGAGGTGCAGTGGCTGTGGAACGGCACCGCTGGCCCCGAGAACAACATGGTCGGCAAGATCAAGTCGGGCCAGATCACCGGCGCAGCGATCACCGCCGTCGGTCTCTCGTCAATCCACAAGCCGATCGTGGCGTTGCAGATGCCCGGTGCGTTCAAGTCATGGGCCGAGCTGGACAAGGCGCGCGATGCGCTCCGTCCGGAGTTCGACAAGGCCATGACCGAGGCCGGCTTCTACGTTTCTGGCTGGGGCGATGTCGGCATCGCTCGCACCATGTCGAACGGCTTCGACGTGAAGCTCCCCGACGACCTGAAGGGCAAGACCCCGGGACTCCTCGCCCAGGACGTGATCGGTCCGAAGGTGTTCGAGGCCATCGGCGGCATCACGGCGAAGCCCGCGGACGTCGTGGAGTTTCTCCCGCTCCTGAACTCGGGTGCCATCAACGTCCTGACCGCGGCGTCCCTGGCTGCCGAGCAGCTCCAGTGGACCTCGCGGCTCGACCACATCAACGACGGCCTCGTCGGCTTCGGCGTCGGGGCGATGGTCATCTCCGAGAAGGAACTCTCCAAACTGCCGAAGGATCAGCGCGACCTCATGGAGTCGACGGGCAAGGCCGCGCAGCTTGCGCTCATCAAGATCATCCGCAAGGAGGACGACGCCGCTTTCGATCGACTCCTCAAGAAGATGACCGTCCATCACCAGACGGACGCCGAGAAGGCCGAGTGGGAGAAGATCTACAAGAAGGCGTGTCAGCGGGTGAAGACCGCGATGCCGGGCGACGTGCTCGAGAAGATTGGTTACTGCTGAACGAGCTTGAAATACCGTGGCGCGTCGCGTCGCGGTAGCCCGGGGCCCGAACGACGGGCCCCGGTTTCGTTTTGCGGTGAAAACGCGAGCCCGTGTCCTTCGGGTGACAGGGAGCGTTGGACACTTGGCCGGGATGTACGTCCGGATTTCCCTCGTGACGGGACGCGACGCTTGGCCTAGTTTTCCCGCGGCTCATGACCAACCCCGCCGGCGATGGACGCCCCGTACCCGTAGCGAATCCCCATGGCGCGCCGACGATGAAGGGAGCCCGCTGGGCGGAGCCTCTCATGCGGTTCGATCACGTCTGGACCGAGTTCGAGACGTGGCTCGCGGTGCTGGCGCTGTCACTCGAGATTCTCTCGATGTCGCTGTGGGTGTTCCTCAAGGGGTTCTCCACGCCGACGACGGGTGAGAATCAGGCGGGCGTGGTCTTCCGCGCGGTGGTTGGCGCGACGGTGCTCGGCATGGGCGCGTACTTCGGTCTGAAGAAGCAGAGCATCACGCTCCGCCGGCGTGTGACCGTCGCGATGGTCATCCTGGGCATCCTGCTCGGCAAGGCGTGGGCGGGGTTCGGCGTCGACTACACGTCGAACCTGCTGAACTGGTATCAGCAGGCCTGCTTCCTCACGCTCCTCGGCGGGCTCCGCGGCGTGGGTACGCGCCTCACTCTCTTGCTCGCGCTGATCGGCGGCTCGCTCGCGACGGCGCGCGGCAAGCACATCATCATCGACATCGCCACGCGCTTCGTCAGTTACAAGCCGCGCATGGCGATGGTCATCATCGGCTGGCTGGTGTCGGCGCTGGTGGCCGGCGCCGCGTCGTGGGGCTTCTTCGACCACATCGCGATCGAGAGCTTCGGCGCCCGCGCCGACCAGAGTGCGGGTCAGAAGATTTCGCGCGTATTCGAGCAGCTCGGTGAGGATTTCTTCATCACGCGCAAGCAGATCGCCCTCGACTTCAAGAGCACGCCGCACGTGCTTTTCCGCGGTCAGGTGTACGCGGAGTGGCTCACCGGCAAGGAGTGGAACCAGTGGCTCGACGAGTCGGGCCTCCCCGAGCGGTACGGTAAGGAGGCGACGGACGGCCTGAAGATCCCGGACAACGAGACGCGCGCGCCGCTCATCGTCATCCCGGGTCGAGGCGAACCGCGCGGCGAGCTGATCAACAGCGCGAACCTGGTGTTCCCGATCGGGCTCTTCATCATCGCCCTCCGGTTCCTCCTGCGCGTGGTGCTCGCGGTGACCGGACACGTCAGCGTCGATCCCGACGAATCCGACGAGTTCCCGACACAGGAACCATCCGCCGAGGCAAAGGCTTAAGCGTCATGATCGGTCTTCTAGTCTTCCTGCTCGTCATCATCGGGACGCCCGTCTTCGCCGTCATGGGCGGATGGACGGAGATAGCGTGGCTGACGCACCAGAACCCGGAGATGCGCGTCCTGCGCTTCCTCGCGCCGGACGTGCTGGATGAGCGCTTCGCGGGGTCTCCCGTTCTCGTCACCATCCCGCTCTTCACGTTCATCGGCTACATGATGGCCGAGTCGAAGACGCCGCAGCGCATCGTGCGCGCGGCGCAGGCCTTCCTCGGCTGGGTGCCGGGCGGGCTCGCCATCGTCTGCATCATGGCGAGCGCCTTCTTCACGACGTTCACCGGTGGCAGCGCCATCACCATCGTCGCGATCGGCGCGCTCCTCTACCCGACCATGGTCGCGAGCGGCTACCCGGAGCGCTTCGCGCTCGGCGTGGTCACGACCAGCGGCTCCGTCGGCTTGCTCCTCCCGCCGTCACTGCCCATCCTCGTCTACTCGCTGGTCGCAGGCATCGACTTCAACAAGGCGTTCAAGTCGGGCATCGCGCCCGGCTTGCTCGTCATCGCGATGCTCAGCGCCTACGCGTCCTACGTCGCGATCAAGAAGGGCATCCCCCGGCAGCAGTTCGACGCGAAGGAAGCCGGAGCCGCCCTCTGGGAGGTGAAGTGGGAGATTGGGGTCCCCTTCCTCATCCTCGCCGGCCTGGGGACGGGCCTGACGCAGATCGACGAAGCGGCGGCGCTCGCTGGCTTCTACGCGATCATCATCGAGGTCTACATCTACAAGGATCTCGACTTCAAAGACTTCCTGCGCATCGCCAGGAACTCGATGGGCCTCGCGGGCGGGCTCCTGCTCATCATGACGTTCGCCATGTCGCTGACGAACTACATGATCAGCGAGCAGATCCCCGACAAGATCTACGAGTGGATGAGCAACGCGGGGATCAACCAGCGCTGGGAGTTCCTCCTCGCGCTGAACATGTTCCTCTACGTCATGGTGATGGACGGCATCAGCATGATCCTCGTCAGCGTCCCGCTCATCACGCCGTTCGCCGCGCGGTTCGGCATCCAGCCGTTCCACATGTGCATCATGTTCCTGCTGAACATGGAGGTGTGTAACCTCACGCCGCCGTTCGGGCAGAACGTGTTCGTCGCCAGCTACCGGTTCAACCGGTCGATGGTCGATCTGTACAAGCTCACCTTCCCGTTCCTGGTGATCATGGCGGCCGGCCTCATCGTCGTGGACGCCATCCCCAGGATCAGCACGTTCGCCGTCGAGAAGGACATCCGCGAGGCGAAGGCCAAGGCGGCGAAGTTCAACGAGCCGCCGCGCGAAGCGTGGCTGATGGAGTGCGTGCAGGAAGATCGGAACAACCCGCTCCCGTGCACGAAAGAGGACAAGGAGAGGTGGGGCAGCGGCACCAGCATCCACGATTCGGAGCCCGAGCCTGCGGGCTCCGGATCCGCTGCGCCCGGCGGGGCCGCGCCCGCCGACGACGACCTCGACGACATGCTGAAGGGCGCGTTCGACGACAAGCCCGCTGGCAGCGCTGCTCCGCCACCAGCAGACTCGGCGGGCGGCCCCACCGGGAAGGTCGAGGAGGATCCGAAGGAGGACCCCACGACCGCGCCGGAAGAGCCGCCCGCGAAGGCGACGGCGAAGCACGTCGTCGCTGCGCGCCGCCTGTCCGTCCACAGCAAGCAAATGCACGCCGTCGTCGCGCGAAAGAATTAGCCCCGTAACAAGGGGGGCCTTAGCCCCCCGCAGCTTCGCCTCCGGCGAACTGCTCCCCCCGCCG
>CAYUAW010000362.1:0-7871 GCA_964442485.1 uncultured Polyangiaceae bacterium
GACGTCAGGGGTCCATCTCGACGACGCTGATGTCCGACAGCTCGTCGGTCGGGTCGTCGGGGCTGCTCGGCGCGAGGACGTCCGCCTTGCGGCGCAGCTCGTAGCGCTCCTGCTTCCCGCTAGTGTCCTCGAAATCGACGACGATGCTCTGCGAGCTGACGTCGGGCTCGAACACGACGCTCACGGCGACGTCGTAGCTGGTCGTCGATACTGGCGGAACGCTGACGGGCGCGTGCGGGAACAGATCTCCGATGGAGACTCGCTGGGCGGTGGGGAACGGTCGCTTCTCCACGGCCTCGTAGGCCTGCGCGAGCGCCGTCTTCATCTCCCGGGCGGTCGGCCAGCGTTCGACCTTCTGGAAGGCGAGGGCCCGGTCGACGACGTCGATGATCGGTTTCGCGAGGCCCGGCATCAGCTCCTGGATGGAGCGCGCCTTCTGTGACATCGCCGCGAGCAGCCGCTCCTGCACGGTGTCGGCCTCGTGCACGTGCCGCCCGGTCATCGCCTTCCACATGGTCGCGCCCACGGCCCAGATGTCGGTTCGCGCGTCGATGAGATCGCGCTTCCCACGGGCCTGTTCGGGCGGCATGTAGGAAGCCGTGCCGACGATCATCCCGGTGCGCGTGAGGCTGCCCTTCAGGGAGCGCTCCCGAACGCGCGCGAGACCGAAGTCGAGCACTTTCACGCTGCCCTCGTTCGTCAGGTAGATGTTCGCGGGCTTGATGTCGCGGTGAACGATGTCCTTGTCGTGGGCAGCTGCCAGGACGTCGAGCACGCGATCGGCGATGTAGAGGACGCCGGTCGGTGCGAGCACGTTCTTCTTCCGGAGGCGCTCTTCCAGCGATTCGCCTTCCAGGAGCTCCATGACGAGGAACGGCGTTCCGTCGTCGACCACGTCGTCGTCCAGGACGGAGACCGCGCCGGGGTGGCCGACCTTGTTCGCGACGTAGCCTTCTTCCAGGAAGCGCCGCTTCACGTCCTCGTGCTCGGCGTAAGTGGGATGCAGCAGCTTGATGGCGACGCGATTGCCGTTGCGATGTGTCGCGGCATACACCGACGCCATGCCGCCCATGTCGAGCAGGCGATCGACGTGCCACTTCCGCGCGAAGACCTGGCCGACTCGCTCCCGGGCTTTCTTCGCCAGCGCTTCGTTCACTTGACCTTCAACATCCCGTGTGCTCGCGGGACTGTCAAGGTACGAGCTTGCCAGCCCCGCGTTGCGCACATGGCGCGCACGACGCAATGCGCGGTGCCGTGGTCGCCGATGTCGGTCCTGCAGAACGGCTCATCGCGCGCCACCGCGATAGTCGTCCAGGTCGATGGCGTAGCGTTCGACCCAGCGGTGAATTTGCATCCGGGCCTTACCGAGCGCGCGTCCGACGGCGGCCACATTTCCCTCGTGCTGGGACAGAAGGGCGCGTAGCTCCGCCTCCGTGGGAGCGCCGAGCCGTTGGGGGGAGGGATGTGTGCTCGGCTCACCGGACCTCGGCGCGTGGCCGTAGTCCTCCATCTCTTCGCGGATCGGCTCGGGCAGAAGCGGCGTGTCGAGGATCGGGCCTTCGGCGAGCGCGATGGCGCGCTTGGCGCACGCCTCCAGCTCACGAACGTTGTACGGGAAATCGTAGTGCAGGATGCCCGCCATGAAGAGGAACGAGACCTCGAGATCCGGTCGCCCGTGGCGCGCGAGGAACGCGCGCAGCAGCTGGTAGACGTCTTCCTTCCGGTCGCGCAGCGGCGGAAGCCTGAGCTGGTACTCGTTCAGCCGCGCGAACAGATCGGGTCGGAAGCGGTCCTCGTGCTCCAGCCGCTTGAGATCTCGGTGCGTCGCGCTGACCACGCGCACGTCGACCACCTCCGGCGCCGTCGCGCCGAGCGGGTAGACCTCCTTCGACTGCAGGACGCGCAGAAGCTTCGCCTGCGCGTCGAGTGGCATGTCGCCGATCTCGTCGAGCAACAGCGTGCCCTCGTGGGCCGCGCGCAGGATGCCCTGCTTGTCGCGGTCCGCGCCGGAGAAGGCTCCGCGCTTGTAGCCGAACAGCTCGCTCTCGAAGAGGTTCTCGGGGATGGCCGCGCAGTTGACGGCGCGAAACTGCCCCTTGCGCCCGCTGTGACGGTGGATCTCCCTCGCGACGACTTCCTTGCCGGTGCCGCTCTCGCCGAGCAAGACGACGCTTATGGGCGACGTCGCGATGCGCTCGACCTCCGCCGCGATGCGGTCCATCTGGTAGCCGCCGACCAGCTCGCTGCCCTCGCGTGAGAACCGGACGGTGCCGGGCGCCATCGTTCCGTCCAGGCGATAGCGTCCGAAGAGCTCCGCATCCTGGTCCACGAACTTGAAGATCGCGTCGCCGACGCGCACCTCTTGCCCGTGCTCGAGCCGGGCCTCCAGAGTTCGGTGCCCGTCGACCAGCGTTCCGTTCGTGCTCCCGCGATCGCGCAGCGACCACCCGCCGCGCTCCCAGACGATCTCCGCGTGGACCCGGGACACCGCGTTCACGGGGACCACCACGTCGGCGGGCGACTCTCGGCCGATGACGTTGGCGCCACGTGCAAGCCGGAAAGCCGGCGGCAGGGCCTGGAACGCCGAGGCGTAGAGCAAGACGAGCCCCGCCGTCTCGCTCCCCGACGGGTCGCTCGGCCCGAACTTCGCCATGGCGCCGGTTTCGGCTTCGGCCATCCGTCCCGAGCCTACAGCAGTCGCCGATCGAGTGGACGCCCGAGATTCGCCGATGCTCTGGAGGCGTCCCCCTTTCCACGAGCGCTCCCCGGGGTCAGGCGCGGGCTTTGCGTTCGACGCCGCTCGGGGCTAGTGGCATCAGCAAGATGCCGAGCGATTCTCTCCGGGTGGCTGCGGTCCAGCTCTCGTCGCAGGACAACCTCGAGGAGAACCTCGCCATCTGCCGGGAACAGATAGCGGCCGTCGCGTCGCAGGGTGCGAAGGTCGTGCTCCTCCCCGAGAACTTCGCGTACATGGGACCGGAGCCGGGGAAGCACACCGTCGCGGAGCGTCTCGGCGACACCTCGGCCCCCATCCAGCGCACGCTGGGGGACGCGGCGCGCGCTCATCGCATCTCCATCATCGCGGGCGGCCTCGCGGAGCGCAGCGACGACCCGCGCCGGCCGTACAACACTTGCGCCGTGTTCGCCGAGAGCGGCGACGTCATCGCGTCGTACCGGAAGATTCACCTCTTCGATGTGGACCTCGCGGACGGCACGACGCTGCGCGAGTCCGCGGGCTCGTCTGCAGGGAACGAGCCCGTCGCGGTCTCCCTGGGCGGTTTCTCGGTCGGGCTCTCGATCTGCTACGACCTCAGGTTTCCGGAGCTCTACCGCGCTCTCGTCGATCGGGGAGCGGAGCTCCTCGTCGTGCCCGCGGCCTTCACCCTGCATACCGGCAAGGATCACTGGCACGTGCTCCTGCGGGCACGCGCCATCGAGTCCCAGTGCTTCGTGCTGGCAGCGGCGCAGTGGGGCAAGCACCCGCAGGGCCGGACGACGTACGGTCACTCCCTCGTCGTCGATCCCTGGGGCACCATCATCGCCGAGGCGTCGGATCGCATCGGCGCGGTCGTCGCCGACGTCAGCCGGGAGGACCTGCGCCGCGTCCGGGCGTCCGTGCCGTGCTTGCAGCACCGGCGCCTGTGAGCCGGGCGATCACGTCAGGTGCCGGCGCGCGATCTCCGTCCACGTGCCCTCTGGTTCGAGGTCGATGTAGCTCTTCCAGTAGGGGCGCGCCTGGGCCGGTTCGCCCATCTGCTCGAAGGCCATCGCCAGGTTGAAGTAGGCGTCTGAGAACTTCGGGTCTGCCTCGATGGCGCCCCGGAAGAGCGGGACGGCGAGGTCGGCGTCGCCACGCTCGAGCATCACGTACCCGAGGTTGTACTGGGCCTCGGGCTGACGAGGATCGATCGAGAGCGCCTTCTTGTAGAGCGCCTCCGCCTCGCCCACCTGATGACGGCGGAAGCGGATGTTCCCGAGGTTCGTGTAGGCGATGCTGAGCCACGGATCGAGCTCGAGCGCCTGCGTGTAGAGCGCCTCCGCTTCCGACATGGTCGCCGGCTCCTCGTCGAGCTGACTCGCGTGCAGGTAGAGCTCGTAGGCGGTGCGGGCGCGCTCGCGGCCCGCGGTCGGGCGGAGCAGGCGCACCACGTCGTCGCGCAGCGCGCTCACCTCGAGGTCGAGCACCATCTGGCCGGTGATGGGTTCGAACGCGCCCTCTCCCGAGTAGACGACCACGCGCTTTCCGTCCGAGGCGATCTTCAGCTCGACGAGCGGGCGTGCGACGTTCGGGAGCGACTTGCGGAGCGCCGCGATGGCCCGCGTCACGTCACGGAGACGTACTCGCTGCGCGAGCAGGCCCTGCGCCGTACGCATCGCGATGAGATCGGTGAACGTGTAGGCGCGCCGCCCACGCCGCCGCCCGCTGGGAGTGACGACGCCGTTTCGATCGAGGGAGCTCAGCCGCGCCGTCGAGACGTTCAGGAGCCGCGCCACCTCCGCGCGCGTGAAGAGGTCAGTCACGGGTTCGCGAGACGCATCCGTCGCGTCGCTGGGTGCGTCGGCGGACGGACGCGGCCTGGTCTCCTCGCGCACACGGCCGCCGCCCGGACCGAAGACCACGTGAATGATCTTCTCCGCTCGTCGTTTCTTGCCGTCTCGGGTTCGCTTTCGCCGCTGCCCCGCCATTCGAACGCATCAATTCTTCTGCGCGGCGCGTGAAGTCAAGTGGGAGTCACGCGGAGCTCGCTGGCAGGGCGAACGCCGGCGCAATCGCGCCGATCCGTCGGGACGCGTCTCGCTCGATCCCGCGCGCGGGCGTCGAAGAAAAATCGTGACGAAGACCTTGACGGATTCACGCGGGAGGCTTTCGGTGCACGCGCGTGCAGAGCCTCGCGGCGCGTCGCGCCCCCGTCCTCGGACCTAGCGCGCTCTGCCGGAGGCGGCACGGCCGCCCGTCGCGACCACGCGGGCCTCGACGTCGACGTCGATGCGGATGCCGAGCGCGTCGATGCGCACCACCAGCTCGGCCCTGATACGACCAATGGGGTGGACGGATCTAACGCGCGCCTCCCGGCACGCGATCCGGATCGCGCGCAGCCGCGCGTGGGGGTCGTGCGTGACGAGGCGCGAGAGCTTCTCCGAGACGTCGTCGGGTACCATGCCGCCACGTGACTCGAGCGGGAGGAGGAGACTGGTCGTCCCGTAGTAGGACGAGCCGTCGGCCTCGTTGCGGATGGCGCCCTCGCTCATCACGTCCGCCTTGTCGAGGAGCTCCTGCCACCGGTAGTCGGTGCTGCGAAAGACCTCGACCGCGCGGCTTTCGACCAGCCTGAAGGCGCCCGCTTTCACTGGGCCGGGGCCGCGGCGTTGGGGCTTCTTCTTCAAGACAACCCGGATCGTACGTCGGGCCGCATGCGAAGAGGAAGTTCGCGTGACGTCTCCCTGCTCGTAACGCTCGCCCTCGAGTCCGCCCGCTACGGAATTTGCCCCGCCGCGCGGAGCCCTGCGAGGATTGTCGCATCGCCAGGCAAAGGGCTTCCCAGGATGAGCAAATCCAGCGATTTTCGAACGTATTGTGGGCACGAGCGGCGCACGCGCGTGATGTACGTGACGCGCAACACCGAGTACCACTTCAAGGACGCGCGCTGCGTCGCGGTTCGGGAGCGAGCGACCGGGAGCTGGCTCCTGACGCATCCGGCCCTGAATCGCGCGATTTCGGGTTCGATCCGGTTCAACCGAAACCTCGAGGCGTACCCGTCTCTGGAGACGCCGCGGGTGGGCGAAGGGCTTCTCTTCGCGTCCGAGGGTCCCGATGTCATCACGAGCAACCTCGAGACCATCTCACGGCCCGCCAAAGCAACCATCTGCGCCTATCCGGTTTGACCTGAGGTAAGTCAGCTCTCGACGCGATGCGTAACCTCGAGTACTCCGTCCTCCGTCCTGGTCGGGATCGGCTGCCTCTCGAAGCCGCCGACTGGAGAGGTCGTCTCGGGCTCGCGAAAATCGCTGATTGACACCAGCTTTGGGCCTTGGGACACGTTAGGAACGGGCGTGCTCTCGAACACAAGTCAAGACAAAGGAACCGTGTTCGCCATCGTGATCAGCGAGAAAGGTGGGGCGGAGCGGCGCGAGGCGTTCGACCAGCCCGAGCTCAGCATCGGCAGGGTCCAGGGCAACGAGCTCATGTTGCCGAAGGGCAACGTCTCGAAACGCCACGCTCGCCTGGTGTTCAGGGACGGTCGGTACATCGTCACCGATCTGAACAGCACGAACGGGACTTACGTGAATCGGCGCCGCATCAACCAGGCGACGATCGTGCGCCAGGGGGATCGCATCTACATCGGGGATTTCGTGCTGCGCATCGAGTCGCAGGAGGAAAACAGTGGCCTCGCGTCGTCGCCGGCCAGCATGCCCCCGGTGCCGCTGCGCGAGCCCATGATCACGAATCCGGACGCCTCCGGCCTGTCGAAAGCACAACCGATGCCGCCGACGCGCGCCGGCAGCTACCCGCCAGTGCCGCCGGCGCCGCGGCTGCCCATCCCCGTGGGCCCGGAGAAGACTCCGTCGCTCGTGCCCTCGTCGGCGCCCCGCGGCGCCGATCCGCCCTCCGTCGCCTCCGTCGTCGAGCGCCCCTCGAGCGTCCGGGAGGACAGCATCGATACGGAGATGACGGCGTACCGGAGCGCGGTCGTCGCGCTCACCGAGCGCGTCGCGCAGCGGCTGGAGCCGAACCTCCTCGACGGTGAGCTCAACGACGCCATCCGGTCGCGTGTGGATCGGACGCTCACCGACCAGCTCGCCGAGTTGCGTCGCGAGGACATCGTCGGCGCGAGCATCGCGGACGACCGCCTGAAGCGCGATGCGCGCGCGGAGCTGCTCGAGTTCGGCGCCATCGGTCCGCTCCTCGAAGACGAGTCTGTCAGCGAGATCACCGTGTTCGGCTCAGTCACGGTGAACGCGACCCGCGGCGGGCGCAGGGTGACGATGGAGCCGCCGTTCTCTTCGGAGACTTCCGTCCGGCGCGTGCTCGCGCGTCTCCTCCTTTCGTCAGGCGTTCCCCTCGAGCCCGGCGAGCAGATGGTCTCGCGTAAGCTCCGGGGTGGGTTCCAGCTCGCGGCGGTGACCGGGCCGCGGGTCCCTTCCGGAACGATGATTCATCTCGAGCGAGCTCAGCGCGTCGATGCCACGCTGGACGACCTCGTGCGTTCGGGCACGATCTCCCGTGTCGTCGCGACGTTCCTGCGCAACTGCGTCGCCGTCCGCGCGAACATCCTGGTGGTGGGGCCGAGGGAAGCGCGCGGAGCCATGATCGCCGGTGCTCTCGCATCCGCCAGCACGGACGGCCACGTGGTCGCCATCCAGGACAACGACGTCATCGTCAGCAACGCCGTGGCTGTGAGCCACGTCGACGTCGCCGACAGTCCGCGCGAGCTCCCAGACCTGGTCGATTTCGCGGGGCGCTTTCCGGAGGCGCGGCTGGTCGTCGATAACTTCAGCGGGCGCACTGCTGCCGCCGTCCTCGGTGCCGTCGCCGGTGGCGCCGACGGCCTTCTCGCCGTTTCCACGGCGGCGAGCTTGCGGCGCGGGCTGCTCAGGCTCCCGGTGGAGATCTCGGTGGCGCGCCCCGAGCTGTCCGTGGACGCCGCACGGGAGCTCCTGGCGACGACGTTCGACATCGTCATCGACGTGGCCGTCCTCCGCGACGGGCGCCGTCGCGTCGTACGCATCTGCGAGCCCGCGGGCATCACCTCCGACGAGATCACGCTGCGCGACATCTTCTCGTTCGTCGTCGAACGAGCCAACAGCGGCTCCGTCGAGGGAACGTTCCAGCCCACGGGCGTCGCGCCGCGCATCCTCGGTGACATGGTCGC
>CAYUAW010000363.1:0-7839 GCA_964442485.1 uncultured Polyangiaceae bacterium
CGAAGCCTTCCTCGAGCTCGACGCGGGTCGCGAAGACCTGGTCGGCGCGCTCGTCCGCGGTCTGCAGGTTGCGCGGCGAATACTCACCGACGTCGTTGATGTGCTTCACCACGCCGTGAAAGAAACGGCCGGGGAAGGAATCGACGGAGATCGGCACGCCCTGGCCGACGCGGATCCGTCCAAGAAGCGTCTCCGGGACGTAGATGCGAACGTACAGCTCCTTCTCCTCGAGGAGCACCGCCGCGGTCGCGTTCGGGGCGAGGATGTCGCCCGGCCGGAGATCGAGCGCCTCCACCCGCGACGCGAGCGGCGCGCGGATCGTGAGCTCGTCGATCATCGATTGAACCTGCTGGACGCGTCCCCTCGCCGCCTCCACGTCCGCCTCGGCGACGCGCAGATCTTCGTCGCGGGTGCCCGCCACGACGAGCTTCACGGAGGCGACCTGCTCCATCTGACGGGCGCGCGCCTGGGCGACCTCCTCGCGGCGCGAGCCGTTCTTGAGCTCGTCGAGCTGGCCCCTCGAGGCGTCCCGCTGAGCAATGGCACCGCGGAGCGACATGTCGGCGTTGTCGATGTCCGCGGGCACCGCCGCGCCGGCGCTGTCGAGCTTGTGCATGCGGTCGGAGTCGAGCTTCGCTTTCTGGACGGCGACCTCCAGGGCTGCGAGCCGCGCTTCTGCTGCCGTGATCTGTTCGGGACGCGACCCGGCGATGGCCTGATCGAGCGCCGCCTTCGTGGTGAGCGCGCGGGCGCGGGCTTGTTCGAGTTCCTCGGGGCGTGCGCCCTTGCGGAGCTTGTCGAGCACCGCCTCGGCGGACTTTTCCTGGGCGCTGGCCTGGAGGCGCTGCGCGGGCCAGTCACCAGGTTCGAGCTCGATGATCGACTGACCCGCGCTCACCGCGTCGCCTTCACGGACCAGCACACGCAGGATACGTCCGCCTGCTCTGGAGCCTACGGAGATGGTCCTCGCCTCGACGGTGCCGCTCCATTCGTACGGAGCTCGCGCGAGGTACACGCGGTAGCCTCCGTAGATCGCGACGCCAATCGCGAGCACGATGAGGATCGTCGGCGGACGGCGCTTCGGGTTGGGCTTCGGCTTGGTATCGTCGGTCATGGGCGCGTCCTCTTGGACGGAAACGTTCCGGCGGCGCGGCCGAGCTCGAGATCGGCGAGCGCCACGTCGAAGTGCGCCTGGGCAACGGCCACCTCGGAGGAAATCAGCGAGTCCTGCGCCTGCAGCACGTCGAGCTGCTGCGCCGTACCGGCCTCGTATTGTGCCCGGACGAGGCGCAGCGTCTCGCGGGACAGCTCGAGCGCCCGGCCCGCCGCGTCGAGGGCGCGACGCTTCGTGTCGAGGGTCTCGGCGGCGTTGACGACCTCGTCGGAGACAGTGTCGTGCAGGAGCTCGAGGCGTGCGCGGTTCTCGCGTTCCTCCGCGTCGGCGCGCCGCCGCTCTGCGTCTCGCGCGCCACCGTCGTAGAGAGTCCAGTCGAGCTCGGCGCCCACTGCCCAGCTGTACTTGTCGCCCGCGAACCCGGCATAGTTCGACAGGCGGCCGTTGCCGAACGCGGAGATGCTGGGAGCCCATCGCCATCCGTTCGAGCTCGCGTTCGCGCGTGCGGCGGCGATGGCCGTCTCGTATTCCGGAAACTCCGGGCGGAGGGTGGGGGCCCGCGCGGCGAGCGCACGAGCCGGCTCCTTCGGTGATGGAGCGTCGCGCTCCACCTGCACTCGAAACCGCTCGTGCAGCGCGAGCAAGGTCGCGAGCGAACGATACGCCGCGGCGCGGGCGTTCTGCGCCTCGGCCTCGTCTTGGCCGGCGCGCACGAGCGACACCTCGGCGCGCGTCGTCTCCACGCGATTGACGAACCCCGCCTCCACGCGAGCCTTCGCCGTCTCGTACGTCTCGGTGGCGACCTCGACGGCGTGCTGACGGGCCACGACGAGCTCGTCGGTGCCCGCGGCCGTGAAATACGCCTGGGCGACCGAGAGCAGCACGGCGGCAACGGTCGTCTCCAGACCGGCTTCGTTCGAGCGCTGGGTGAGCCGCGCTCCTCGAAGGGCGCCGTACGCATAAGGCACGACGAGGGGGACGGTTGCGTTGACGGTCAGGTCCAGCTGCTCGCCCTTCTGGATCACCGGGGACTGAACGCCGGCGCTCGCGGCCTGGAGGCGGCGCTCGTAGTCATTGATCGCCGCCACCTCCGCGGGGTTCGTCGAGGTCGACTTGATCGCGTCACCGAGGCCCGAGGTTGCCTGCGTGAAGCGCGACAGATCGAGCGCGACGTTCTTGTAGTTGTGGGTGTATTTCCCCTGCGCGCTCAGCTGCGGCAGAAGCGCCGCCCAGGCGATGTCGATGTTCGTGGCGCTCTCCGCGAGTCGGGCGCGCGCCGCGCGGAGATCGCGGTTGTTCGAGCGCGCGATGGCGAGCGCCTCGTCGAGGGGAAGGATGCGCTCTGCGCGCAGGGCCCCCGTCCAGAAGAGGGCGGCGACGAGAACGACCGCGCCGTGCCGCGCGCCGCCAATTCCGGAGCAGTGACTCCGTAACAAGGCGAGAAAGCTCATTTCTTCCTCGTTCTCGGGGGAGGTTGGCAGAACATGTCGGCGAGCCCCTCGATGAAGGCCTCCGTCGACAGGTCGTCGATCGACGGGCCCAGCGTCTCGAACATCACGATGTGCCGAATCGCTCCGAGCCAGACGCGGGCGGCGATCCGGGGATCGACGTCGATCATCCGGTGCGACTCGATTTCCAGCTTGAAGTACTCGGTGAGCGACCGGATGATCACGAGCGCGCGGCTCGTGGCCCGTTCGCGGTCCACCATCGACGGGTTGGACATCTTCATCATGATGAGCGGCATCATTTTTCGGGCCGCATCAAGCATGGTGTGCGCGAGCTCGATCAGGGCGGCCCGAGCGTCGCCGCGAGCGCCACGGGCCATGCGCTCGGTCAGAAAACGACTCCAGTCCGAGTCTTGAACCAGATCCATGGCGGCGATGAAGAGCGCCTGCTTGGTCGGAAAGCGACGGAAGATGGTCGCGACCCCTACGTGGCACCGCTCCGCAACGTCCTCCACAGTGGCACTGATCCCCTTGCTCAAGAACACGACGCGTGCCGCCGCCAGGACTTCTTCGTCGCTGATGCTCTGTGGGCGAGCCATTACGGAGTGACTACTCCGTAATGGCCCAGTCCGTCAACCGAGGCCTGCTGCGACGAATACGAGAGCCTGCACCGAGCGCGAGCGACGGGCGGGCAGTAGCTCCGCGGCGCGTTTCGAGGCCTCGCGCGAGTCTTGCGGGAGCAGTACATTGGCTTTCCCCGGCGCCCCGGCCCCGGGCAACGACATGGAAACCGAACCAGTTTCCGCGGACGCGGATCCCTCGCTCCAGCGTGAGATCTTCGCGGGCCTCGTCGGAGCCGGCATCGCCGTCGCTTGCCTCCTCCCGATCCCGATCGTGCACCTCGTGGCCATGCCGCTCGGCCCCTTCCTCGGCGGATTCGTCGCGGGCAACATCGCGCGTCCCGCGGCGCGCGGCCGCGTCATCATCGCATTCATGGTCGGTTGCGGCGTCTCCGGCATCCTCGCGACAGCCGCCGCCATCCTCCTGAACCTCGCGCAGAAGGACGAGCTACCGAGCTGGTTTCCGGCCAAAGGCACCCTCATCGGCATCCTCGCTATCGTCTGGCTCTACGAAGCGACGCTCTCCGCCGTCGGAGCGACGGTATCCGTCGCGCTCGCGCGAAGGAAGCAAGACGCCGCGTCTCAGGATTGAGGACGCGCGCACCTTACGAGCGAGTGCGTCGTCCAGCTGTCGCAGCGTCGTCCATCAGACCCGCTGCTGCCAGTCGACCTTGCCTTCGTCCGCGACGATCGAGCCCTGTACGAGCACCGGTCCGCCATGCTTCTTGACGTCGAACTCGAGCACGTCGACTTCCGCCTCGGGCGCAAGCTCGGGCGTGCGGATGCTGGCCTTCTCCGTTCGCCCCTCCTGCGACACGGCGAGCTCGATGACCACCGTATGCAGCGTGAAGAACCCGCGGTTTCGAACCTTGAAGTCATCGTAGACGAGGTCAGGCGCGTACCGCGCGCTCACCTTCGGCACGAGGTACCGCTCGCGCAGCTCACCGGCCCGAAACGTCGGACTGTTCTGGAACTTGGCGACCGGCACGTGATCTCGATTGAACGCTAGCCACACGTAGCCGTCGAGCACGTCGAAGAAGCGGTCGCGCTGCGCCACGGGTATCGACGGATACTGCCCGGCGACGAGCTCCGCGAGATAGAAGCTCGGGCGTTCCTCGAGCATCACCTGAACATCGACCGCCGGAGCGCACGCCGCGGGTAGCGGCGGCTGCACCTCGCGTTGCTTCTGCGCGAGCGCGCGCACCTTCGGCAAGCGCTCCCGGGCAACGGCAGCAGGCCGCTCGTCGGGGTAGTCTGCCAGGATGATCGTGTACAGCGACTCCGCGGCTTCGAGGTGATGTTCGGTGTCCTCGCGCTGGGCCAGCGTGAGGAGCTCCGCTGCCCGATTCTCGCGACTGTTCGGTCGATACTGGACGAAGTAGAGCAGCGCGAAGAACACGACGTTGCCGATCACGATCAGGCCGTACTTGTGCCAGGCATCGACCAGGAGCTGACGGTGGAGTCGCGGCAGCCTGCGGCGGAGGGCTTCGAGCATCGTGCCCACGCTAGCAGTTCTTGCTGTGAGTCATTGAGCTTCCGGCCGCCGTGACGGGTGTACCACCGCGACACGCTCACAAGCAGATACCGAGCAAGCAAAGGTCGCAGGCGTGGCCGCATTTCCCGCAGTTCTTGCTGTCGGACAGGAGGTTTACGCAGGCGCTGGCGCAAAGCGACAGACCGGCGCTGCACTCGAGCACGCACTGGCCCTTGTCGCAGCTTGCAGTGCCGCCCGCGGCCGCGCACGCCTTCCCGCATGCGCCGCAGTTGGCGACGTCTTTCCGGAGATCCACGCAGGCGGCTCCGCATGTCGTCTGGCCGGCGCATTGCTTCGTGCAGATGCCCGACACGCACGCTGCACTGGCCGGACATTTCTTCCCGCATGCGCCGCAATCTTCGGGGTTGGACGTCAGATTGACGCAGCTGCCGCCGCAGTTCGAGAGCGGAGCGCTGCACGTGATGCCGCACTTTGCTGCGGCGCAGGTCGCTGCCCCGCCGGGCGCGCCCGGACACACGGTGCTGCATTTGCCGCAGTGGCTCGGGTCCGAGTCCAGCGCGAAGCAGGCGTTCCCACACGGCGAATAGCCCTGGTCACACCTGAGCTGGCACGTCCCCCCGCTACAGGCAGGCATTCCGTGTGCTGCGCCCGCGCACGCCTTGCCGCAGGTGCCGCAGTTCGCCGCGTCGCTCGCGAGCGCGATGCAGGCGCTGCCGCAAGCGGTCGTCCCACCGTTGCAGCTAAGTGAGCAGGTGCTCGCACTGCACACCTCACCGGGAGCGCAGACATGACCACAGCCGCCGCAATTTGCGGGGTCGGCCGTCGTGCGCACGCACGCGCCATCGCAATCGATGGAGCCCGGAAGACAGGCGGTCGCGCAATGACCGCCTTCACAGCTCGCGCTCCCACCCCTCGGAGCCGTGCATTGGACCCCGCACTCACCGCAGTTGTTCGCGTCGGTCTGGGTGGCCACGCAGGCCGCGTTGCAGTTCGTCCGATCGGCGCCGCAGGCGTCAATGCACCGACCGTCCGAGCAAACCGCGGTCGGCGGGCACTCCGCTTCGCAGGCGCCGCAGTGCGCGGGGTCGGAAGCGACCGCAACGCACGCGCCCGCGCAATCCGTGGTGCCCGGCGGACATCCGGAGTCGGGCGTGGCAGGTGTGCCGGGGGGCCGGGCAGCCGCCTCCGCAGGAACGTCGAGGGGGCGCGCGCCCGCGTCCACCGCAGGAGCCCCGACGCCGCTGTCGGGGCTCTCCGGACCCGTGGGCACGAGAGCGGGGTGCACCTTGGAACCACGAACGCAGAGGTTGGTCGAGCGGTCACAGACGTAGCCCGACACGCAGTGATGCGCGAGGTCGCAAGGGCGCCCGTCCAGGCTGAGAGACAGCGAAGGATCGCAAGCCTCGAGCAGGAAGGCCGCGGCGAGCATCACGAGGTCCCGCACGCCGCGCGTCCGCATCAAAGCACACCCTGCACCGTCACCGCGCAGCCCCGGGGCCCACAGCCGAAGGCAACGGGCGTCGGTTTCTCGCCGCGAGGATTGAAGAGAAACAGGACGACGCCGCTCGCGAGCGCGACGCTGCCGACGCCGAGAAGCACGCGGGCTGCGGTCCTGGACGCATCCATCCGGCCGATCTCGTCGCGGAATGCAATCTGGGTCGGCGCCGCCGCGGCCTTCGCTTCCTGCGCGCGGCGTTCGAGCTCGAAACCGAAGGCCGCGCCGAGGAGCGCGACGCCCGCACCGGCGACGACGTACGGGGTGATCCCGAAATGGGTGCCGGGTTCCGGCTTCGAGACGGCTCGAGTCGTCCGGCCTGCCGGGGACTTCCGCGCGGAGGACGGGTCGGCTGAAGTCACTCGCTGGAGAGCGGTGTACGAATCTTCGGGCGCGTCGGCACCGAGCACGAGGTCGAAAGCGCGCTCCCGATAGCCCGGAGCATTCAGCACCACGCGGTGCTCACCGAGCTTCAAGTCTGCGGTGTAAGGCGTCGGGCCCGCCACTGCTCCATCGAGTGCCACCGTCGCACCCGCCGGCGACGACAGGAAGGTGACCTGCTGCAGTCCGCGGTGTGTGAGCTGCGCGTCCAGCAGAGCGACCCGCTCGACCACGAGATCTCTATCCGTCGCGCGAGCGGAACGTCTCAGGTAATCGCGATACCAGCGGAGACTGCTGCTCGCATCGCCCAGTCGTTCGTAAGCACGGGCGATGTTGAAGGACAGAGCGGGGCTCGGGGAAAGCGCCTCGGCCGCGAGGAACGCCCCCACGGCGTCCGTGTAACGCCCCTCCTGGTAGAGCTCGGCGCCCTCTTCGAACTGTGCCTTCGCCTCGCTCCTGCGCCGTTCGAACATCGCCTCGCTGCTCGGGGATTGGGCGAAGGCCGCTCTGGTAGCCATGGCCCCCATCGCGATCATCATCAGCGTCAGAACCAGACCGCGGAATCGGTAGTGCCGTGAGCCGGGCGTGGCAAACGTTGCTCGCAAGGTCATCCTCGATTTGCGGCCGAAACACTCCGGCGCGGCATCGAGGTGAGGACAAGCAGGCAACATCATGGCTTCTGCAGCAACTTCCGCGCCGCGTCATCGAGCCCTCGATGCGACCACGCGCCAGCCGCAGATCCGACGACCGCCGAAGCGAGCCCGTCGCCCGGCTACAGGCGCCGTACGCTCGATCGGGTGCGACATTTCAGCAAGGCGTGGCGAATCGCGTCGGTTCGATCGAGCGGGTCGCCAATGCATCCTTCGCGAAAAGCGGCAGGGACCACGTGGTGAGCGGGATTCTCACGCAAACCCCCCCTGTCAGCCTGAACGCGGCTAAGCGGAGCTCTCGACGGTCTTCTTCAGACCCTGAAGCACCGCGGTCCAGTTCTTCTTGCTCGCCTCGACGCCTTGCTCGTTCGGGATGTTGTCCTGCGACACGGAAAGGACGGTGTCACCGCCCTTCTCGTCGAGTCGCCACGTCACGAGCGCATAGTTCTCCGGCTTGTCGTCCTTGCCGGACGTCGTGCTGAAGTGCGTCGCCTGGAGCACCTTGTTCTTTTCGATCTGCTTGATGGTGCCCTTCTCCTTGAAGGGCTTGCCCTGATAGCTGCCGGTGTACTCGAGCGCGCTCCCGACCTTCCAGTCCGTGTGCACGTCGGCGCCCATGAGGTACTGCTTGATGAGCTC
>CAYUAW010000364.1:0-7830 GCA_964442485.1 uncultured Polyangiaceae bacterium
GCGAACCCTTGCCCCGAACCGATGCGACGCGCAAGTCTCTTTCGGCGTGTCCTCGCGGTGCGAGTGTCACCAAGGCATCGACTCGTCGCGGCATGCTCGAGGGGTGCACGGCGCGACGGCATTTCTTGACCGCATGACGCACCGAGGTAAGGTCGCGCCGGGCGCATGAGGACCGTGGACATCGTCGTCCCCGCTTTCAACGAAGCTGAGTCCATCGGCCCGTTGCACGCCCGCATGACCCGCGCGCTGGAACCGCTGCCCTACGCGTTCCGCCTGATCATCGTCGACGACGGGAGCACGGACGGCACCGCCGAGGTCTGCTCCGCCCTCGCCGCGAAAGATTCGCGCGTAGGGTTGATCCAGCTGTCTCGAAACTTCGGCCATCAGGCTGCGCTGACGGCGGCGCTGGATCTGGCGGACGCAGATGCCGTGATCACGATGGACGCCGATCTCCAGCATCCGCCCGAGGCCATCGCCGATCTCCTTGTTGCCTGGGAGGCGGGGGCCGAGCTCGTGCATGGAGTGCGCCGGCGTTCCAGCAGCACGAGCCTCTTTAAGCGGCTCACGTCGCGGCTCTTCTATCGGGTCCTGCGACTCGTCTCCGAGACGCCGATCGTGGCGGACGCACCGGATTTTCGCCTTCTCGACGCGAAGGTCGTGCGCGCGATCCGGGCGATGCGAGAGCAGAGCCGCTTCTTGCGCGGGATGTTCAGCTGGATCGGCTTCAAGCAGGTCTCGGTCCCCTACACCGAAGAGGCGAGGTTCGAAGGCCGCAGCAAGTACAGCACCCTGCGAATGCTGAAATTCGCGATCAGCGCGGCGGTCAGCTTCTCCACGCTCCCGCTGCGAGCCGCGATCGTCGCTGGGACGCTGGTGTCGCTTTGCTCGTTTCTCTACGGGGTGTACGCGGCCGCGCAGCGGCTCATCTTCGACCGGGCCATCCCAGGCTGGACCTCGCTCGCAGTCGTCATGTCGTTCCTGGCGGGCGCGCAGATGCTGTTCCTCGGTGTCCTCGGCGAGTACCTGGGACAGGTGCACGCCGAGGCGAGGCATCGCCCTCTCTACGTCGTGCGCCAGATCGCGGTGCCGAGCAGCGCGAATCCGAGGGGCGAGCCACGAGAGGGATAGTCGAGCCGATCACGCGGGCAGGGGAGCCCTGCGCTCGGGCTCCGGCTCGGAGGCACCCGCGGGCGCCTCCGCCCGCGCGCCGAGCCACTTCTCGAGCACCTCGCGGAGCTTCGCCGGAACGATGGGCTTCGTCAGGTAGTCGCTCATGCCGGCGGCGAGGCACGCTTCACGGTCGCCCTGCATCGCGTTCGCAGTCATCGCGATGATCGGGACGCGGACTCCGGGCGCCTCGGCGGCGCGGATCAGCTCCGTTGCGCGGTAGCCGTCCATCTCGGGCATCTGACAGTCCATGATCACGGCGTCGTAAGGCTCGGCACGATGTCGATCGACGGCTTTCCTGCCGTTGTCGACGAGGTCCGCGGTGTACCCGAGCTTCGAGAGCAAGCGAAGCGCGACGCGCTGGTTCACCACGTTGTCCTCGGCGAGCAGGATGCGCGCCGTGGAACGCACCACGCTCCGCTCGGGAGCGCGGGGCAGCACGCTCGCCACCTTGGCCACGATCGAGGTCGGCTCGAGCGGCACGTTGACCCAGAAGACGGAACCCTTTCCCTCCGTACTGCTCACGCCGATCTTGCCGCCCATGAGCTCGACCAGCTCTCGGCTGATGGCGAGGCCGAGGCCCGTGCCGCCGAAGCGTCGCGAGGTGGAGTTGTCCGCCTGCTGGAACTTCTGGAACAGGGTCGGCAGCACCTTCTCCGGGATGCCGATGCCGGAGTCGTGCACCTCGAAGCGCAGGCCGACCTTGCCTTCCTCCGCCCCTTCGAACCGGCGGACGCGCAGGGATACGGTACCTTCCGACGTGAACTTCACGGCGTTGCCGACGAGGTTCAAGAGCACCTGACCAATACGGGTGGTGTCTCCCATCACGGCCGCCGGGACGTCGTCCTCGAGAGACCACTCGATGCTCACGTTCTTCGCGCGTGCGCGCCCGCTGAAGAGAGTGACCGCATCGGCGAGCAATGTTCTCGGGTCGAAGGGGCGGGTTTCCAGCGTCACCTTGCCGGCTTCGAGCTTGGACAGATCCAGGATATCGTTCAAGATCGTCAGCAGAGTCTCGCTCGAATCCTTGATCGAACGAGCCATCTCCCGCTGCTCGGCGTCCAGGGTCGTATCGAGCAGGAGGTGGATCATGCCGATCACGCCGCCCATCGGCGTGCGCACCTCGTGGCTCATGTTGGCGAGGAACTCGCTCTTCGCCCGGTTCGCGATCTCGGCGCGCTCGGCGAGCTCCTTCGCGCGAGCGATCTCGACCTCCAGCCGCTCGACGGCGCTCTGCGCGTCGTACATCGCGCGCTCGAGCTCGAGCTCGGCGGCCTTCTGCAGGCTGATGTCGCTTGCGGTACCCACGACTCGTTCCGGCAGGCCATCCGCGGTTCGCTTCATCAGCTTGCCGCGAAAGAGCGACCATTTCTCGCGGCCGTTTTTGCACCGGACCCGGAGCTCGGCCGTGTAGAGCGGCGTCTCTCCCGCGAAATGAGCATCCAGTGCCACTTGCATGCGCGGCATGTCGTCGGGATGCACCACGTGCGTGACGCCTTCGATCGACGTGCCGAAGTCGGCGATCGTGTAACCGTACATCTTTCGCCACTGGTCGGAGACGAAGAACTGTCCCGTCGGCACCGTCCAGTCCCAGACCGCGTCACCGCTGCCCTCGAGCGCGAACTGCCAGCGCTCCTCGCTTTCCTTCAGAGACTCCGCGACGCGGCCGCGGGCCTGTCGCTCGATGTGGAGCGCGATGAGGTTTGCGACAGCGTTGACGAACATGCGCTCGTCGTACGTCCAGTCGCCTGCGACGCCCTTCCCGGCGCAGCAGAGGATGGCCGCGAGCTCATGGTCGACGTAGATGGGAAGCTCCAGCTCTCCACCTTCGCAGACGATGAGGCCGGCCCGCTGCTTCCCGGTGCCGCCCTTCATGGGGACGGAGAATGCCGGTGGCGGCGTGATGATCTCCTCGTCGAGGCTCGAATGGCAATCGCTGGCGTAGTCGTAGTGATCCGCGATGACCAGCCGCCCATCCGCTTGTACGAGCCAGATGGCAGCATGCATGACGTCCAGGGTCTGCGCGGCGACCTCGGTGAGGATTGCATGGACTTCAGCCGGAGGTAGCGCGAGGACGCCAACCTCCATCAGCTGCGAGATCGCGGCGTTCTGCCGCTCGAGCCGGCGGCGGTCTTGCTCGAGCTCTTCGCTTGCCAGGTGCTCCCGCGTCGTGTCCATGAGAAACCCCCGGAGCACGGTGCGGTTCTTGGGGTCCAGAGAGCACGTCACTATTAGACGGACCCAGACCTTCGCGCCATCGGCCGCGATCAGCGGCACCTCGACCTCGTGGTCCCCGAGCTCGTCGTGGCACGCTTGCAACGCCGCCATTCCGAGGGCCTCGCTCTCCGTCGCGATATGCCGGGCGAGGAAGTCCGGCGCCGTCCAGTCCTTCAGCGGAAAGCCGAGCAGCGCTTCCGCGCGCGGTCCGACGTACGCAAACTGGAGGCTACTGCCCTTCGTCTCGCACGGGATGCCCGGCGTCGTCTCCAGGAGGACACGGTACTCTTCCTTCGCGCACTCGAGCTCGAAGGTCCGAGCCTCCACGTGCTCCTCGAGGGATCGATTCAGGCGCTCGACCTCTTCCTGTTTCTCCTCGATGACCTTCTTCTTCGCGGCGACGGTCTCGAGCGCCGCCAGCACCGCGCGCGTCTGGCGGCGCAGGCGAAAGCCGACCAGGGCGATCGCCACGAGGAGCACGGCGCTCAGCGCGGCGAGACCCAGCCGGAACGCGCTCGCGCGCGCGAGCGCACGCTCGTGACGGCTGTGCAGCGACACGTAGAGCGCGTCCAGGGGCCGATCGTCGACGCGGAGCAGCTCGTCCAGCGCCTTGGCGGAAAGGGGCGCGTACCGGCGGTACGTCCTGGCGTGTTGCAGCAGCACGTCGACGGCGGCCTTCAGCTGCGGCGTCACACGGCTGCGAGCCCGGCCCATCCCGCCGTTCGAGCCGTCCTCTGCCAGGGCAGCGCTGTCCTGCTCGAGCGCCGTCAGGTGCGCGACGTCTCCGTCGGTGCGATAGCGCTCCACCTCTCCGAGCAGCGCGTTGACCTCCCGTTCGACGATGTCGACGAGCCCGAGCTCTGCCGCGGCATAAGCGACCTGCGCGGCCGTCGGAAGGTAAGACTCGGAGTTCTTGCGCACGGAGTGAAATGACTTGAAGTCGTCCGCCAGGGATTCCTTGAGGGTCAGGAAGGCCCGCGTAAGCTTGATGCGATCTGTGAGCTCCGGATCCTTCAGCCCGGCGGGGAGCGCCTCCACGCGCTGCTGCTGCACGGCCATGTCGCGAGTCAGGTCCAGCATCTCGTCGTAGTGGAGGACCGTGCCGGCTTCGATCGCGAGCGCCGCGCGGTCGAGCCGTGCGTCGAGCTCGTGGAGCCGGCGGGCGGCCTCGATGGCGTCCACGAGCGCGGCGTGATCGGGTACCGCACTCTGGGCGCCGAGGTACGCGAGCAGGCACGCCAGGACACCACCGACGAGCAGATACTTAACGACTCGCATGCGGTCCCTCGGTGGTGCATTCACCGGCGAGAGAGCCGAGGAAGCTCGTGATGCGCTCGACGTCCACTGACGGGATCTCCCGACCGAGCTGGTACCTGCCCATCAGCACGATGGCATCTTGCAAGGTCGGTATGCGGCCATCATGGAAGTAGGGCGCCGTTCGCGAGACGAGCCGCAAGCTCGGTACGCGGAACACGTTTCGGTCGATCTCCCGGTGAGTGACCTGGAAGCGACCGAGGTCTTCCACGTCATCTTCCTCCTCCACGAAGTCGCGCACGACGCCGAGCTTCTGGAACATGTTTCCCCCGACGTTCCGGCCCTGATGGCAGCTCACGCACCCGTAGTTCTGGAACGCCTCATAGCCCTCGCGTTCGGCGAGCGAAAGCGCGGCCGGATCGCCCTCCAGGTATCGATCGAAGCGAGAGCCCAGGGTTCGCAGCGTCCGCTCGTAGGTCGCAAGAGCATCGCGCACGTCCTCGCGAACCGGTTGCTTGCCGTAGAGTCGGACGAACGCACGCGAGTACGCGTCGTCGCCGCGCAGCACCCGGAGGACGTTCGGCCAGCTACCACCCATCTCGCGTTCATCGAGCAACGGACCGTCGATCTGCGCTTCCAGCGTGTCGGCGCGCCCGTCCCAGAATTGCTTCTCGTTCAAGTCCGAGTTGAACACGGTCGGCGTGTTGCGGCGTCCCTTCGCGCCGCCGAGACCGACGGCCACACGCAGGCCGTCGACGCCCGACCGGGCGAGGTCGTGGCAGGTCGCGCAGGACATCGTTGCGTCGCGCGAGAAACGCACGTCGAGGAACAGCCGGCGACCGAGGGCGACCTTCCCGGGGTCGAGGTTCGTCGCCAGCGTGATCGGCTGGATCGGCTCCGAGGAGCCCGCATTCATGAGCGGGTCAGCAGACGATTCGGTCGAAACGATCTCTCGATCGAGCCGCGTGCAGCCGAGGGCGACCAGCGCCGAGGCCAGCAGCACCCCGAGATGAGAGCCCCCGCGGCATACACTCATGGCGACGGTGTTCCGCCGGCATCCCGGGAAGACAGCGCGCTCGAAAGTGCGGCTTCCAGCGCAACGAGCTCTTCGAGCTCCGCAAGTGCCCCTGCGCGGTTGCCCGTCTTCGCACAGAGCTCGAGGTTCTTGCAGTGTGTGCCGACGTCCTCGAGGC
Organism: uncultured Polyangiaceae bacterium; assembly: GCA_964442485.1. Lineage (GTDB taxonomy): Bacteria > Myxococcota_A > Polyangia > Polyangiales > Polyangiaceae > DASZVB01. The sequence goes on from CAYUAW010000364.1 coordinate 5,832, forward strand.
CCACGTTGAGGCTCGCGCCCTTCAGCGAGTGAACCTCGCGACTCGCGCCGGTGTCGTCTCCGCGTTGGAGTTGCTCCCGGATGGTGGCGACGCCCTGAGCGAAGAGCGTCGCGTAGTCGCCCAGGACCTCGTCGGCGAACTCGTGGTCGTCGTCACACATCGCAAGGAGATGCGCCCGCGCTGCCGCGATGAGCGACGCGCCCGCGGTGACGCACGCGGCATTCGCTGCTACTCTTCCGGCGGGGGGAGAGGAGTTCATCCGGGTTTCGTCGGTGGCGCAGTTCATGGGACCTCGAGAGCGATGACGGCGGCGCGCTCGCGCGAACGCGCCCTACCGACAGGTTGAACGGGCTCCATGCCGGGCTCTTTAGTGACCGCCGCGGAATTGCTGCGATTGCGCAAATCTCGCGCGCCGGATCGGGTCCGGAGCCAGCGACCGTGCAAGGCCTGCGCTGCCGGCGCGCAGTGATTGCGCCTTCCCGGATCGGACAGTAGCGTGAGGACCGGGTCGTCATGCCGCATCCCCCGTCCGAATCGTTCATGCTGGAGCAGGCGGGTCGCTTCCCAGAAGACTTCTTCACACGGGAGCCGGCGGAGCTCGACGAATATGGTCGCGACTGGACGAGAGTCCACGCCGCAGCCCCCAGCGTCATCGCGCAACCTCGCACGACGGAAGAGGTCGCTCGCTTGCTTCGTGCCTGCAACGACGCGTCCGTGGCCGTCGTTCCGTCGGGGGGCCGGACCGGCCTGGCCGGCGGAGCCGTCGCGAAGGACGGCGAGATCGTGCTGTCGCTGTCCCGGATGAGACGTCTCGGCGACGTCGATCTGCTGGGCTCGACGCTGCGCGTGCAGGCGGGCGCCGTCACGGAGGCCGTTCACCAGCACTCCGAGCCGCTGGGGCTGACGTGGCCGGTGGATTTCGCGTCCAAGGGCTCGAGCACCGTCGGCGGGAACATCGCCACCAATGCCGGCGGCGTGAAGGTCATCCGCTACGGGCTGACCCGCAACTGGGTTCTCGGGCTAGAGGTGGTCACGGCCACGGGCGACATCCTCGAGCTGAACGGCGCGCTCGAGAAGAACAACACCGGGCTGGACCTTCGTCAGCTGTTCGTCGGCTCGGAGGGCATCCTTGGCGTGATCACCGAAGCGACGCTCAAGCTCGCGCGGCTGCCCTCGCGCCAGTCGGTGCTGCTCTTCGCGGTGGACGACGTGGCGGCAGTGCTCCGGGTGTTTCGCGACGCACGGAAGGCTCCCATCGTCATCGCGGCGTTCGAGTTCTTCACCGACCGGTGTCTCGCTCGCGTGCAGCAGCACCGCAAGGCGCGGGTCCCCTTCGAGCAACGGTACCCGTGCTACGTGCTGCTCGAGGTGGAAGACGCCGACGAGGTCGCTCTCGAGGAGTGGCTCGGCTCGCTCTTCGAGCGCGAGCTCATCAGGGATGGCACGCTCGCGCAGAACTCGACGCAGGCCGCGGAGCTCTGGACCCTGCGCGAGGGCATCAGCGAGAGCCTCAGCGCGACCGGGCTACCGCACAAGAACGACATCGCTCTTCCCGTCGCCGCGCTGGAGACCTTCTGCGCGGAGCTCGAGTCGCTGTTCGCCGCCCAGTACCCGGGCTGGGAGATCTGCCTGTTCGGACACATCGGAGACGGGAACCTGCACGTGAACGTCATGAAGCCCGATGACCTCGAGAAGGAGTCGTTTCTCGCGCGGACCTCGGCAGCGGATCACGCAATCTTCGCGCTCGTGCAGAAACACCGGGGCAGCATCTCGGCGGAGCACGGCATCGGTCTCCTGAAGAAGCCGTACCTCGCCTACTCGCGCACGCCCGCGGAGCTCGCGCTGATGCGTGCCATCAAGCAAACCCTCGACCCCCGGGGGATCCTGAACCCTGGGAAGGTGTTCGATCCTTAAACACAGCTGCGGGGGGCTAAGGCCAGGCTAAGGACCCCCGTTCCAAGATCAAAGATGCGGAACCACGCGAGCGGAGCGAGCGCGC
>CAYUAW010000365.1:0-7822 GCA_964442485.1 uncultured Polyangiaceae bacterium
CGGATTTAGGTTCCGGCGCCGCAAGGCGTGGGGGTTCAAGTCCCTCCTCGTGCACAACGCTTGAGACTCTCGCGAGTTAGCATCGCTCGAGGGTGCATCGTCGGAGCCGAGAGAAGTGGCGTTGGGGGCAATGCGGGGGCAATCAGCGAGCTCGGGGATGAGCTCGTCGAGACGGCCGAGCCACTTCATCCCGATCTCCTGAGCCTGCCTCGCCTGGCGCCGATAGCGGTTGATCATGCCGCTGGTCGTGTGACCCGTGCGGTCTTGCACCCACGTCTCCGTCCTGCCGTTCGCGAGCGCGAGCGTGATGAACGTCGCTCGGAGGTCGTGTGCACGGAGTCGCCCGCGGTTCGCTGTCGCGTCGAAGAGCTCCGACCGGTCCACTCCCGCCGCACCGAGAGCGTTCCGAAGCTTGTGCGCCAGGTGCTCCACGTCGATCGGAGCGCCGGTCTCGTCACTGAATACGCAGCTCGTGTCCGGCGCGTCCTTCCGGAACTGCTCGCGCCATACCCGCAACGCCCGCGCGACGCCCGGGTCGAGTGCCCAAGCCCGAGGATCGTCCGTCTTGTTTTCACCGAGAGAGACGGCGCCCCGCTCGAGGTCGAAGTCATTCCAGGTGAAGGAAGCCGCTTCACTTCGTCGGCAACCCTCGCGCGCTAGAAAGCCGAACAGAAGTCGCCAGACGAGCGGGATATCTTTGAAGCCCATGAGCTGCGCGTCTTCGTCGGCATAGAGATACGGATAAGCGGGCGGACGGCCCGCCTTCGGAAGCCAGCCCCGTGGAATCGGGCTCCGTTCGATATGCCGGCACGGATACACCGCGAGTGACATGACGCGATGAACGAGCTGCGCGTATGCCCTCCGCGTCGCCGGTCGCTTTGCTTCCTTCGGCAGATTCCGCATGACGGCGTCGGCGTGGTCGAGCGTCATGAAATCCAACCGCAGCTCGCCGAGCTTCACGCCACCGATATCGATATCGCAGAGCTTCGCGATGCGGGCCTTGTCGAGCGAGGCGTCCTTCTTCTTCACGTGATCGGGGTGAAGCGTGTGCAGCTCTCCGCCCGTCCAGCGCTTCGCCAGCTCCTTGAAAGTCGGAACGTCCGGTGCGTCTGCGTCCGCGAGTTCATCGCCGATCAGCTCGTCCGCGACCTTGAGGACGCCCTCGAGCGTGCGAGCGGGCGCGGCGGCAGCCATATCGAGGAGCCGGCGAGCGTCCGTCGTGTCGAGAAGCCCAGCTCGACGAAACCGACGGGCCATCGTGGCGAGTACCTTCGAGCGCCCAACCGCTTCGGACCGCGTCTTGCAAGTCGGCAGCTTGAACTCTTCGCGTTGCTTCCCCTTCAGGGTGATGCGCGTTTCGAGCACGCCGCATCGCTCGCGCACCTCGCCTGTTGCTTCCCGTGACATCGGCTCGGCCTTTCTTCCGGTTACTTCTTCGGGTTTCGCTTCGCCCTCTTGGCCCTCGCGTCAATGACGTCGCGCGAGTTGTACTTCGGCTTCGGCTTGCCCGGCCTCCTGTCGCCGAACTGTTCGCGGTAGGCGCCCAGCAAGAGGCGGCGGATGACGTCGCTCTCCTTGCGGAACTCCGCAACTGCAAGCTCCTGCAACATGGCGCGCTCGTCGGGCGTCATCACCATGTTGAACCGGGCGGTGTGTCCTTCGTCCATGCTGCTTCGCACGAAATTCAATATACGCGTCTCGACGCGTCTGTCTACGCGTCTTGTGTTCAGATGCTCGTGGCCGACGGATGACGGCTCCGGCTCGTGTCGAGACGCGAATACGATCGACTCGGCGTCGCTAACGAATCTTTCCTCAGAAGTGCGCTCGCCTAGCGTTGCCGCTGGAACCCGAACTGGGCGCACTCCGGTGCGGCGACGGTTTCGCACGACTTCTGGATGTTGTTGATCACGGCCCGCAATTCGCACGCCTTGCTGTTCTTCAATTCGCAACCCGCTTCGAGCAACTCTCGTGCTCGCTCGACGTCGCGTGTGCCGCCGTGCGCGGACATGCGCGTCTTCGCGGCATCAAAGCAGGCGCCCCCGACGCCAAAGCGGCAGGCACGTTCATTGAGTTCGGCTGCGCGGTCCTGTGAGACCGGCCCCGCTTCGGCAAGCTGGAGCAATACTCCGGCTTGACGGCACACGTTGCCTCGGACGGCTTTCTCCGATGGCGGCCAGCCCTCTTCAACGCATAGCTTCTCTGCGAGCGCGCGTGCGCGCGGTGGGTCGGCCGCCACTCCATCGCCGGAGCTGTACTTGCCGACCAAGAGCGCGCACCCGAGCGAGCTTCCTGCGTCGCAAGCGTGACTGTAGAACTCGGCTGCACGAAGACGGTCGCGACGGACACATTTGCCCTCATCGAGCACCGAACCTAAGCGTATGCATGCTTCCGCCGAGCCCTGGTCGCACGCTTGCGTGAGAAGGTCCGCCGCTCGGATTCCGTCCTTTGCGACCCCCTTCCCTTCGCAGAGCATCTGTCCCTTAAGTGCGCAGAACCGAATGACGACGCCGCAGGCCTTTTCGGCAAGAGGATAAGCCTCCTTCCATCGATTCTGGTCAGCCAGGACGCCAGCTTGTAGCCCACAGCCCATCGCGGCGCCTCCGGAGCACGCCGCGCTGAAGAACGTGAGCGCCTTCCCAAGGTCGTTCGCTTCCGTGTACAAGTTGCCGAGTAACACGCATCCTTTCGGATCGCCGTTTTCGCAGGCCTTTCGATAAAGCGTGGCCGCTCGTACCTGGTCGTGCTGGGGTGCTTTTTCGTACAGCACCCCGAGCCCCCTGCATCCTGCCGCCTGTGCCGAGCGCGTCGGAGATTGCGGCTCCGGCGTATTGCTCTGAGTCGAAGCCGGCTTGTTCAACGAGTCGCAAACACGGGTGAGGATTCGTTCGGCTTCCTCAACGTCGGGTGGGTGCCCGTCGCGTCGAAGTTCGGCGAGCCGCAGGCACGACGTGTAATCGTCCCGGTTGCAAGACGTCGTCCACGCGACGATGCAAGCGTTGCCATCTCCCTGTGCGCATTGAGCGTCGGGTAGCGATTCGTCTGCGCCGGGCATTGGGGCGTCAACGTGCACGGGAGCCGCCGCTCTGGGCAGAGGACGGTGCGGGATCGCTCGTGCTGCGGCTGGCGTCTTTATGCACTGGGCGTGTGCAGTCGACACGTCGCAGTGCGCGTGCGCGCCGCAATCAGCGTCTCTGGCGCACTCGCCCCGAACGGGCGGGGTCGGCGGGCGCTCGGTTGCGCAGCCGCACATGAGCCATGCGGTAAAGCCCAGGTAACGAATTCGCGACAACCTGACGAGAATCTTCCCTCCGCTTGGGGGCGCCATCAGCATCTTGCACGACACGGAGGTTCGCATGGTTGGTTCGCGTTCAATGAGCATACCCGAGCCAACTCGGCTCACGGCGGTTGTCGACACGATCGCCCAACCGCCCACCTTCGCACGACCGCAGCTCTCGCCCGCTCCCGCCCAGACGCTGTCTTGGGCCCGGTAGAGAGCCCTCCGTGCATGCGGCAACGCCTTGCCAGCGTCCCGTCATGCTTGAGGCAAACGTGCGCGTCGCACGGCGCGCCGCCCTTTGACCGACACCGGGCCATGCAGCGCGGTCGGTCCCTCCAGCGCGCGGACGAAGTCCTGAATCGATCCGGCCACGCTCTCACCATGTCATGGCACCCCATGTCGCGCACGCGCGCACCCGTGGGTGAGTCGTCCGACTAGCACCCCATGACGCGCCCGCGCCCGCGCGCACCCGTGACGGACGACCTGACAGCTCGGCCTCAAGCCCGTCCGTCATGGCCAGAGCTCCCATTCAAGCTGTCGTCGAACGGCCCGAACTCGAGCACGTTCGTCGTCACTACGGCGGCCGCGCATCTCGAGCATGTCCTCCGTCCTGGTGAGAGCGTCGGCCATCGCCTCCCGAGCTCGGCGGATGCGGCCGAAGTCGTCAGGTCGGAACCCGCGTGCGCGGTAGAGGCCAAGCGCCGCGGAGCGAGCTTCGTCGTTTTGAACGGCGTAGAGGACGTCCGGCCACCCCAAAGCGGTTCTTACGGACCGAACCCGATCCTGGCCGGCACGTTTTCCGCCGCTTCGTGTCGACGCCTCAACAATCCGCATGGCCGCCCTCCGTCGTCTTCCCGTCATGCCCGGTGCACCGGGCGCGTCCCGGTCCGGTCCCGATAAGGTCAGCAAGGCCGCTCGCGCCGTCGTCGCACTCATGGGCCGTCAGCGTTTGGCGTCGCGTGATTGCGCGAAGGAGTGCCAACCTGGGCGCCGAGTGCGGCGTGGCGACCGTGTCACCACATCTTCGACAGCGGAAGATGAGCGCGGTCGGGACTGCAGCATCGGGAGCCCCGGCAGCCTGTGCACCGGGGCGAATCTGGGGGAATTCGCTGGCGTCAGATGGCGTTTCCGCCGGCAAACTCGCTGTGCCTCGCCGCATTGGGAGTCCGCTGCTCGTCGTCACGCCGACCTCCTACGCTTCCCGAGTGCGCGACGGACCGTTTCGGCGGGGTCGGCCACGTCGAGCGCGCCATCGGGGGCTACCTGACACGGGTCGACGCGGTCGAGGGCGGCGAGGAAAAGGTCGGCGCGTACACCGAGCTTCCGGCCGTGGCCGATGATAGGAACGCCGAGAGCCCTCGCCGTGTCGCGAACCCAGCGCCAGGGCCAGCCCGTCGCGGCCTCGGCGTTCTTCGGGCCGACCACGAAGGGAGCAACGAGAACGCGGGCCAGGGGCTGTCGGGCCATCAGCTCTCCACGATCCGGATGTCGCCACGAGGCCTTGAGCAGGGGCCGGACCGTCGCGACGGGACCAGCGCGCGCGTGACCGATCCGGGTGAGCGTCGCGCGCCTACTACGTAGGGCGCGACACACACTCTCACCAAGCGATCCGCGACAGTCGCGCGACAGTCGGCGACGGTGCCGGTCATGCTGACTCCGAAGGTGGCCGGGCGGCCTCGACGGTGCCCCGATGGGTGGCGGAGACCAAGGCGAGCACGTCGGCAGAGACGCGCCGGCCGTCGAGGTAGAGGTGCCGCGCACCTCGGGAGCCCGGAACCTTCACGACCGCTTCACCGAGTCGGGCGAGTGCGGCCCGAGCGGTAGCTTCGGACATGCTGCCGGCCTCAGCGCGGGCCGCCGGGGGCATGTCCCGAGTCACGATCCCTGGCCGCCCCGCAAGCACGACGGCCAGGTGCGCAGCGGCCCTGACTAGCTCGGCGGTCTTTCTCCCTGCCCGCTGGACGTCGGCGTGCGCAGGTGGCGGGGGCTCGTAGCTCACTTCCGTGAGCGCCTGGCACCGACGGTCGATCCGCAGGTGGACGAGTTCACCTGACGGCCCGTGCTTGTTCTTGGCTACGTCGATCTCGAGAAGGTCGGCCTCCCCGGCAACGGAGCGCAGGCCGAGCAAGACACGCGCGCTGTACTCGACGGCGCCGGACCACTTTGCGGCCGCGAGGGTCGCGGTGCGGTCGTCGGGGTTCCGCTGCGCGTACGCGCCTCGCCCCATCTCGGACGTGCAGAGGGCGATCAGCCGGTAGCGCGTAGCGACCGCGCGGATCGCGTGGACGCGAGCAGTCACGGCCTCCGCCGTGGACAGGCCGCGCTCGCTACCGGCGGTGGTTTCGGCTCCACACGTCACAGTCTGTAGCGAGTCGATCGCAAGCGTGGCGCGGGGGCCGTGCGGGTGCGCCGCTGGGTCCGCTGTGGCCCGCCCCTGCGCATACAGAGCGAGGTCGGAAGCGGCGGACTCGATCGTCCACGTCGCGTCGTACAGCCGGATCGGCAGATCTCGGAGCTCATGCCGGACGCCGTCGATCGTCGTCAAGCTACGCGCCTCGAGCACGCCGCGCCCGTAGCCGACGCGCTGAGCGAGTCGCGTCACGAGGTCGCCGGCCTCCTCGTCCACGGCGAGCAACCCGACCGCGACGCCGCGCAACGCGTACACGTGCGCGATCTGGACTACGAGGGCGGTCTTGCCCGCGTCGGGCGCGCCCGCAACGTACCAGCGCGAGCCGTACACGGGGCCGCCCCCAGTGAGCTCGTCGAGCCGAGCAATTGCCGTGGGCTCATGGATGAGTGGGCCATGCATGCTCCACTCGTCGAGCACGTCGGCCACCGTCGCGGAATGGCGGGGCCCAGTAGACGGGTCGCGCGTCTGCTCTCCACCATCCGTCCCGTCCGGCGGCACGTCCGCCGCATCCGCGTACGGGTCCGGCGGGGGCTCCTCCGCGCTTGCGCCGGTCGTGCGGGCGCGTGGCGGCGGGATTGCTCGCGGCTCTTCCGCCCCTGCGGCCATGCCGCTCGCAATGGTCGCATCGATCTCCGCCGAGCCGAGGCCCGCGTCCAGCGCGGCGGCCCGGAGCTCACGGACGACGGAGCCCCTATCGATCGCGCGCGAGGCGACGATCTGCCCGAGCGAGAACGCGGCACGATTCAAACGCGCGTTGCGACTACCCCCGGACGTAGCCCGCACCTCCCGGCATTCAGCTTCAACCGCCGCAACGGCGTAGTGCGATGTCCTGGCCATAGCGGCGGCCGGCAGGGACGGAGCATGGGCGCCCTTTTCGCGCGCCTGCGGGCGATCCTCAAGCACGGCCTCCCAGCCGGTCATTCGTAGAGCTCCGCTGGCTCTCGCGCGTCGATCCACGAGTAGTGCGCTCCGCTCCGGTGCCGGGACGGCGAGGCGACGATCTGCCCGCCCTCCGCTCGCACGTCGACACCCGGGGCGAGCCGCACACGGTTTCTGATCCTACGGTTCGCGGGTACGCGATAGACTAGATGGAGGCCGCCTGATCCGGTCCGCGCCGTCAGCGTCGGAGGGAGCTTGCCGTGCTCTGCCTCGAGCGACGCGAGCAAGCTCCTTGGACCATCTACGTCGATCGTCACGAGGTTGACCCCGCTCGGCTGGCGGCCCATCCGAAGCCCGAGATTCAATCGCCAATTGCTAGCAAACATGGCGTCGAGGTCCGCCCAACGGACCGGCTCCTTCTGCCACGCGCGGAGCACGGGGTGCTTCCCGATCCCACTGCACGATTTGCCTCGGGGACAGGTGCATCCGCCGTCTGCCGCGACTCCGTGGAGCGCGATCGGATGGAGGCCCAGGCGGACCATCACAGCCTGTTGATGGGCACGTGAAAGCGCGGGAATTCGGTGAAGTTCACCGGTGAAGAACGCGGCCGGTGCCGGTGAAGGACGCGGCTCGTGCCGGTGAAGTTCACCGGTGAAGCAGGGGTCAGTGCTTCTTGCGACGTTGCGTGGTGCGCGCGGCGTTCAGCTCTTTGGCCTCCTTGAGGCGGTAGCTCTCGGCGTCGATGTCGATGACCTCGGCGCGGTGGATGAGGCGGTCGACGAGGGTGACGACGCAGGCGGCATGGGGAAAGACTTCGCTCCAGGCGGTGAACGCCTTGTTGGTGCTGAGCAGGACGGGCCTCTGTGCGTCGTAGCGGCGCGTGACGACCTCGAAGAGAAGGTCGGCGTAGCGGCTGTCGTACGAGAGGTAGCCGACCTCGTCGATGCAGAGCAGATGCGGGATGGTGTAACGACGCAGCCGGCGCGCGAGCGCGACGGAAGACTCCTGGGCAGCGAGATCAGCGAGCATGTCGCTGGCGGTGGCGAAGCGCACGGTGTGTCCGCGAACGACAGCCTGGTGAGCGACATTCTTGAGGATCATCGTCTTGCCGACGCCGTTGGGGCCGACGAGAACGGCGTTGTGTCCGGTCCTGATGAAGCCGAGCGTGAAGAGCTCGTCGACGGCTTCGCGGTCGATCTTCTTGGGCCACGACCAGTCGTAGTCGGTCATCGGCTTGAACGCGGCGACGCGCGAAT
>CAYUAW010000366.1:0-7784 GCA_964442485.1 uncultured Polyangiaceae bacterium
ACTGCTTGTAGCTGCGTCCAAAGTTAACGGTCTCATCGTAGTCGAAGCGTATGCGCTGCGAGCTCTCGCATGCTCGTCACGTCGGATGTGCGTCACTCCGTTGGTGTGCGACGCACTCGAGATCGGCTCACCAGCGGGGAGTCTCGCAGGTCGAGATCGGTGTGAGTCGGAGGCCTCGTTGGCGACACGTTTCAACTTTGCATCTGCGAAGGAACACAGCGCAATGCGGCGCAACGCGGACCTTGAATGAACCGTCGTGCCCCCGGGCGGCTGTCCTTGACAAGTAAAGCGGCAACTATCTAACATCCCGCCTGCCGCGAGTAGGTATCTGTTGGTTCTGATTGGCTTTTTGGGATCTCGATACCCGTTCGCAGGGACACGAGGTGCGGTTCATCACCCGCTGCGGCTGCTCGGTGAAGGAGAAAACTCATGTTGCGTAAGCGCCTTGTCGGAGCATTGCTCGTCGCTGTCACGGCCGTCGGAGGGACGGTATCGCCGCGGCACGCACGAGCCCAAGAGGTCATCGACCTGGATGCGGATTCCGACGCGCCGAAGGGCAAGGGAAAGAAGGGCGGCGGCGGAAAGAAGAAGGGCGCCGTCGACATCGATCTCGACGAGGGCAGTGACAAGGGCGGCGGCACGTCGGCCGCCGGTCAGATGACGGAAGAAGCCGCCGCCGCGAAGCGACTCTTCGACAAGGATCGTTACGCGGAGGCCGCCGTGGCGCTCTACCGCGTGGTCGCGGGGCAGACGGGCGACGATCCGGGCAACCAGCAGCTCGCGCAGTATTACCTCGCGGTCTCGCTCTACAAGCTGAAGTTCTACCAGGCGAGCTACGCGCTCTTCAGCCTCATCTCGATGACGAAGAACCACCTCAAGTTCAACGAGACGCTGCTGTGGCTCGCGAAGCTCGCGACGCAGCTCCCGGAGCCCGCGGACATCATCGAACGCGTCGGCAAGTACAGCGACGAAGAGGTCGCTCGCTTCAACAACCCGCAGCAAAAAGAGCTGTTCTGGCAGCTGAACTACATGCTCGGCCGGTACAAGTACCGTAACCGTCAGTACGAGGACGCCGTCCGCCTCTTCTCGAAGGTCGACACGGACAGCCCGTACTACGTCCAGTCGCAGTTCTTCTCCGGCATCAGCTACGTGCAGCTCCGGAAGTCCGTTCCGGCCATCAAGTCCTTCCAGCGCGTCGAGAAGGCAATCGACGACGGAGCAGAGGGCGTGGACGACGAGGGACGCATGCGCGACCTCGCGTATCTCTCGATGGCACGCACCTACTACTCGTCGTCGATCAAGCTCGACGCCGAGACCAACGCGCCGAACGTGAACAGCGAGAAGCTATCGGCCGCCGTGAAGTACTGGAACCAGGTCGACGAGGGCAGCGAGTACTGGCTCGACGCGCTCTTCGAGGAGTCGTGGGCGTACTTCATGGCCGGCGACTATCCGCGCGCGCTCGGGAACATCCACACCATCGAGGCGCCGTACTTCCCCGGGTCGTTCTATCCGGAAGCGCAGATCTTGAAGGCGGTCATCTACTTCTCGAACTGCAACTACGAAGCGGCCACCACGGTGGTCGCACGGTTCAAGAAGAAGTACGAGCCGCTGCGCAAGGAGCTCGAGAAGGTGCTCGCGCACTTCAAGGGCGGCAACCCGGAGGACTCGTACAAGTTCCTCCTGGCCGTGCGCGACGGAACCGCGGATCTCGATCCGAGCGTCAAGGGCATCGTCGAAACGGCCATGAGCGATCGCCAGCTGCTCCGCAACGTCGAGTACGTGAAGCTGCTCGACGAGGAGATGCAGCACTTCACGAAGGCGCCCTCCGCGTTCCAGACCTCGGGCCTCGGCCAGCAGGTGCGCGACGCGCTGAAGCTCGCGCGCGACATCGCGGTGAAGAACGCGGGCAAGCTCGCGAAGTCACGGTACGACCGGAACCTCGACGATCTCGACGAGCATCTCCGGAACGGGCAGAAGATCCTCATCGACATCACCGCCGCTCAGAGGAATCTGCTCGACGAGAAGCTGCAGCAAGGGCAGGTGAGCAAGGTGGAGTCGAAGATCTTCGGCGTCGTGAAGCCGGACGAGGAACATCTGCTCTGGCCGTTCCAGGGTGAGTACTGGCGTGACGAGCTGGGCTTCTACCGGCAGGTCGTCGAGTCTGCGTGCGGGAGATGATGAAGATGAGTTCGAAGCGTGCATTTCCTTTCCTGGCCATCCTCGGCGCGCTGCTCGTCGCGCCGGTAGCGGGCGCGGCGGACGCGGCGGACACGTCGCCGCCGAAGGCCGCCGACAAGCTGTCGAGCGAGTGCATCTCGCCCGACGCTTACAAGTCGCTCGAGACCTGCCCCGGCGGTCCCAAGCAATTCGACATCCACCAGAAGCGCGGCGCTGCGTTCAAGAGCGCCCCGCCGCCAGTGGAGAAGAAGGATCGCAAGGACGACCTCAAGCCGCAGAACCCGAGCGAGGCAATGGCGGCCGGGCAGCGCGACGAGCGCACGACGCGCCTCAAGGCGCGCGCCCGGAAGCTGCTCATCACCGAGATCACCGGCCTCGAGGGCCTCTACGGCACGACCCGGAAGAAGTCGCCCGATCGCCCGCAGCTCGTCCGCCGTCTCGCGGAGGGCTACGTCGAGCTCGAGAGCGCAGCGAACCGCGACAAGATCCAGGGTGAGATCGACGCCGACGACGCGAAGAAGGCGAAGAACAAGGCCAAATACGACAAGAGCCGCGGCGAGGCGGGGAAGGCCAAGAAGGTCCTCGATTCGGCACGTCAGAACGCGATCAAGTTCTACAACGTGATGAAGAAGGACTACCCGACCTACTCGAAGATCGACGAGGTGCTCTACTACCTCGCGTACGAGTACGAGCAGTCGGGCGACCTCGACAACGCGCGCAAGGTCTACTTCGAGCTGATCCAGAAGGCGCCGAAGTCGAAGTACATCCCGAACGCCTACCTCGCGTTCGGCGAGCTCTTCTTCCAGGAGGCGATGGGCGACCCGTCGAAGTGGGCGCTCTCCGCGGAGGCCTACAAGCAGGTGCTCAAGTACCCGCCGCCCGACAACAAGGTGTGGGGCTACGCGCATTACAAGCTCGGCTACGTCTACTGGAACACCGGCGACTACGCGAAGGCGATCCAGGAGTTCAAGGAGACCATCGAGTTCGGCGACAAGTACTCGGATCAGCCGAACGCCGCGCAGCTGCAGAAGGCCGCGCGCAAGGACATGGTCCCCGTCTACGCCGTCTCGGGCAAGCCGGACAAAGCTTACAACTTCTTCAAGCCGCTCAGCGGCGACAAGGGCGGCACCGACGAGAAGACGCTCGACATGCTGAACGACCTCGGTAACGCGTATCTCGATACGGGTCACTACGAGGACGCCATCGTGCTCTATCACGACCTGATGAGTCGGGATAAGGGCGACCGGTTCTGCGTCTACCAGACGAAGGTGAGCCAGGCCGTCCAGGCGATGAAGACGTCGGACAAGATGACGATCATCAAGGAGTTCGACAATCAGATCCGCGTCCGGAAGCAGTTCCTGGTCGAGAAGCACTCGGACAAGTCGAAGGATCAGTGCTCGAACGACACGGCCGAGCTCCTCGCCGAGACGGGGATGAGCTGGCATCTGGAGGCGGTCGGCACCGGCGGCGTCCGCGGTACCGGCAGCCAGGACACGATGGACAAGGCGGCCCTCCTCTACAAGAAGGTCGTCGAGAACTTCAAAGCGGACGATTTCGCGAAGTTCCAGTTCCCGCGCATCGTGAAGGAGGACTGGCCGACCCTCTACAAGATCAAGTACGCGATGGCCGACTTGCTCTACTTCCAGCAGAAGTGGGAGCAGTGCGGCCCGGCCTTCGACGCCGTGGTGGAAGAGAACCCGACGGGCACGGAAGCGCCCGAAGCCGCCTACGCCTCGGTGCTCTGCTACCAGAAGATGTACGACCAGGTACACAAGGGCAACGAGGACAAGAAGGGCCGCGGCCTCGGCCCGACCGGCGCCGACGAGAAGGATCGCCAGGCCAAGAAGGGCGAGTGGGAGAAGTTCAAGCCCCAGCCCTTCACCGACATGCAGAAGGGTATGATCCAGGCCTTCAACCGGTACGTCTGCTACATCAAGCCGCCGGACAACGACAAGGAAGCCCAGGCGCAGTACGTCGAGGTGAAGTACGCCCGCGCGCGTACCTACTTCGAGGCCCAGCACTGGGAGGAAGCGGCGATCGCGTTCCGCGACGTGGCCATCAACAACCACGACAACGACGCCGCGACGTTCGCTGCGAATCTCTACCTCGAGGCGATCAACGTGCTCGGCGCCCGCTCGGAGCCGCCTCGCCCGACCTGCTTCGAGGACATGGAGAAGGACGTCCCCGTCTTCATCAGTCTCTTCTGTGGAGGCAGCAAGGCGCAGGACAACAAGGAGCAGTGCGATCTCCTGGCGCGCATCCAGTGCGACATCCGGCGCCTCCACGCGCAGAAGATCGTCGAGCTGGCGGACAGCATGGCCGACAAGGGCCAGGACGGCGCGCTCGAGAAATACAAGGAAGGCGGTGACGCTTACCTCGACCTCTGGCGCACCTACGGCGAGAACCAGCTCGGCAACGGCGAAGCGACGCAGTGCGGGAAGATGGACGAGGTGCTCTACAACGGCGCCCAGGCCTACCAGGCGGCCCGTCTCCTCGCGAAGGCCATCAACGTCCGACGCATCCTGCTGAACCCGAAGTACAAGCTGAACGAGACGGAGGTCGCGAAGAAGTCGATCTACCAGATCGGGTCGAACTACCAGGCCATCGCCGTCTACGACGTGGCCGCAGCGCAGTTCGAGCAGTACGCGGAGGCGACGCACTACTCGGGTGAATTCGCCGACAAGGCGCTGAACGACGCCGTGGTCTTGCGCCTCGGGCTCGGACAGGCCGACGAAGCGATCACCGACGCGCAGAACTTCAACAAGTACTACGGCGCGAAGAAGCCGGAGCTCACCGCGCAGATCGCGTTCGCCATCGCCGACCACTACGCCCAGAAGGAAGACTGGGAGAACGCGCGCAAGCGTCTCTCCGGTGGGATGAGCCTCATCGACAAGAACGCGACGGCGGACGTCCAGGTCATGGCGCACACGCTGCTCGCGCGCTCGATGATCAAGCTGAATCAGGGCGCCAACGCGGGCAAGGAGTACGCGAAGGTCGAATCGCTGTGGAAGGATCCGCAGAAGGCGGTCGCGGCGATCCAGAGCATCCCGGGTGAAGACGATGCCGGCAAGACGCGCCGGGTCGGTCGCGCGCTGACCGCGGTCGGCGAGGCGTACTTCTACTTCGCCGAGCAGAAGCGGGCGAAGGTCGATGCGGTGAAGTTCCCCGAGTACAAGGGGAAGGGCACCCTCGAAGAGGTCAAGAAGCACATCCAGACCAAGGTGAAGGACTGGATCCTGAAGAAGCGCCCGCTCATCGACGAGGCGTCGGCCGAGTACAAGAAGATCGTCGATCTGCAGCCGGTGCCGCCTCCGCAGTGGGTCATCGCCGCGGGTTCGCGCGTCGGAAGCATGTGGGGCACCTTCGTGAAGGAGTTCCGGGCGGCGCCGATCCCGGACACCATCAAGAAGGACACCGAGCTCCGGAACGCCTACTACGC
This sequence comes from uncultured Polyangiaceae bacterium, assembly GCA_964442485.1. Classification (GTDB taxonomy): domain Bacteria; phylum Myxococcota_A; class Polyangia; order Polyangiales; family Polyangiaceae; genus DASZVB01. Next base: position 5,618 of record CAYUAW010000366.1, read on the forward strand.
CTCTCTCGACGAGGCCTCGGAGCCGCAGAAGCAGACGGCGCGCGGTGCGTTCAAGACGTGCCTCGACTACTCCGTCACCTATCAGTACTTCGACGAGTTCAGCCGCTCCTGCGAGGAATGGCTGGCCCAGAACTACAAGTCGGAGTTCCACCTCATCGACGAGTTCCGCGGCGCTCCCACGCACGTGAACAGCACTTTGAAGGAGCGGCCGTATCCGCTTCAGATCAGCGGTGAGCCGTACATCATCGCGACGCAGCAGCAGAAGGCCGATCGGCCCGTGAAGAAGGAGTCCTCGGACACGCCGAAGGACGAGAAGGCCGAGAAGAAGGGCAAGAAGAAGTGACGAGCCGCGGGCCTCGGTGGATGTTTCCGCCCGGGGCCCGCATCGCCCGCCTGGCCCTGTCCTGTATCGAGAAGGAGTTCGAGAAATGACGCGCGTTTTTTCGGGTGCTGTTCTGGTTTCGTTGCTCGTTGAGCTCACGGGTTGTGGTGGTGGTGCCGCCACGACCGCTGGTGGCAAGGCGGTGCTGTCGTCCGCGGACCGAAGCGGGTTCAAGACGAGCAGCGGCGACATGGTCCACAAGGAGGCGGCGAAGAGCTTCGACGACGCCATCAAGTCGTTCGTCGCGCACGACAAGGCCTTCGACTGGAACGAGGCGACGTGCAAGGACGTCGCCGGCATGTTCATGAAGGCGTCCGACGTCCAGCAGTCGGCGACGAACCACGCCTTCCCGTCGGCGCTCTACAACGCGGGGCTGTCGTACCAGCGGTGCGAGCTCCAGTCGGAAGCGCAGCAGCAGTTCCAGGCGGCGCTGTCGGCCGACAAGGGCTTCCACCGCGCAGCGACCCAGCTCGCGCTCTACGACTACCAGAAGAACCAGAACCTCGACGCGACGATCGACAAGCTGAACCAGATCATCCGCGACGCGAAGTTCCAGAACGCGGACGCGCTGGTCGGCGTTGCAGCGCTCCAGATGGAGCGGCAGAGCGACTCCGCGGACTCCGACGGCAAGAACGATCTCGAGCGCGCGGTGAAGAACATCCAGCGCGCGCTCGCCATCGACGACACCTTCATGCCCGCGTTCAACCAGCTCGCCATCTATTACCTGGAGCAGGCGAAGGCGAAGGCCGGCAAGAAGAGCGGTCGCAAGGCGGGCCTGGTCGTCTCGGGCGCTGCGGGCAAGGGCGTCGATCAGCAGATGCTCGACCTCGCGGCCCTGGTGACGGCGCAGGGCGTGCAGAAGAACCCGAAGTACGCCTCGATCTACAACACCGCAGGGCTCATCCAGGTCGAGCAGCGCAACTACAACGGCGCCGTGAAGAGCTTCAAGAAGGCTCGCGAGCTCGATCCGAAGTTCTACGAAGCGCACATGAACTACGGCGCGGTGAACCTCTCGTTCCGCGGCTTCAAGGAGGCGGACGCGGCTTACCGTGATGCGCTGAAGCTGAAGCCGAAGGAGTACGAGGCGCACCTCGGGCTCGCGCTCGCGCTGCGCGGCGCCATCGACGATTCGAACTTCGACAAGAACGTCGCTGACGCTCAGTCGCAGCTCGACGAGTGCAAGAAGATCGACCCCGAGCGCCCCGAGGCCTACTACAACGAGGCGATCCTCACGCAGGAGTACCGCGCGAAGGGCTCGCAAGAAGCCGCCGTTCCCATGCTGAAGAAGGCGGCGGAGATGTACAAGACGTTCATCAGCAAGGCGAGCGGAGATCAGTTCTCGGCGGCCGTGAAGCGGGCGAAGGAACGCACGCAGGACATCCAGGACACCGTCAAGTTCATCGAAGAAGGCGAGGCCGCGCGCAAGGCCGACGAGGAAGCGCAGAAGGCCGCCGCTGCACAGGCGAAGACGAGCGGGCCCGCCGCCGCCACCGATGCCGCCCCCAAGGGTGGCGACACAGGTGCGGCGCCACCGCCTGCCGACGACAAGTCAGCGCCTCCTCCGCCTGCGCCCGCTCCTGCGGCGCCTGCGAAGCCCGGCAAGAAGTGAAAACAAGCCCGGGTGAACGGTGCGGCTCGAATGCCCGCGTTCACCCGGTTACTAGCAACGGGGGGCCTTAGCCCCCCGCAGCTTCGCCTGCGGCGAACAGCTCCCCCCGCCGCCTTCGGCGTGCTCGCTCTAGCAACGGGGGGCCTTAGCCCCCCGCAGCTTCGCCTGCGGCGAAC
>CAYUAW010000367.1:0-7782 GCA_964442485.1 uncultured Polyangiaceae bacterium
TGGTCGATCGGCTCCCCGTTGATGCGAAGCTCGTAGATGAGGATGTGCCGGAAGTGATGGGTCTGCACGTAGAACTGCTCCCGCATGATCGCGAACTCCGGGAAGACGTCCCCGAGGGGGACGTGCCCGATGGAGCTCACGATGATCCGGGGCGGACGATTGAGGATGTCCAGCACGAGATTGCGCGGCACGAGCTGGTCGATGCCCTGGCGGTCGAGGAGCCCCACGCTCGCGAGGTAGAAGAAGAAATCGTAGCGTCCGCCGACGGGCTCGGTGTTCGAGTTGAGGTAGAGCAGGCGGTTCGCGGTGAGCAGCAGCATCTGCTCGTCCGGCTCCGAGACGCTCTTGATGTACGCCGCCGCATCGTCCTCGGCCTTGTCCCAGTCGTGGTCCGTCAGATCCATCGACAGGTCGCGCACGTACGGGCTCTTCACACGCCGGTAGCGCAGGTGGTCGAGCTTCGGGTTCGACCAGTCGCCGCGATCGATGCGGAAGGTGTCCGCGGTCGGCAGCACGAACAGCGAGAAGAAGACGTAAGGCACGCCGAAGCCGATGAGCCCGAACCGGAGCACGAAGGGAGAGCTCTTGCTGCGCGCGCCGAGGAACGCGTCGATCTGCGCGACGACGACGAAGAGGACCGGGATGACGAGCACCAGCGCCTGGTAGATGTGCGTCTCGTCGGAGCGCGCGTACATCACGAAGGTGTGCAGCGTCATCAGCATGAAGAGCGCGCTCACCTGGGCCCGACGCCGTGGCCAGTCGGCGCCGTAAGCGGGCACACCCCAGCGCCGCCCGAGGACGAGCCAGAGCACGAACATGGCCGTGAGCAGCCACGGGAGCTCGAGCCAGTAGTACTCGTTCAACCCGATGTACCCGCCCGGCATCCCGAGCGCGGGGAACGGCGCCGTGTAGTGGATGAGGGAGAGGAGCTTCGAGAGCTCGCTCGCATACGCGAAGGCGCTGCTGCCGTAGTAGCCGAACAGGATCACGAGCGAGAGCGCGACCGCGACCCCGAAGTAGAGCCGGAACGGCGCGAAGTAGTCGGCGAGCGGCGTCTCGGGGTCGTCCTCGGGGCGCGTCGTGACGGCGCTCCAGACGAGGGCGATGAACAGCGGCACGACGAGATAGAGAAAGAACCAGACGTTGTAGTGAGCCCGGATCGAGAAGCAGAACAGCGCTGCATACGCCATCGCGCCGAGCACGCGGGCGCGTCCGAACCAGGCGCGCGCTCCGGGCAGCGCGAGCAGCGCCGTCCCGCTCGAGAGCTTCCCCGTCAGCCGGACCGGGATCCAGAAGAAGTAGGCGAAGAGCCCGCCCGAGAGCAGGTACATGCCCGTGTTGAGCTTCGTCCAGATGGCGCACGCGGTGAGGATGCCCGCGCCGATGACGTTGTCCTGGGGTCGCTTCATCGGCGACCCCAGGATGAAGTACCAGGCGCCGAGCGTGAGCGGCATGACCGTGATGAAGGCGTACGCCGTCTGCAGCGATTGCCACTGCGCGCCGAGCAGCACCATCGTGCCCACGAACGCGAACCCCGCGTAGAGCTTCCCGCGCCGCCGCGACGAGGGCAGGGTCACGGTGTCCTGCTCGTCGGTGAGCGAGCGCACCAGGAAGTACGCGACGCCGACGGTGATGACCTTCAGGAGGATCATCCACATGCGGACGCCCCACACGCGGTACCCGAAGAGCTTGTAGAACGTGACCGGGAAGACCCAGTTCAGGAGCCCATAAGCGTCCGCGAAGTCGAAGAAGGGGCGCTGGCCGTGCGCCATGTTCTGGATGCACTGCAGGATGAGGCCCTCGTCGGTCTGGTTCGGGCCGACCGTCGACGACTGGAAGAAGTAGAACGCCGCGAACAGCGTGGCGGCCGCGTACGCCGCGATCGAGCCCGGCCTTCGGCTCTTGCCGGCCATCAGCTCCGCGCCGCTGCGCCGCCACGCGACGCGAGAAGGTACATGGCGAACGCGACCGAGTAGGAGACGACGCCGCACCAGAACGCCGCCGAGATGCCGGCGCCGAGCGCCACGACGATCGCGAGCACGGAGCAGAGCACGGACGCCGCGCCGTTGATCCCCCAGAGCCACGGCACGAGCGACGGGTTCTCGTCCGCCGCGGAGAGCCCGAGCGGGAACGGCAAACCCATGAAGAAGCCCATCGGCAAGAGCGTGGCGGCAGCCGAGACGATGCGCAGGCCGGTCCCGGAAGCGGCGAGGCCGCGCACGATGAACGGCGTGACCAGGCCGCTCACCACGAGCACCGCGACGAGCAGCGCGAGCGCCCGCGGCCCCGTGAGCACGCCCCCCTTGCCGAGCAGCCGCGCGCTCGAGAGGCTCCCGAGCCCGCTGCCCACCAGGAGCGTGAAGAGCACCACCGAGAGCGCATACGTGGGCTTGCCGAGCAGCAGCATGAGCCGCTGCATCTCCGAGACCTCGACGAACATGAAGCCGAGGCCGATGGCGAAGAAGAAGCCGAGGAGCGCGCCCGCGCCGCGCAGCGTACCGCCGCGGGCGCGCAGCGCGAGTGGCAGGACGACGCAGGCGAGCGTCAGCGCGGACACGATGCCGAGCAGCACCACCAGGAGCCGGATAGCCTCCAGGTTCGTCCGGTTCGGGTCGAACATGCTCACCGACAGGCTCTTCTGGACGTCGCGCAGCCGGAGCATCTGGAAGAAGAAGGGACGATCGTCGGTGGGCGGCGAGACGTCGAGCGAGAACGAATCGTAGAACGGTTGCGCGTCGGGCGCGGTCAGGATGGTGCGATACGCGGGCGCCTCGAAGAAGGTGGGCGTCGCGACGTACTCGAAGCCCATGCGGTCCGTCTCGCGATTCAGCGTCGCGAAATCCTCCGGGGTGAAGGGATCGGGGCTCACCAGGATCGTCGCGATGCCGTTGCCGAACTGGCCCGGCATCCCGGACGCCTTCGGCGCCTTCACCATGACGACGTGCTCGGCGGGGTTCGTGACGCCGATGGCTTCCAGCGCGCCGCGCGCGAGCGCCGTGATCCGGATCGCCTCGCTCGGGCGGGTCGGGTAGTACCACCGGCTCACCGTGAGGATGCCGTGCGGCTTCAGGTGACGCAGGAACGTCGTCCAGCCTTCCACGGTGTAGAGCGAGTTCTCGGTCAGGACGAACGCGCCGGCGGCGGTCGCCGCCCAGGTATCGATGAGCGAGAGCTGGATGAGGTCGAACCTGCGATCGAGCCGCGTGAGGTAGCTGCGCGCCTCGTCCACGGCGAGCGTGACGCGCGGATCCTTCTCGATGTGGCCGGCGAAGTCCCCGAAGACATCGGTGGTGGCGCGCAGCACGTCGCGGTTCACCTCGACGCCCGTCACCGAGTGCTGGCCGAACACGAGCGCCGCGAGAATGTCGCGGCCGCCGCCCACGCCGACCACGAACACGTCCCCGTCGTGCCGCAGGTAGTGCGCGATGTTGGTGACGTCGTCCTTCAGGTACGAGACGGTGGCGGGGTTGCCGTCGTACGCCGTGATGACGGTGCCCGCCCACGTGTCGATCGACATCCCGAGCTGCCGGATCTTCACCGCGGACGCGCCCGTCTTCTCCGAGAGACCCCAGCCCGCCGCACCCGTCGGCTCGTTCATGTTGCCGGAGACGGTGACCCGCGAGTGCGAGTTCCAGCGGGCATAGTGGTACGAGGCCGTCGAGTTCGACGCGGTGTCGACGATCTCGATGAGCGGCTTGCCTTCGCGCGTCGTCACCGTGCTCACTACCGCGAGCACACCGAGCACTGCCGCGAGCGCGAACGAGCCCCCCCGGCGCGAGCCGGCCCCCGCCGCGTGCGCGAAGGCGCCCGCACCGAGGGCGGCGACGGCTCCGACGATCAGCACCGCGCTGGCGGCGTCGGTGAGCTCCAGCGTGTACACGAGCGCGACGCAGCCGAGCGCCGCGCCGAGCAGGTCGACCGCGTACAGGCTGCTCGCGTGACGCCGGAACGTCGAGAGCACCAGCGCGACGATCACGCCGCTGCAGGTGAACGGCACCGCGATGATCGTGTAGCTCAGCGCGAGGCTCGCGATGCTCGACGGGCTTGCCGTCCCGGTGAAGGGGATGCGCAGGTAGACGAGGAAGCCGACGACGAGGCTGACGGCGTACGCGATGCCCCAGCCCGACAGCCGCATCGCCACTCTGGCAGGGTCCTTCGAAGGACGAAGGAAGACGATGATCGCCCCCACCGTCATGCCGAGCATGGCGATGGAAATCGCCATGAACGCAAAATGGTACCACATGGTGACGCTGAAGATCCGCGTGAGCAGGATCTCGTGCATCAGCGTCGCGAGCGTGATCGCGAACAATCCTCGATAAACGAAGGGGCTCGGACGCGCCTCGTCGGACATGTCGGCAGCCTTTTAGACCATCCGCGAGCACCCGTGGGGTGCTCGATTTCGCCGGGGCTTCGCCGGAACGCCGAGGCGGCTTGGCCCGCTGCTGTGATACACACGGCGTCGCCGTGCCCCGGAAGCCGCTCTATCTCGAGATTTTCACCACCTCGCTTGGGGCGCTCCTGCTCGAGATTTCCTACACGAGAATCTTCTCGTTCAAGGTCTTCTACTACTTCACCTACCTCATCATCGGGCTCGGCCTGCTGGGGGTGGGGTGCGGCGGCATCGCCGTCGCGACATCGGCGCGGCTGCGCCGGGCTCTGCCAGAGCGCGTCATTCCCTTGGCGAGCTTCGCCGGGGGGCTCAGCGTGCTGGTGTCGTACCTGCTCATCGCTCCCATCCAGCTGAACATCGCCGACAAGACGACCGGCCCGAGGGAGATCGCCGAGCTCGTCTTCGTCGCGCTCCTGCTGACGACGTCGTTTCTCGCCGTGGGCATCGTTCTCTCGACCATCCTGAGTCGCGATCCGGAAAAGGCGCAGAAGCTCTACGCGGCGGATCTGCTGGGCGCGGCCCTCGGCTGCACGCTCGCCGTGCCGCTGGTGTGGACGCTGACGCCGCCGCGGACGGTCGTGCTGTCGGGGCTCATCATCGCGGCCGGGGGGCTCCGGCTCGCGCTCGGCACAGAGTGGCTTCTCGCCGTCGGTCTTGCGTCGCTCGCGGTCCTGGCCGTGCCCGTCGCCACGGGCTTCGGCCTGCGGGATCCGGTCGTCGCGAAGAGCAAGTCCTACGAGGAATTTCGCAAAGACAACCTGGTGCTCTACTCCAAGTGGAGCCCCGTCTTCCGCATCGACGTCGCCAAGCACCCCTTCTACCCCGGTGACGTCTTTCTCGTCTTTCACGACGGGCAGCCCGGCTCGGGCATCCGTCGCTTCGACGGCACCTTCGAGCGCTTCGAGTATCTGAATCACGACCCGCGCGCGCTGCCCTTCGCCGTGCTGCCGCCGGATCCGAAGGTCCTCATCATCGGCGCAGCCGGCGGCCACGAGGTCGTCGCGTCGCTCTTCTTCAAGGCCGGACACATCACCGGCGTCGAGCTGAACCCGGCGACCTATGGGCTCCTGACCACGGTGTTCGCCAAGCTCACCGGGTATCTCGCGGAAAATCCGAAGGTCACCCTCCTGAACGGCGACGGCCGCTGGTTCATGAAGCAGGCGAAGGAGAAGTACGATCTCATCTGGTTCGTGGCGCCGGACTCGTACGCGGCGATGAACGCCGCCACCTCCGGCGCGTTCGTCCTCTCCGAGAGCTACCTCTACACGACGGAGATGATCACCGAGAGCCTCCGCCACCTGACGGACCGGGGGCTCGTCTGCACGCAGTTCGGTGAGCTCGCGTACGACCGCAAGCCGAACCGCACGACCCGCTACCTCTCGACCGCGCGCGCCGCCTTCGCGGAGGCGGGCATCCCGGATTTTCCGGACCACGTGATGGTGTCGAGCGCGCCCGGGTTTCCGCCCTTCCGCGAGCTCGCGGTGTTGCTCGGCAAGTCGCCGTTCACCGATGCCCAGTCGAAGGCGTTCATCGACAAGAACCAGCAGATCCAGGCCGGCACGGTGCACTACGTCCCCGGCACGCCTCCGCAGTCGACGCCGCTGAGCAACGTCATCCAGGACTCCGACGACGAGCTCCGGAGCTTCTACGCGAAGTACCCGTACCAGATAGGCCCGGTCCGGGACGACGCACCGTTCTTCTGGCACTTCGCGCGGTTCCGCGACGCGCTCTCCGCGCCGGTGCAGGGCAGCGTCGTCGATCAGGAGGACACCATCGCGGAGCAGGTGACGGTCGCGTTCCTCGCCGTGGTCGTCGTGCTCGCGGCCGTGTTCCTGCTCCTGCCGCTCGTGACGATCCGCAAGGCGTGGAATGAGATGCCGCACAAGGGGGCGTCCGCCGTGTACTTTGCCGCGCTCGGGCTCGGCTTCATGTTCATCGAGGTCGCGGTCATGCAGAAGCTCACGCTGCTGCTCGGTTACCCGACGTACGCGCTCTCGGTGACGTTGTTCGGTCTTCTCCTCTCGTCGGGCATCGGGAGCTACCTGTCGTCGCGCTACGAGGGAAGCCGCGGCAGGCTCCTCGGGATGGCGATCGGCGGGCTCACCCTCGTGGTGCTGGTGGCCATCGTGGCGCTGCCGTCGGTCATCGACGCCGTCGTGGGGCAAGCTCTTCCGCTCAGGATACTCGTGGCGATGCTCATCATCGCGCCCGCCGGGCTGTGCCTCGGCATCTTCATGCCGCTCGGGCTGCGCGCCGTGTCGCGCATCTCCGAGCGGTCGCACGAGTACGTGGCGTGGGTGTGGGCGATCAACGGCTTCTTCTCGGTGATCGCATCCATCCTCTCGACCATCCTCGCGATGATCGTGGGCTTCCGGATCCTGCTGCTCATCGCCCTCGTCATCTATCTGATCGGCGCGCTGGCCCTCTCACGGCTCCCCGAAGCGCCCCCTCGGGAAGCCGCATGAGCGATGGCCGAGGAACGAGCCGCGCCCACCCCCGTCGATAGCGACGGCCTTTCGCGGTTCGCCGCGACGCTCCCGGGGCGGCTCGCGCCGCTCCTCGCGCTCGTCGGCGTGCTCCTTTCCTACGTCATCCATCGTCAGCTCGTCGGGCTTCGCTTCCCCGTCCCCTGGCCGGACGAGGGTTCGTTCCTGTGGCAGGCGCTCGCCTTCCGCGACAGGTTCTCGCTGTTCGCGCCCGAGGTGAACCCCGAGCGAGAAGCGCTGTGGATGCCGCCCGGCTTCATGGTCCTCGAGGGGCTCTTCTTCAAGGTGGTCCCGTTCTCGCTCGATGTGTCGCGTGCGCTGTCCGCGCTCTTCTTGTGCGGCGCGGTCGTATGCATCTTTGCCTGCTTCCGGCGTTTCGAGACGAAGGCGCTCTTTCCGGTGCTCGCGGCGCTCTGCCTCTTCTGCCCGATCGCGCGCATGGCCGGCAACGTGGCCCGAATGGAAGGGCTCGAGCTCCTCGTGCTGTCGCTCGCGTTCTTCCTGATCGAGAGGCGTCGCGGCGCCGCGCTCGGTCTGCTCCTAGTCGCACCGCTGGTGCACCCGAACGGCATCTTCGGCGTCGCCGTGGGCGTTCCTTCCTACTTCGTCCTCGCGCGCGGCCCGGGAACCGTGAAGCGCGCCGACGTCGTCGTGCTGGGTGCGGCGCTGCTCGCCTGGGTGCTGTACGGCCTTCATATCTCCGAGCACTGGGCGCATTTCGTGCGCGACATGGACGCGCAGATCCGCTTCAAGCAATACGTCTCGGGTTCGGACGGCGGGACCGTCGGACGCCTCGCGCAGCCCGTCGTGTGGGGCTCGGCGCTCTCGCTGGTCGTCGCGTTCGTCTGCGCGCGTCGCGCGCGGCACCGCGTCTCGGCGGCGTTCGTCTTCGCCGCGGCGCTGCTC
>CAYUAW010000368.1:0-2961 GCA_964442485.1 uncultured Polyangiaceae bacterium
GTGGTGGCGTGAAGCGCTGTCGCTACCAGCCAACGAAAGGGCGTGATCTGATAACCGGACCGCACGTTGCAGTGCGCATTGGCGACTGCAGCAGCAACTTCCAGCTTCGCGCGACGTTGCTCGTCGACTCACGCTGACCCCGCACAGCTTGGTTGCACGATCGCCGAGCTGATATTCGTAAAACTCGTTGGTGGTGCGCATCGACGTCATCGCGATCCGTGATAGTCAACGAACGCGGTGTAACGGATGATCACGTACAAGAACTACGGGGCGATTCTCTGTGTGGGGTTGTGCGCGTGGCGCCTCGTCGCCTGCTCGGCGAACACGGGGCAGGGTTCGGCGAGCGGCCCTCTCTCGAACGCAGGCGGCGCGTACAGCGCTCCGCCCGTGTCGAACGCGGGGAGCACCGCTCAGGGCGGCGCGCCCACCGGCTTCGGCGGTGCCCCCACGGGAGCCGGCAACCAGGGCCCGATGTTCACCATCCGGGATGCAGGCGCGATCATGCGCGTGAACGACAGCTCGTGCGGCGCGGTCGCCGAGGTGCCCGAGCAGATCACCGTGTACAAGGAGGCGTCGGTCACCGACACGACGTACACGCTCACGCCCGTCGCGCTGTTCATCATGCTCGACCGATCGCTCAGCATGGTCCAGCCGCCCATCGGGCAGACCGTCGCCAGCTGGACGAACGCGGTGAACGCGGTCACGGCCTTCGTGAAGGACCCCATGTCGGCGGGGCTCGACATCGGGCTCGGCACCTTCCCGGTCGGCGCGAACAACACGTACGACTGCAACGCGGGGATGGACTGCGGCACGCCCGTGGTGCCCATCGCGTCACTGCCCATGAACTCGATGCCGATGATCAACGCGATGACCGCGCAGACCCCGATGGGCCTCGCCTTCACGCCGACGGAGTGCGCGCTCCGCGGCATGATCAACCAGTGCCTGCAGTTCCATGCAAACTCTCCCACCGGCGAGAAATGCGTCGCCGTGCTCGTCACCGACGGCACGCCGACTCAGTGCAACACCGACGAGACGGCGCTCACTCAGCTCATCACCGACGGGCACGCGAAGGGCGTCGACACGTACACCCTCGGCCTGCCGGGCTCCGACATCAACGTGCTGAACCAGTACGCGATGGCGGGCGGCACCGACAAGGCGGTCGACGTCTCCGCCGGCGCGCAGGCCTTCGTGGCCGCGCTGAACGCCATCCGAGGGAAGGTCGCGCATCAGGACAAGCACGTCGTCGTCACCTCGCACGTCATCCAGACCCCGCTGAAGTGCCAGTGGAAGATCCCCCCGCAGAAGATGGGCGACCCGGCACTCGATCCGGAGAAGGTGAACCTGCAGTTCACGCCGCCCAACGGGCCCCCGTCTCAGTTCGGCCACGTCGCCAGCGCCGCGGTGTGCCCCGCCACGGGCAACGCCTGGTACTTCGACGACGAGAAGAACCCGACGCAGATCTTCCTCTGCCAGAACACCTGCACCGCGGTCGAAGGCGTCATGGGAGCGCGCATCGACATCCTGCTCCACTGCCCGCGCATCGAGGCAAAGCCCGCGTAGAGCCCCTGCCCTTGCTTTTCCTGCTAGCTCCGGCCCTCTGACTCCCTTCCGTCACGAAGTCGGCACCGGTCGGTCATTCGCGCGCTGCAAGATGGCGCGCAATGCTCGAGGTCAGGCCCGCGCTGGTCAGCGCGGAGATGGGATACGGCCACCTGCGCGCGGCGCTTCCGCTCGTCGAAGCCTTCGGCACGAAGCTCCTGTCGGCGGATCAGCCACCCCTCGCGGATGAGGCGGAGGTCGCGCTGTGGGCCCGCGTCCGTCGCATCCAGGAGCTCCTGTCGAAGCCGATGCAGCTCGGCCGGCTCCTCGGCAATCCGCTCGGCCTGATGGATCGCGTGACGAGCATTCCGCCGCTGCACACTCGCGGCCTCGACGAACCACACCTTGGCGCGCACGCCCTGGATTTCCTGATCCGCCGCGGCCTCGGGCGCGGGCTGGTGCGCTACCTGAAAGAGACCGGCGTGCCGCTCGTGACGACCTTCTACGCGCCGGCCATCATCGCGGACCGGGCGGGGTGCGACAGCTACTGCGTGGTGACCGACGCGGACATCAACCGCGTCTGGGCTCCGATGGACGGGAAGAAGAGCCGCATCCACTACTTCGCGCCGAGCACGCGCGTCGTACGGCGGCTGGCCGCTTACGGAGTGCCGCGCTCGCGCGTGACCATGACGGGCTTCCCATTGCCGCCCGAGCTCCTCGGCGACCGAGATCACTCGGTCCTGCGCAGTGATCTCGCCGCACGCCTCGTCCGGCTCGACCCATCGGGGCTCTTCCGCGAGCTTCACCGCGACAGCGTGGAGCGAGCGCTCGGCGCGTTGCCCGCCGAGCACGAGGGCAAGCCGCCCCGGCTGGTCTTTGCCGTGGGCGGAGCGGGAGCACAGGCGGAGATGGCGTATCAGTTCCTCCCGAGCCTGAAGCGCTCCATCGTCGCCCGGCAGGTCGAGCTGACGCTCATCGCCGGCATCCGGAAGGACGTCGAGAGCACGTTTGCGCGTGCGCTCGATCGATTCGACCTCACGTCTCAGGTGCCGGTCCTGACGGCGACGAACTTCGACGACTACTATCGGAAGTTCAACGCCCTCATGCGCCGCACGGACATCCTCTGGACCAAGCCGAGCGAGCTCAGCTTCTACGCGGGTCTCGGGCTCGGGGTCGTCCTCGCGAAGCCGGTCGGCAGTCACGAGCGCTACAACCGGCGCTGGCTGCGGGAGCAGGGCGTCGCTTTGAAGCAGCACGCGCCGCGCCACGCCGACGAGTGGCTCGACGAGTGGCTCAACGACGGAACGCTCGCGGCCGCAGCATGGACCGGGTTCCTGCGGCTGCCGAAGGACGCGACGTCGCGCATCGTGTCGCTCGTGCGCTCGCGGGTCGCGCTCGACGCGGAGTGAGCTCGCTGCGGCG
>CAYUAW010000368.1:3061-7747 GCA_964442485.1 uncultured Polyangiaceae bacterium
CGCTTCACACCTCGAGCGGCGCGACGTCGACGTCGGCGTCGCCGTCTACGAGCTCGGACGCTACGAGCCGCGGGTCGTGCGGCGTGAGCACGGAGCCGGGGCCGATGGAGAAGGCGTTGCCGCGCCACACGACGGTGCGCCGGAGCGCGCCCGCGATCCACACGACGACCGCCGCGAAGTCGCGCACCGGGCCGAGCAGCGCCCACTTCATGTCGAGGGGCCGCCCGGAGAGCTCACGCACGAGCAGCGCGTCGGCCATGCCGAGGACGGCGAGCCCGATGGCCGAGAGGCCCGCGACCGGCCGCGCCCAGCCGCCCGCTCCGAGCGGATTGAGCGACAGCGCGAGCAGCGCACAGGAGAGCCACACGGCAGGCATCATGAGGGGCTCCCCCCAGTAGAGGCGCGGCGCCAGATGGCGGCGCATCTGACTCCAGCGCACATGACGGCGCGCGAGCTCACGCGCGGCTCGCGGACCGTTGACGGTGTGAACGGCGTACGGGCTCAGCGCGACCCGGTGCCCCCCCGCGCGGAACAGCTGACCGAGCACGTAGTCCTCCGCAAGCACGTCCTTCACCGCGGCGAGTCCCCCCAGCCGATCGAGATCGCTCCTGCGGAACAGCATGGACTTGCCGATGACGCAGGCGTGGCCGGCGAGCACGTCCGCCCCGCACACGGAGCGCGCGATGAACGTGTTGACGTGCAGGCTCTCGATGGCAGCCGGAAAGCTCCCCCCGCTCGACGCGGCGATGACGCTCGAGACGAGCCCGACCGCTGGGTCGTTCATCTCCGAGGCGATGGCCCGGAGGTAACCGGGCTCCACGCGCACGTCGGCGTCCGAGATCAACCAGTGATCGTGGCTCGACGCTCTCGCGATGTGCGAGAGGTTGTTGACCTTGGGGTTCAACCCGATCTGACGGCCGCCGGAGACCACCCTGATGGACACTGCCGGAAAATCGCGCACGAGCCGGCGCGCCACGCCGAGCGCGGGGTCGAGCGGGTCTTCGCACCCGAGGACGAGCTCGAAGCACGCATGATCCTGGCGCGCGAACGACGCGAGGTTCTCGTAGAGCTCCGGATCAGCGCCCTTCAGCGGCTTGAGCACCGAGATGGGAAAGGACGGCGCGGCTCGACGGCCTCGCCGTCTGACCAGGAAGACGGCCACGTGAGTGACCAGGGTCAGCAGGAGGGACGCGGCGCCGATCACGAGCAGGGCGACGACGAGCTTCGCCATGCTAGAGAGCCTCCTTGCCGCGCGTGCCATCAGGGAAAGGGCTCGGAAACGTTGTGGTTAACTTGTGGTCAACGGCACCGCTCCGTCACCGGTCCGGCACGTTCTCGCCCTCGATCGAGCCATTTTCGTGCTCGTTGCCTGGAGTTCACGATTTTGACTATGTTGACGGGTCCCCGGCTGCAGAGTCGGGACAGGGTCGATGAACACGCAAACAGGCACGCATTAGAGGGACCATGACCGCCCAACTCAGAATCACGTACGCCGACGGCAGGACCGAGGAGCGTACGCTGCCGCCGGGCTCGTACATCGCTGGTCGCGAAGCCGGCGACATCGTGCTGCGCGATCCGAATACATCGGGTCGGCATGCACAGATCGACGTGCAAATGGGGCAGGTCACGATCACTGACCTGGGGTCGACGAACGGCACCTACGACGGCCAGGGTCAGCGCTTGACCGGTCCTTACACCATGATGCCGGACTATCCCGTGCGTCTCGGCATGACGACCCTCACGGTGCTTCCTCCGCAGAAGACGGCTGCGGGGACCGTGGTCATGCAACAGCAACCGGGTATGCCCGGAGCTTACGCGCCGCCGAATACCGCGCCCTACGCGCAGCCCGGCGCTTCCCAGCCCGCACAGCAATATGGGCAGCCGGCATACGGTCAGGCGCCAACCGGTGGCTACGGGCAGCAGCCGCAGCCTTCGTACGGGCAGCCGCCGCAGCCCGGCGCACCGTACGGGCAGCCGCCGCAGCCGGGCGCGCCGTATGGACAGCCGCCTCAGCCCGGCGCGCAGTACGGACAGGCGTCGCAACCAGGTGCCTTCGGACAGGCGTCGCAGCCGGGTGCGTACGGGCAGCCGCCGCCCCAGCCGGGCGCTTACGGCCAGCTCCCCGCAGGCGCTTACGGCCAGCCGCCAGGCGCCGCCTACGGTCACCCGCCAGCCGGTTACGCGCAGCCAGGGGGCGCTTCGTACCCGGGTGGCGCGTCATTCCCGGGCGTCGTCGCGACGCTCGCGATCACGCCGGGCGGCGAAGCGCTCTGGGGCGCCCGCGCGCTCGGCTTCCTGATCGACTCGTGTTTCGTGGCCGCCGTCATGGTCGTCCTCGGCATCGCGTTCACTCTGGTGTCCAGCCTCATCGCCGGCGCAACGACGCTCGCAGCGCCGGCGACGCCCGACGAAGCCGGCGCCGCCGTGGGGCTCTTCATTTCGCAGTACTGCGCGTTTCTCGCGATCTTCCCGATCGCCGCGCTGTCGGTCGGTGCCTATAACCGCGTGTACCTCGTCAGCAAGCGCGGCTATTCCATCGGCCAGGGCGTGATGAAGCTCAAGGTCATCGACGCGAACGGCGCCCTGCTGCCGCTCGGTCCCGCGGCGTTGCGCCTCCTTGCACAGGTCGGGCTTTCGATGGTCCCGCTGGCCGGAGTGCTCGACCTTCTGTGGCCCCTCTGGGATCCCCGTCACCAGACGCTGCACGACAAGGCGACGGGCGCGTTCGTGATCCCCGACCCGCTACGAAAATGAGCGCTCCGGGCGGCACCCCGAGCAAAGCGGGGCTCGCGACCGCGGTGGCCCTCACCGCGCAGCTCGCCCTCCTGCGCGTCACCCTCGATGCGGACGAGGAGCGTGCCTACTTCCTCGGGCACGCGATCGGCGTGGGCTGCGCGTTTCGCGCGAGGACGGGGCTTCCGTGCCCGATGTGCGGTGTCACCCGCGGCGTCGCCCTGACGCTTCACGGAGAGCTTGCGCGCGCCGTTCACCTCTATCCAGCGGCGCCCGCGGTGTGCGCTGGCGTCGTCGCGCTCTCCGCGGCGCTCGTCGCGGCCTTCGTCTTCGCGCGGCGCGGCGCGAGCGCGCCGCTCCCGGTCAACTTCGAACGACGGGTGCGGCAGGCTTCCGTGGTCTACGCTGCACTCTGCGCGGCGCTCTGGTTGACGGACTACGCCTCGCGCATCGGCACGCTGCTGTGGCGAGGATAGACCTGCAGAAGCTCCCGAACTTCGTTCGGCATCCGAAACCGGAGCATGTCGCCCTGGTGATCGCGCTCCTGGCGATCGGCCTGCGCCTCTATCACCGCTCCCCGACGTGGCGGAGCTCCGACGCGGCGAACCTTCCGGACCTCGTCTCCTATTTCGTCTGCCGGAGCCATTTTCGTCTCGATTACCTGGCGGAGCTCGGGCTCTACCGGCTCGGCGGCGTGCAGCCCCTCGTCCTCTACTTGCAGATGCTGGTGCTCCGCGCCTTGCACTGGCACGTGACGGAGCTCACCTGGGAGTCTTCACAGATCCTCGTGAGCGCGGCGAGCACGTACGCCGCGTTCCTCTTCGCGCGCGAGGTCGCGGGGCCTGCCGCGGGGCTATCCGCAGCCGCGCTTCTCGCGGTGACGCCGCTCGGGATCTCGCTCGGCCGTCACCTCGGCGCGCCGTGGCCGTACGAGGAGGGCTTCCAGTACCTGATCCTGTTCCTGCTCATCGCGTACCTGCGGCGCCCGGAGCGCGCGCTCAGGGTCGGGCTCTCCGTCGCCCTCGCGATCTACTTCTGGGTGGGCAACCAGGGGCTCGGAATCGTGCCCGTCGTGCTCTACGCGCTCGCAGCGGGGTTCGCGGAGCGGAAGGACGAGACGCCGCGCGAGTTCTTCCGGAGGCGCCTGACGCCGTGGTTCGTGCTGCCCGCGGCGTCGCTCGCGCTGCTCCTTTACTGCACCTTCGCGCTCGGCACGAGCCACCTCTATCACGCCTTCTTTCACAAGCGACACACGCTCGGCATCTACGTCGCCCGGTGGCTCGACGACGCGTCGCTCGACATCGGCCAGTCCGCGACGTACATCGCGCTCGCCGTCGTGCTCCTCGGCACCCTCGCGGAGCGGCGCTGGCTGTCTCAGCGGCACGTCCCACTGATGCTCTTTCTCGCGTACGCGGCGCCGTTCTGGTTCGCGATTCCGCCGGGCAGCACGCTGACACGCGGCTACGTGATGTACGGCGTCTCGGCGCTGCTCATCGCCACCTGTGTCGCGGCCTTCTCGCCGCGTCTCCGTGAGGTGCGAATGCCCGTGCTCCTCGCCGTGATCGGCTTCGTTCAGGTGGGCGGAGCGCTGACGTCGATCTACCGCATCATCGAGCCGGGGCTCTTCTCGACCAAGCCCTTCCAGGGCGCCTACGGCCCGAACAACGGCATCAAGTCGGCCGCGGCATGGATAAGGTCCCGCGGTGAGCCTCGCGGCATGGTGCTTTCGGACGCCTCGGGCGGCCAGGGCCTCGAGCCGTCCATCATGGACATGTACCTGTTCCGGCCGTCGTACGCGGTGAACGACGCGCCGAGCCCGCAGTACGTCTTCTCGCAGTTCGCGCGCTTCGCGAGGCGCATCGAGTACATCCTGGTGAGCCCGGAGAATCACGCGCTCGTCGCCGAGAGCTTCCCCGGCTTCTCGCGTGCCCTCGACATCAAGGACGAAGGCGA
>CAYUAW010000369.1:0-7651 GCA_964442485.1 uncultured Polyangiaceae bacterium
ATTGGAGCGCCGACACGACGTCGGAGCCGCAAGGCGGCGAGGCCCATCAGAAGCAGCCCAGCACGCCAAGGGACGCGAGTGTCCTGGTGCAGCGCGCACGCGCACCCGCTGACCGACGCAGTGCCGTCGTCCGATTCGCCGCCGCAGTACAGCGAGAAGCCGTGCGCGGGGCTCGGCGCCTTGCACTCGGGCACGTCGCGATCGGGCGGATAGATCGCGCAGATGCCTTGAGCGTCGTCCGGCTGCAGCGAGCGGTAGTTCAGGTCGCCCGGCTGGTACTGCGCGTACATGGTCGAGTCCTTCTTGTCGGAGTGACCCATGCCGAGGAAATGGCCGGCCTCGTGCGTGACGATGGATGCGAGATCCTTGCCGACTTCGGAGGCCACGCTGGTCGTGGTGATTGGGTTGGCGTACGAGTTGATCTCGACGTCGGCGTCGAGGAGCGCGCCCGACGTTTTCTCGAAGATGGTGCTCGTCAGCGCGAGCGTCGAGGTCTCGTCCTTGTACGGCCAGTCCTTGTCGCGAAAGATCCACACGTTGGCGTTCGGCTTGGTCGGGTTGAACTCGGGCTCGTTGCAGATGATCCCGCCGTAGGGCGCGGCGAGATCCCACATCCTGAACGAAGGGTGCTTGCCGCCGCCACAGTCGACCTGCATCCACTGCTCGAAGGCGCTGCGGATGATGGAGTCCGCAACCTGGTAGCTGACGTGACGGAGCGGCGAGCCGTCTCGCTGCACGCCAAACGAGAGGCACGCGCTCGCCCAGTGGAGCCGCGCCCCCGGGATGACACAGCCTTCGGGCGAATGGGGACACTGTTCCTGGCTGGAGTCGCACGTCGTGGCGATGCAGTACGCGCAGGACTCGCGGGTCACGAAGGACACGAGCGCGCCCGCGAGGAGCGCGACGGTGATTTTCTCAGCGGCTGACAACGTCGATCTCTCGTGCGATGAGCTCGGCGGCTTCGGGCGTGGTGCGACCGTCGAGGCGGCGCATCGCCGCGTCCGGAAGATCCGAGATGGAGACGGAGGAGAAGCCCGCGTGAAGCCGGTGAACGCCGCGCGTATCGGGGCGAAGCGGGTAATGCCCCTGGGCCATCGCCGCCACGGAGTAGAGGTTCGGCGCGAGCTCGCGCAGGAACACCGTCGCGCGCTCCCGGATCGCGACGGCGGCCTCCCCGAAGAACGTCTGCCCGAGGTCGCCCACCGTTCCGCCGAGCGTGCGGATGGTGACCTCCGGCGAAGGCGGTGAGCGCCCGTCGAGCGGCTCTTCGACGTGAAAGAGGAAGTAGGTGACGATGCAGCGCCGCTTTCCTATCTCCTCCCAGTTCGCGTAAGAGTCGACGGCGGTGCCGACGAGCACGTGGCGGCTCTCGTAGAGCAGCTCCCCCAGGGAAAGGGCGCGCGCGACGCTCGCCTCCGCCCTGCGCGCGAGCAACAAGGCGCTCCCCGCGCTCGCCGCGAGAAAGCCTCGACGCGTCATACCCAGCCCGTACTCCTCACGACCCATGGCAGACCAGCCTATCCCATCTCGTGGCGCGGTGCCCTCCGAAGCCTCTCCCCGTCGACGCCGACCGTCTGCCGGTGAACGTGTATGCTTCCTGCGCCAAGACGGGCCCTTCCCCCGTCGCTCGAGGTGACGCGATGCTTCCTGGCCTCATGATGGACTACCCGCTCACGATGACTCATTTTCTATTGCGGGCGAGGACGTTCTTCGGAGGGCGAGAGGTCGTGAGCCGCAACCCCGACGGCTCGCTGCACCGCTATACGTACAGGGATTACTACGTGAGGACGGAGAAGCTCGCCAAGGCGCTGCTTCGTCTGGGAGTCAGGCCCGGCGATCGAGTGGCGACGCTCGCATGGAACCACTACCGGCACCTCGAAGCGTACTACGCGGTGCCCGGCATCGGGGCGGTGCTCCACACACTGAACCTCCGGCTACATCACACCGAGCTGTCTTACATCGCGAGCCACGCTGAAGATTCGGTCATCATCGTCGATCGATCGCTTCTCCCGCTCCTCTCCCAGTTTCGCAAGGACGTGCGCTCGCTCCGGCACGTCATCGTCATGTCCGATGACGGCGACGTGGAAGGGGGCGATCTCGACTACGAGGCGCTCCTCGGCGCCGAGTCGCCGGGCTTCGATTGGCCGCCCCTCGACGAGCGCTCCGCGGCGCTCATGTGCTACACGTCCGGCACCACCGGCGCGCCGAAGGGCGTGCTCTACTCGCACCGCTCCACGGCGCTGCACACGATGATGCTGTGCATGGTGGATACGAAGGGCATCTGCGAGGCGGACGCGGTGATGCCCGTCGTCCCGATGTTCCACGCCAACGCCTGGGGAATGGCCCACGCCGCAGTGGGCGTGGGAGCGAACCTGGTCTTCCCGGGGCCCGACCTCTCGCCGGGGTCGGTGCTCGATCTGATGGCGAGCGAGCGTGTGACGTTCGCCGCGGCAGTGCCCACGGTGTGGCTCGGTGTTCTCTCTCTGCTCGACGAGAACCCGGGGCGCTGGGATCTGTCCGCCATCCGCATGATCTCCGTCGGCGGGGCTGCCGCGCCGCCCGCTATGATCGAGGGGTTCGACACGCGCCACGGCATTCACATCCGTCACACGTGGGGCATGACGGAGACGAACCCGCTCGCGACGATTTCGCGCATCAAGAGCAGCGTATCTGCGAGGGGGAGCGACGCCATCGCCATCCGTGCGAAGCAGGGGTTCGCCGTACCGTTCGTCGAGCAGCGGCACGTGGACGATTCGGGAACGGTGCTGCCGTGGGACGGCAAGCAGATGGGCGAGCTCCAGGTGCGCGGGCCGTGGGTCGCGAGCTCGTACTACGAAAGCCCGGAGGGCGCCGACAAGTTCACGAGCGACGGATGGTTTCGTACCGGTGACGTCGTCACCATCGACGAGCACGGCTACGTCTTGATCACCGACCGCGCGAAGGACGTGATCAAGAGCGGCGGCGAGTGGATCAGCACACAGGCGCTCGAGAATGCCATCATGGCCCATCCGTCGGTCCTCGAGGCCGCAGTGTTCGCCGCCGAGCACGAGAAATGGGGCGAGCGCCCCGTGGCCGCGGTCGTCCTGAAAGAAGGCAAGGCGGCGACCAAGGGAGACCTCGCCGCACACCTCGAAGGCAGGTTCGAGAAATGGTGGCTGCCCGATGACTATCTGTTCATCGATCAGATCCCCCGCACCTCCACCGGCAAGTTCAAGAAGCTCGATCTTCGGGCACGTTACGGGAAGCACCTGATAGCGCCCAAATCGCCTTGAAGTCGCGACAAAAGCTTGCTTCTGGGCTGCCCGTCCGCGGGGGCTTCAGCTATATGCGAGGCGTCACCTCGAGCCGCCCGCCCGGATGAATCGCCCGGCGCAACCCCGAAAATCATAGAGCGAGATGAAGTCCCTCGAGCCGTGGGTAAGAACGATGCTCGCTCGCCTCGCCAGCGCGCAAGCTCGTTACCCGCTGCGCCTCGTGGCCGCGTCGCTGGTCGTGACGATCGCCGGCGCAGCCCTCGCGTTTCGTCTCGAGCTCCGCCCGCAGCTCTCGCAGCTCTTGCCGGAGGGCCAGCCCAGCGTTCGCGAGCTCGACCGTCTGCGGAGCCGCACGTCCGGCGTATCGAACCTGTTCATCGTCCTCGAGGGCGGCGACGTGCAATCGCGGCGCCGCCTGGGCGACGACGTGCTTCCGGAGCTGCGGGCACTCGGTCCGAAGTGGGTCGGCAGCGCGGAGGACGGCGTCCAGGCCGCTCGCGATTTCCTGCGCCCCCGCGCGATGCTGTTCCTCTCGCCCGCGGACCTGGAAAAGCTCCGGGACGATCTCGACGAGCGGTTCGGCAGGGCCGTGTCGCGCGAGCTCGACATGGATCTGGAAGAGGACGACGAGAGCACCAAGGGGGAGCCCTTCGATTCGAAGGCCATCAAGGACAAGCTCGGTCCTGGCGTCGCGGAGCTGGATCGCTTTCCGGATGGATACTTCGAGAACCCAGCGCAGACGGCCCTGGTCGTCGCGTTGCGCTCTCCGGTGGAGGGCGGAGATCCGGAGAACAGCCGCACCCTCATCGAGCGAGTGAAGACAATCGTCGAGCGTCACCGCCAGGCTCGCGGGCTGTCCGCGGTCCGCGCAGGCTACGCGGGCGACGTCGTGACGGGGCTCTTCGAGTACGGGGCCGTGCAGAAGGATCTGTCACGCGTCGGCCTCGCCGGCGTCGTCGCGATCCTGGCGGTCATACTCGTGTACTTCCAGCGTCTGCGCGTGCTCTTCCTCCTCGGCGCGGTCGTCCTGTGCGGCGGCGCATGGACGTTCGGCGTCACGAAGCTCGCGATAGGTCACCTGAACATCGCGACTGGCTTCTTCTTCAGCGTGGTGGCCGGCAACGGCATCAACTCGGGCATCATCTATCTTTCCCGGTACCTGGAGGAGCGGAACAAGGGCGCGGAGCTCGAACGGGCGCTCGCCGTGGCGCACTCGCAGACCTGGGCGGCGACGCTGTCTGCCGCCCTCGCCGCCGCAGCGTCGTACGGCTCGCTTGCGTTCACGAACTTCCGCGGCTTCAAGCACCTCGCGCTCGTCGGCGCGTCGGGCATGCTGCTCTACTGGGTCGCGGCGTATGCCGTGCTCCCCGCGTTCCTCGTCGTGTCGGAGCGTGTGTGGCCAGTATCGAACCGGCGCGCTCGACCGGCGGCACGCTTCGACGCGCCCTTCGTCTTCCTGGTACGGCACGCGCCCCGTCCGCTCACCGCCCTCGGGCTCGGGCTGGCCGCGGTCGGAGCGCTCGCGATCGTCCACTACGTGCAGAGCGACCCGCTGGAATACGATCTGAAGCGCATAGGCAACGACGTCCCGGAGAGCAAGGAGCAGTATCGGCTCTCCTCGCTCGCCGCTGGCGTGGTCGGCACGAAGGCCGAGAGCGCGATGGCGGTGCTGTGCGACCGCCTCGACCAGGTGCTGCCGCTGAAGCGCGCGCTCGAGGCGAAGCGCGACTCCGTGCCGCACGCCGAGCGGCCTTTCGAGTCGGTCTACACGCTCGAGGACTTCGTCCCGGACGGGCAGGCGGAGAAGCTCCCCGTCGCCATGGCCGTGAAGAAGCGCGTGCTCAGGGCGCGCGCTCGCGGCGGCATCAGCGACGCGAGCTACGCTGACATGGCCCCCTATCTGCCCCCCGACGATCTGCGACCCTTCGGCATCGCGGAGCTGCCGGAGGCCCTCGCGCGCCCGTTCTCGGAGCGCGACGGCACGCGCGGCAAGCTACTCTTCATCGAGCCGACCAGCGGAAAGAGCGACTCCGACGCGCGCTACCTGATCCGCTTCGCGGACGCCTTCCGGAGCACGCGCCTGCCGAGCGGAGAGGTCATCGGAGGGTCAGGGCGCGCCGTCGTCTTCGCGGATCTGATCCGGGCGGTGGTGGTCGACATGCCGCGCGCGCTCCTCATCTCGTTTCTGGCGACCAGCGTCGTGCTGCTGGCCTTCCGCAGGGACTTCCACTCGCTCCGCGTGCTGCTCGCGTGGGCCGTGGGGCTCGCGTGGCTCGGCGGCCTGATGCAGCTGCTCGGGCTGCGCCTGAATTTCCTGAATTTCGTCGCCGTCCCGGTGACCTTCGGCATCGGCGTCGACTACGCGGTGAACTTCGTGGAACGACACGCGGAGAGCGACGACGTCATCGCGACGCTGCGCAGCACCGGCGGCGCCGTCATTCTTTCGAGCTTGACCACGACGCTCGGGTACCTCGCTCTCCTCGGCTCGCTGAACCGCGCGGTGGCGAGCCTCGGCAAGCTCGCCGTCCTCGGAGAGATGTGCTGCCTGTCTGCTGCGCTCCTCGTCCTCCCGGCGGTGCTCCTGGTGAGGGAGCGGCCGCCGGCAGGCCCGAGCCCTCGAGGCGGCGTCGAGCCGCTGCCTGGAGAATGATGCGACGCCTCGCCCCGATGAGCTCGCGAAAGCCCTGCCCGCCATGACCCGATTGAACGCTTCCGAGGACGACAGGATCGAGCGGCTCCGCATCGTAACGCGCGGGTACGAGATGTCCCCGCAGGGGCGCGTCGCGCCGGCGCAGCTCCTGCGCTACGTGGAGCATGTTCGGTGGCGTACCATCGCGCACTCGGACAGGATCCCGGCCCGCGAATTCATGCGCCTCGGAGTCGTGCGGGCCCAGAAGCTCGAGTTCCTCCTCGACACGACCTTCGACGTGGAGCTCGAGATCTCCATGTGGCTGTCGCGGGTGGGCAAGACGAGTCTCGACTTTTCGCACGAGGTGACGCGCGTCGAGGACGGCGCGCTCGTCGCGCGGAGCTCCGCCACCGTCGTGACGCTCGACTCGGACAGGCGCCCAGCACCCGTCGACCACAGGGCCAGGGAATACGTCGTCACCCGAGACGCCACGCCGATCGAGCGGCTCGAGGAGCCTCCCCCTGAGTCGGCCTGGGAGCAGCCCATCCTCATCCGGCCCAGCGACGAGGACATGCAGGGCCACGTGAATCACGCACGATACGCGGACTTCGTCGAGGACACGCGCCGGCTTTGCGCGGAAGCGGGCGGCTACGGCGCGGGCTCGTTCGACGGCGCACCGCGCTTCTTCACCATCTCCTACGACGAGGAAACCCGCGTCGGAGATGCGCTCAAAGCGCGCACCTGGGCATCGACCACGACACCCTTCGCGGTCGACATCGTCCTCGTGAAGGGCGAGGGCCGCATCGCGACACGTGCGCGCGTCGGTTTCTCTGTGGCCACGGTTTCTCGACCTGAAAGGGGCAGCGCGAGATGATGAAGCTCGTACCGATGGGGATCGGGGACATCCTCGACACGGCGTTCCGTCTCTTTCGCCAGCGCTTCGTCACGTTCGTGGGCATCGCGACGGTGGTGTGCATCCCCTCGTCGTTCGCCGCCGCGCTCCTGATGGGCGCGTCACGCGCCTTCGCGCCGCTCCCGCAGCCCGACGACGACGGCCTGCTCAACGTGGTGATGGCGCCGTTCTCCTTCGACAGGTGGGCGCGCGCGCAAGCGTTTCTGAAGGGGTTCTCCCAGCAGCTGAACGCCCAGAGCCTTGGCTCGGTGCTGGCTCTGTTCGCGTCGGTGGCCATGATCGGGCTCGCCTTCATGCTCGTGTTCAGCATCGCCTACCCGCTCTGCACCGGCGCCCTGGTGGTGAACATCTCCGCGAGCTACCTGGGCGAGACCATCGGCGCCGGGCAATCGTACGCGCGCGCGTTTCGCAAGCTGTGGCGCCTCCTGATGGCGCAGGCGTGGACTACCCTGCTCGTTCTCCTCGGACTGTGCCTGTGCATCGTCCCCGGCATCGTCCTCTCGCTGCAGCTCATCATCGTCCCCCAGGTCGTCCTGCTGGAGGACATGAAGGCGTGGGCCGCGATCGGGCGCTCCCGCGCCCTCATGGCCGACTACCTGGGCAAGGCATTCGTGCTGACGGCGGTCGTATGGTTGCTCGGGCTGGTCATCGGCGCGGCCATCAGCACCGCGGTGCACGTGATCCCCTGGCCGTTACCGCTGATCGGGGATTTTCTCTCGTACTTCCTGCTCCAGATAGTGATGCTCCCCCTCTCCATCGCGACGGTCGTCCTGTTCTACTACGACCTGCGCATCCGGAAGGAAGCGTTCGACCTGCAGCATCTGGCAAGCAGCATGGTCGAATTTCGAGTTTGAT
>CAYUAW010000370.1:0-7650 GCA_964442485.1 uncultured Polyangiaceae bacterium
TCACCGTGGCTCTGAAGCACGAGCTCGTTCACGAGCCCGCGGAGCTCCTCGACCCCAAAGGGCTTCTCGAGACGTCGGTTCGGCTTGGTCGTGAGGAAATCCCTTGCTCGTCGCGTGAACGCGCCTCCGGTCATGAAGACCATCTTTCTCGCCAGCGATGGCTCGGCGCGCTCGATGGCGCGATGAAGATCCATTCCCGTCGTCCTTGGCATCAAGAGGTCGCACAGCACGACGTCGAACGGCTCGCCTCCGACGACCGCGGCCAGGGCTCCGGCGCCGCTGTCGAAGCAGACGACCTCGTGCTCGCCCTCCAGCGACCATCTGACGGAGTTCAGGACGAGAGCGTCATCGTCCACGACGAGCACACGCCCGCGCCTCTCGGCGAGCGGGATGCTCGGCGGGGCGCGTGTGGAACGGGGCGTCGTGACTGCTGCCACCGAGGGGAACGACACCGTGAAACATGTGCCCTTGCCGACCTCGCTCACGAACGAGAGCTCGCCGCCCAGAGACGCGACGATGCGTTGCGAGATGGCGAGCCCGAGCCCGCTGCCCGCCCCGGCGGCCTTGGTGGTGAAGAACAGCCCGAATAGCCGCCGCTGGACGTCGGGCGGGATCCCCGACCCGGTGTCCTTGAACTCGATGAGCAGTCGATCGCCGTCGCCCACGCGCGTCACGATGCGGATCTCGTTCCCCTCCGCGTTCCCCTCGGGAATCGACTGGGCCGCGTTGACCATCAGATTCAGGAACACCTGGCTCAGGCGTGATTCGTTCCCACGGATCGCTCTTTCGGCTCGGTAGTCCATGATGAGCGTTGCCCGGTGACGGATCTCATTGGCCGCCATTCTCGCGACTGAATCGAGCACGGGGTGGACATCGAGCGTGGTGCAGGAGCTCTCGTCTGCTCTGGAGAACAGCTTGAGGTCCCTGACGATCTGGCTGATTCGCAAGGTCGCGGAGTGGGCGTCCGTGAGCTCTTCCCGGAAATCTCCGTTCGAATCCTTCATCGCGAGCTCGACGTTGGCGAGCACGGCGCCGAGCGGGTTGTTGATCTCGTGCGCGACGCTCGCGGCGATGATGCCGAGCGAAGCCAGGCGATCGGACAGGAGGATCTGCGTCTCCAGCTTCCTCTGCTCGGTGATGTCGCGGATGGAACTCAGAAATGACACCTCCCCGTGCGAGCGTAGCTCCGTAACGCGGAGGATGCCGAACCGCGTGGCGTTCGACCTGGTGACGCAGAGCTCCGCGCAGGTGTCGGCAGGAGCCGCGAAGAACAAGGGCGCACGCGTCATCTCGTCCCGGCTCTTCCCGAAGAAGGTCAGCGCCGAATCGTTGGCGTATTCGATCGCGCCCGTGCTGCTCGTGACGACGACGGCGTCCGGCATCGCACCGAGGATCCTGGCGAGCCGCCGTTCATGCTCGATGGCCCGATTGCGCTCGATGATAGAGAGGATGCACACTGGTAGAAGCGGGCTGTCGAGCTCGTCCTTCGAGATGACCTCTTCCGCCCCGAGCTCCATCGCCGCCGAGTGGAGAGCGTGGTCGACGAACCCGGATACGACCACCGTCGGGACGGAGGGACGAAGACGGCGCAGCTCGACGAGCGCGTCGAACCCCTTCGAGTCGGGGAGATTCAAGTCGAGGATGATCGCCTCGCAGCGGTGCTTCGACAGCCACGCCGTGGCCTCGCCCAGCGTCGCCGCGTGCACGACGTCCCGCGTCACGCTCCGGAGGATCCCGAGCCGCATTGCCACGAGCTCGGCATCCTCCAGGTTGTCCTCGACCACCAGGATGGGCACCCGGGCATGTGGCGGATACACGGCCGGCCCCGTGACAGGCCCCTCGTCGTCCTGGCACACCTCACGCATCCTGTGCCTCGTCGGCTCGGGCGTGTTCATGTCGAGTCCATTTCCGCGGGACGCGAGATCCCGAGTCCGAGCCGCACCGTGTCCCGATCGCTCAGATCACCGACGATCTGGCACCTGGGACCTGGTGCATACTTGACCAGGGTCGGCGTCGCGAGGATCTGCTCCACGCCCTCGTTCTTCGGGTGCTCGAGCACATCGATGACCTCGAGGTTGTAGCGGCCCCTGAGCTCGGTCCCACAGAACCGGGTCACGCACTCGATGGCCTGCTGTGTTTGCGGGTTCCTGCCGGCCACGTAGAGTCGAAGATCGAATCTCTCCATTTGGTTCCCTGTGCCGTGGATCCAGAGAGCGCCGAATCTGCGGACGCTCTCACCATCCTCCGTCAACGCCCTGGCGCGCAGTCGGTAGTTTCAGCACAGCCGTGGGCAAAATGCCCACGCCGGAAGCCCGCTCAGTGGACTAGCTTGTGCTGCAGCGCATAGCGGGCCATGTCGACGTGGCTGGAGAGACCCGTCTTGTCACGAATTCGTGCCAGGTAGGTCGCGACAGTCTTCTCGCTGAGCCGGAGCTCGACCGCTATCTGCTTCACCGAGTGACCCTGGGCGATCAGCCCGAAGATCTCTCGCTCGCGCAGGGAGAGCCTCTGGTGCAGCGACCCGGCCTCGGGAGCGCGAAGCGCGGCCGCCACGGCGTTCGCCGTCTCGGGGTGTAGATACATCCCGCCGGCCGACACCGTCGTGATGGCCGTGAGGAGCTCGTCCGAGGCGCGATGCTTGTGTATGAGCCCGTTGGCCCCCGCTCGCATCGTCTGGATGATGTATTCGAGCTCGAGCGCGGCCGTCAGCATGAGCACGGGCACGGTCGCGGAGAAGGCTCGAATCTTGCGCAGGAGATCGATGACGGATTCTCCCGGCATCATGACGTCGAGCAGGATGAGATCCCACGCTCGCGCAGGCAACGCGGCGAGAAGCGACGCGCCATTGCCGACTTCCTGGACGTCCACCCCTGCGAAGGCGTCCTCAAGGATGCTCCGCACGCCGCGGCGTGTGACCTCGTGATCGTCCGCGACGAGAACGTTGTTCACGGCGCCTCACTCCCCGCGCGTTCGCGGGAGGCGAACCACGGCCACGGTGCCGTGACCGAGCTCGCTGTCGATGTGCAGGTTGCCCCCGAGGGACTCGGCGCGTTCCCTCATCCCGAGGATGCCGAGAGACGAGTCGCGCTCGGACTCCTCGGGGACGAAGCCGATGCCGTTGTCTTCCA
This sequence comes from uncultured Polyangiaceae bacterium, assembly GCA_964442485.1. Classification (GTDB taxonomy): domain Bacteria; phylum Myxococcota_A; class Polyangia; order Polyangiales; family Polyangiaceae; genus DASZVB01. The sequence goes on from CAYUAW010000370.1 coordinate 3,129, forward strand.
CGGAAAGGCTCCACCTTCCGGCGTCGTCTTCCAGGACGATCAACACCCGCGACGCCCGCGCGTGCCGACCGATATTCGTCAGGAGCTCCTGGAAGATACGGAACAGGGTCGTGCTCACCTCGCGCCCGGGCTCGGCATCGCACCTGACGATCACCTCGGTCGCAGTTCCGGTCCGCGCCTCGAACCTTCGCGCTTCGTCGCGCATGGCTCCACGGAGACCGAAGGCGTCGAGCGCGTTCGAGCGTAGCTCGAGGGCGATCCGCTGCGTCGTCTGGATCGTGAGGTCTATCAGCCCATTGGCGTCCACGAGCTTCGCCTCGATCGCGGCCGACGGGTCCACGCTGCGCTCGAGGCGCCGACTTATCCACCGCAGGTCCATCTTCAACCCGGAGAGGAGCTGCCCGAGCTCGTCGTGAACGGTGCGGGAGATCCGCGTTCGCTCTTCGTCGCGGATGGAGTGCAGGCGCGCCGCGAGGGCGCGCATCTGCCGGTCGCGCTTCTTGAGCTCGTCGTTGTTGCGTCGGAGCTCCGCGTTGCGACGCTTCGTCTCGCTCACATCCCGGACGATGGCGGCGACCTCTGCCGGGCGTCCCCCCGCGTCGCGAAGGTGGCACGCGACGACCGAAAGCGTGACGGGTACGCCGTCTCTCGTCAGCGTCATCACCTCCTCACGGCCCGGACCACCCATGACCGCGCGCGTTGCCAGGCGACCGAGGTCGACGGGGGAGGCATCCTCGACGGGGTGCAGTAGCTCCCCGACGGGTCTCCCCAGCGACTCCTCCGCCGTATAGCCGAAGATCCGCTCCGCGCCCGAGTTCCAGCTCGTGATGATGCCTTCCAGCGTCGTGCTCAGGATGGCGTCGCTCGACGCTTCCACGATGGCAGCGAGCCGGGCCTGCAGCACGTCCGCGCGCTTGCGGGCAGACGCTTCTCGAGTGCGGGCCACCGCGTAGCGGAGAGCACGCTGGAGATTCTGCGTTTGCATTTCTTGCTTGGAAAGGTAGTCCTGAGCACCTGCAGCGAGGCAGGAAAGCGCGAGGCGTTCGTCGTCGGTTCCTGTGAGAACGACGATCGGCACTTCGCTCGCCGCCGACCGGATGGCGCTCACGCATTCGACTCCCGAGCCGTCGGGGAGCTTGAGGTCCAGAAGGACCGCGTCGATGCCACCTGCCCGGAGCTGGGCGGCTCCGGCCGCGAGGGTATCGACGGGAACGAGCTGATCGTGAGGGTTCCGGCAGCCTTCGAGCAAGGTGCCGATCAGCCGGGCGTCGTCGGGATTGTCTTCGACGAGCAGAATTTCACGAGACTCATGAGGCGCAATTCTCTCGAACATCCCAACCCTCGAGGTCTCCCCGCGCCGGCGAACCGGAGAGCCCTTCTTCCTCGATCGTGCGATCCTTTCCACGCGCGCGAGTTAAAATGGTTCACCAGTTCTGGATGTTCATTCGAAGCGGCCCGGTGTCCGACCGAGCAACCGGGTTGCGTGAACAACGCGAATGTTTTCAGCGCGTTTAGTGGTTGGGGGAATTTTCCCCACGAGGTTCGGGCTGGCTCAACCAGGCGCGTCCGCGACTGCTGAACGTGGAGCGAAGCTGACGCGATTACGACCGGACCGTTTCGACTCGTACATGGCCTGGTCGGCGCATCGCAACAGCTCGGGGCCCCCGTCCGTGGTGTCCGGGTAGACGGCGATTCCGATGCTCACCGTGACGTGCGCATCCTTGTCCCCGATGCGGATCGGTCGATCGACGGCCTCGACGAGCCGTTCGCCGACCTTCCGGATGGTGTCCACGGCGTCTGGATCCGGCAACAGAATCGCGAACTCATCGCCGCCGAGCCGCGCAACCGTGTCGTAAGGACGGACCGTGCTGTGCAAGCGTGCCGCGACTTCCTGCAGCAGCATGTCGCCCGCATCGTGGCCGTAGGTGTCGTTCACTGCCTTGAACCCGTCGAGATCGAGGAACACCACGGCGAGCCTCGAATGATAACGCCGACATCGCGCGAGCGTCTGATCGAGCTGCCCCAGAAAGGACGCCCGGTTGGCGAGCCCGGTGAGCGGGTCGCAGTGCGCCAGACGCAGGAGCCGCTGTTCGGCCCTCTTGCGCTGCAGCGCGAAGCGGAAGGTCCGCTGGAGGGTGTCGCGCGAAAGATCGTCCTTGGTCAGGTAGTCGTGGGCGCCGACCTGTATCATCTGAAGTGCCAGAGCTTCGTCGTCCATGCCGCTGCACACGACGATGGCCGCGTCCGGCGCGTTGCCGCGCAAACGCATGACAGAGTCGAGCCCCCGCGCGTCCGGAAGGCGCAGATCCGTCACGATGACGTCGAAGCCCCGCATGTGCAGGAGGCCGAGGGCATCGTGCAGGGATGCGACGTGGTGCACGTCGAGCCCCCCTGCGTCCGTCAGGTACTCCAGCATGAGGAACGCCGTTGCCTCGTCGTCCTCCACCACGAGCACCGAAAGCGGCGTGCTCGGTGCCTCGGAGCCGTGAACCGCGAGCCGCTTCCGATGCAAATCGAATGCCCGGGCGAGCGTCGACAGGAGCTCCTCGACGTGCCAGGGCTTTGCCATCACGGAGACCACCGCGGCGTCGGCCCGTGAGGTCCGGTAAAGCTGGAGGTCGGGATCTGCGGCGACCAGCAGAAATGTGGTGGTGGGGTGCATCATGGAGATCTGCTCGATGAGCGTCACGCCATCGATCCCCGGCATGCGCAGGTCCGTGACGACGACGGGATACTCCTGACGCTGAGCCAGCGCGAGCGCCTCGCCCCCGGAGCTCGCGAAATCGGGACGTAAATCGGTATCCCGGACCGCTCGCCCGAAGGCGCGGATCATCAGCGGATCGTCGTCCACGAAGAGAAGGCGCCGCGATTCGCCCGGAGGGGGAACGGTGTCGGGAGGCACGAGAGTGTTGCCGAAGTCAGCGCGCATGCGGTTGCTCTCTCTAACTGGCGACCTCGCTCGAAGATTGTCGAGACCAGGGAGCCGGTAACTTTTTCGAAGCGCGGCCGACCTCAGCAGTACGATGGCGCCCTCGGACCGATCTGAAGGGAGGGCGACTCGATGGACTCGGAAGTACCTGACGGACCACGGGCGGAGAGCTGGTTTCGTCTCATGGTCGAGGCCGCCCCTAACGCAATGATAGTGGTCGAGCGCGACCGGCGCATCATCCTCGTCAATCGCGGAACGGAATTTATGTTCGGCTACACCCGGGGCGAGCTGATCGGGGAACGGATCGAGTGCCTGGTCCCCGAGCGGTTGCGGGGCGCCCACGCGCGGCAGGTCGAGGCGTTCACCGAGGACCCTCGCGCACGCGCGATGGGAGGTGGGCGCGAGCTCCTCGGGAGGCGCAAGGACGGCACGGAAGTGCCCATAGAAATCGGCCTGAACCCCATCCGGACTCCCGATGGGCTCTACACGCTGGCCTCCATCATCGACATCACGGAGCGAAAACGCGCCGACGAGCGCTTTCGTCTGGTGGTGGAGGCCTCGCCGAGCGCCATGGTCATGGCGGATCGACATCGGTCCATCACCCTGGTCAATCGAAAGGTGGAGGAGCTCTTCGGCTATTCACGCGAGGAGCTCGTCGGGCGGCCGCTCGAGAAGCTGGTCCCGGAGCGATTCCGCGCAAAGCATCCTGAACACGTGGAGAGGTTCTTCGACGCTGCGAAGGCCCGGCCGATGGGCTCGGGGCGCGAGCTCTTCGGGAGGCGCAAGGACGGTACGGAGGTCCCCGTCGAGATAGGGCTGAACCCGATCGAGACCATGGACGGGCTCTACACGCTGGCCTCCATCATCGACATCACCGAGAGGAGGCGCGCGGAAGAAGAGCTCAGGCGCAGCAACGCGGATCTCGAGCAGTTCGCCGCCGTCGCGTCCCACGACCTGCAGGAGCCGCTCCGGATGGTCGCGAGCTACACGGAGCTTCTCGCCCAGCGCTACCAGGGCAAGCTCGACGAGAAGGCGGACAGGTACATCTTCTACGCCGTCGATGGGGCCAAGCGGATGCAGCGCCTGGTCTCCGATCTCCTGGCGTACTCGCGCGTGGGGGCGGAGGGTAAGGCGCTCGTCCCGGTCGATTCCGGCGTGGTGCTGAAGAACGTGCTCGACGTGCTCCGGCAAGCACTCCTCAGCGCGGAGGTCTCGGTCGAGTGCTCGCCCCTGCCCGTGGTCCTCGCCGACGAGGGGCAGCTCCATCAGCTCTTTCAGAACCTCATCGGAAACGCGATCAAGTTTCGCGGTCCGGTCGCGCCGCGCGTCGCCGTCCAGGCAAGGTTCCAGGAGAACCACTGGCTCTTCTCCGTCGAGGACAACGGCATCGGGATCGAGACGCAGCACGGCGACCGGATCTTCCAGATGTTTCAGCGCCTGCACGAGCGCGGCAAGTACGAGGGCAGCGGGATCGGTCTCGCGATCGCCAAGCGCATCCTGGAACGCCACGGAGGGCGGATCTGGTTCGAGTCCACGCCGGGCTCCGGAACGACGTTCCACTTCACGCTCCAGCCGGCGTCGACGAGGCCACGA
>CAYUAW010000371.1:0-1074 GCA_964442485.1 uncultured Polyangiaceae bacterium
AGCGCGACGCCCCACGGAAGCCCCCCGATCTGAACGCGCCTCTCGACGTTGCCCGTCGCCACGTCCAGGATCGACAGATCGGAAGAAGTGCCGTTGGCGGTGAACAGATGCGAGCCGTCGGCGCTCACCGCGATGCCCCAGGGGCGGCCGCCAGCTCCGTCGATCGAGCGGATCTGCCGTCGTGAAGCGACGTCGATGATGGCGACCGATGCACCGCGGCCGGTGCTGACGTAGAGCGTACGGTCGTCGGGTGACAGGACCGCGCCCATGGGACGCGGTCCGCTCGGCGTCGGTGAGCTCTGTGTGATGGGAATCGACGCGAGCGTCGCGAAACGTTCTCCGTCTATCACGGTCACGCGGACGCCGCTCTCGGCGGTGACGAAGCCGATGCTTCCCGCTTGCGTGAAGACGACGGAGCGGGGACGCATGTCGGTTTTGATGTGGGCGATCACGGCGAGCGTGCCGGTATCGACGGCGGTGACCTCGTCGTCTTGCTCCGACGTCACGAAGACGACCTTGCCGTCCGCGCGCACGGTGACGCCTTCCGGTTCACGGCCGACTGGCACGCGTGCCTTCTGTGCGCCCGACGCGGCGTCGAGAACGGTGAGCTCGGCCGTTTCCTCGTTCGAGACGTAGAGCGTGCGATCGTCGACCGACAGATCGAACGACTCCGGATCCCGCCCGCACGGCAGCTTGCCGACGAGCCGCCGCGTGGCGATGTCGATGACACCGATGCCGTCGGCGGCGCGATCCGGCTGCTTTGCCTCGGCGCGAGCGCCGCCCGGATCCGCGCGCGGCGACCCGGAGAGCGAGACGTAGAGCTTCGTTCCGTCGTGGGACAGCTTGACGGCGCGGGGCCGTTTCCCCGCCGCCATGCGCGAAAGGACGCTGGCCTTCTTCACGTCCACGGCGACCACGTCGCCTCCGGCCTCGTCGCTCACGTAGGCAACCGTCGACGGACGCAGGACGTCCGCGCGCCGTGCGCGTGAACATCCGACAATCGCGATCGTCAGACAAACGAGCGCGAAAGCGAAGCGCAGGGTGGACTCCTTCCGTGGTCGACCCAGCTGCTCA
>CAYUAW010000371.1:1174-7631 GCA_964442485.1 uncultured Polyangiaceae bacterium
TGCCATGGGAGTCTTGCCCGGTTGAAGGAGCGTCGACACGATCATGGCGTTGCTCTTCGGCGTGCCCGACGGGCAGTTCGCGGGAGACACGCCTACGTTGATGGCCGCGTGAAGGCCGGAAGCAGACGTGTACACGGTGGGCGCGGTGTATACGGACTCCGCGGTCGTGCTGGCGACGGTGAGCTCCGCGAGCGAGCCTCCCGGGTTCGGATACTGGCCGTTGCTCAGGTTCGTTCCGTCGAGGACGTACAGACGTCCGGCCTTCGCCGGTGCGATGAGCAGGCTCGACGGCTTCGAGCCGGCGGGGAGCGGGACGAAGGCGGGCGTCGATGCGCCGAAGTCCAGATCGCCCGCGGGGCGATCCCACGATTGCCATTCCGTTGGCACGAACAGACTGGCGGCGTCGCGCGTGAACGTGGCGAGCCCCTTGACGCGCACGACTTCCTCCGAGTCGGACGCGTTGCGCGCGACGCTCGTCGTATCGCCGGTCACCCCGAAAACGTAGGTCCCATCGGAGGCGAGCCCGCCCGAGCCCCATATGCCGGAACGAGGACTTTGCGTCGCCCACCCGCCGATCTTCGACGGGTCGTCGATGTTCACCGCGACGACCCATCCCCGGTAAGAGCCGCCGTCGCCGTAGGGGCCGCCGAACGGAATGTAGAGGATGTCGTTCACCAGCAGCGTTGCGCCGTGCTGATTCTCCGCCGCGGAGTCGAACTGCGTGCCGCCGGACGATAGCGTCGACTTCGAGAGCGTCACCGGCCAGCCGCCGGTCGTAACCTCGGTGCCGTCATCGACCGACAGGGCGTGTACGAGGTGCGGGTTCTTGCCGGTGACGACGAAGAGCCGGCGCGACTTGGAATCGATCACCGGCGTTCCGCGGACTCCGTCGCCCCCGGTTGCGAGGTGCGCCGTCCACACGGCCTTGCCGGACGTCTCGTCGAACGCGACCACGTTGGGGTTCGCGCCGAGCGCGGGGAAGGCGAAGAGGAGGCCGCTACTTGCCGCCCGGTCCGTGGCCTTGCAACCCGTCGCGGCCGGCGGGCAGCCGGCGTTCGTCGGCCCTTCGCCAAGGTAGAGCACGGATGCCGTACCCTGATTCTCGAGGGTCCCGTTCGCCGGGAACGTCGCGTTGCCGTCGAACGTCACATCCGCGGCCATCGTCTTCGCCGCGGCGACCGTGAGATCCGGTGCGGTGAACGTCGCCCGTCGGTAGACGTCGTTGCCGCGCTGGAGCACCGAAGGCGAACCGGCTCCGCTCGTGCCGCCGGTGCTCGTCGTGCCGCCCGTGTTCGTCGCACCGCCCGCGCTCGAGCCGGAAGCGCCGCCAGCAGCCGAGCCCGACGACCCGCCGTGGTTCGTGCTCGTCGCGCCGCCCGCGCTCGTCGTCGCCCCGCCGTCCGTCTCCGGCGAGCCGCCTCTGCTCGAGCCCGCGACGGCCCCGGACGCCGCAGAGCCGCCGCTGCGGCCGCCCGATGCCCCCGCCGCACCGCCGCTGCCTCCCCCTTCCGGACTCGCGTTCGGCGAGTTCGACTGCGAGCTACACGCGCCGAGCGCCAGCATGGTCACGAGAAGAAACGAGGGATGGAGTCGTCGCGACGGTAAAGGGGGGCGCACGGTACTCCTTGACGCAGCGGGCGGAGAAAAGCGCGTTTGCGGAATCTGGGAGCGGGCCATCACAGCCGACTCCGCAGGACGTTGGTGGTGTCGTACGCGAAAATTGGTTGCACGATTTGCGGGGGACGCCGCTTTCGACGCCAGCGCTCTTCCAGCACCGAGCGCGACTCAAGCGGAGCGCTGCGCGTCCGTCTAGCACGCGCACAACGGCCTCCGGTGCCGTGGGACCACAATCCACGTCCACTCCTGTCCACGTCCGTCCCAATCGTTCCGGCGCAGGTGTCGCCCAGCGGACCTCTCCCTACCGCGCGGAGCGCGTCTGCGCGCTAGCGCGGCTTTGGGGGACGTCGGCGCACCGCAGTGCGCTAGGCGCGACGGGTGGGGGCACCCACTACGGCTTGGAGTCGTAGTTCGACATCGTCATGTCCTTCGCGATGAACTGCTGGTACCGACTGTCACCCACGACGTACACCTCGAGCCAGGAGAGCCCGATGCGCGCGACCACCTTGTCCGTCGCGGCTGCGCCGAGCGGGGTGTTTGCGACGAAGTGACTGCCGCCGTTGAACTCGGCGTACACCTTGTGCGTTGTGGTGGGGATGCTCTGGTACTCCGGCATCGCAGCAGAAGGAGGCACCAGGGTGTCGGCCGTGCCGTCGAAGAACAGCGTCGGAACGGTGTCCATCGGGTACGTCCCGCCCGGGTTCCAGGGGCAGAGCCCGATCGCGGCCTTCAGCGTCGGGGTCGCGGTTGCGGCGAGCAGCGTGCCACCGCCGCCCATCGAGTGCCCCATGATCGCCATGCGCGAGACGTCGAGCTTCCCGCTGAGTGCGCTCCCCGAGCGCGTGTTCTCGCCTTGCAGCGTCTTCACGCCCTCTTCGAGGCCCGATGCGCGCGACGGGGGAAGGACCCCGGTGTTGCCCGCGCCGTTCGCAGCAGAGTCGACCATCATGACGGCGAAACCGTGTGAAGCCAAAAACGTCCCCCACTGGTTGATCTGCGCCTGAACCTCGGTGAACCCGGGGATGATGACGACGCCCGGGAATGGCGCAGGACAGTTCGTCGGGTAATAGATCGTGGGAGTCGCGTAGTCGGCGGCCGTAGGGATGCCCATCGTGTATTGCTGCACGGCGCACGTCCCCTTGGTCGCAGCGGAGTCGGCGGTCGGCGCCGGACCCGTGCCGCCACCAGCTGCGCCGCCGCTGTTGTTACCTCCCATACCAGCTGCGCCCGCCGCGCCGCCGCCGCTCGCACCGGTTCCCATTCCGCCGGTCGACATGGTGCCGCCCGAGCCCGTCGTCGGAACGCCACCCACTCCGCTGCCGCCGCTGCTGGCAACCGGGATTCCGCCGCTGCCGACGATCGGGCTGCCGCCGGCACCTCCGAGCACCGGAGTGCCGCCCGCGCCCGTCGTGCCGGCGGCGCTCGTCGTCGCGCCTGCGCCGATGCCACCGCCCCCCGCGCCGATGCCGCCGGCGCCGTTCAAATTCGTGGTCGTGCCGCTTTCGTTGCTGCTGCCGGAGCAAGCGACAGTTCCACCGAGGATTGCGATCGAGCAGAGTCCGAGTGTCGTTTTGATGAGTGACAAGAGCGTGCCTCCCAAAGCTTGCACCGTTCGCAGTCGCGCACTATCGCGACGTGCCGGTGTGTTCAGAGCTATGTGCAGCTTCGAAGGCCAGCGCAATCAACTTTTGAGCTTGGCGCTCACGCACTGAGCGCTCATCGGTGGCGCCGCGCGGTGCTCTGGTCAGCGCAGCCGTGCGGTGCGCGCATCGGCGAAATACCCCAACGCGCCAACTGATCCTGTGACCACGGACTCATGCTGTGAGCACAGAATGCGAGGGTCGCGCTCTCAATCCGGCGACATCCCACGACGGAAAAATACAAGCGACGTACATCGAGTGTTCGTTTCTGCTCCAACCCTCCGCGCAGGACCGAACCGATGATGCTCGAAGTGCGAGAGCTGGTCGGTCGTTCGCCTCCGCTGAGACACTCCGGACTGTGACGCCACATCCAGCGCTCAAATCGACCGACGCCGAGGCGGCCGGAGCCCACGCGATATCACGCGCTCTCGAATGCCGAGTCGGTCCGAACCCGACGCTTTCGCCTGCCGCGGGTCGCCGCGGCGTGGAAGCCGTCATCGCGGTCGCGGTGCTCGGAGGGTGCTCCGATGATCGTTCCCACGCGGCGGATGTCTGGATGTGGAGGCCGTCGACAAAGCCTCGCAGACACTAGTCGGCGTCCGATCAACACTGGCCGTCACGCTCCTGCGGCGAAGGTGGCGTTCCACGTGTCGCGACCGACGATGCCGTCCGGGACGAGGCCTTGGTTCCGCTGAAAGGCCGCGCAAGCGTTCCTCGACTGGGGTCCGTAGACGCCGTCGGTGTCGATCGGAAAGCCGCGTTGCACCATCCGCGTCTGCCACGCGCTCACCGCTGGGCCCGAGACGGCGGGTATCCGCGGCCAGATGAAGTAGGACCCCGGCCACGCATCGTCCGGATTCGGGTTCGGCGCCGGGGAGGGCGCGGGTGACTCACCCGTGCAGAGCTGCTCGAGGCCATCGATACCCCCGTTGAACCAGCTCTGATCGCAGGGACTGACGCCCGGGATCTTCGCCGGGCCGTTCAGCGTTCCATTCGAGTACTGCCAGAACGTCCAGCGCTGTTGCCATGTCTTCGGAACATTGAGGCTTGCTTCGGAGGTGTAGCCGGCGAGCCACAGCGCATGGGGGCTGAAGAAGTCGTCCGGCGGAGGGTTGCCGAGCGAGCCGCGCCAGAACTGGCCTGTGTAGACGATGAGCTGCCGCCCGAAGAGTTGCTCGGCTTTCAAGAGAAACGCGCGCGCCCAGGCCAAAACCTGAGCCGATGGGTGACCGTCCGACACTTCGAGGTCGAGCGCCGGGGGCAGATCACGAAACCCGAGCGGACCGACAACCGACGCGAAGTGGACGGCTTGGGTCTCGGGATCGGTACCGGGGTGAGCAAAGTGATAGGCCCCCCGATAGAGACCAGCTTCCTGAATCCCCTGCCAGTTCGCCTTGAACCGATCGTCGATGGACGTACCGTCGGTTGCCTTCGCAATGGCGAACTTGACGTCACTCCCGGCGACCAGAGGCCAGCTCACCGCGCCTTGGTAGTGACTCACATCGATACCTAGCGTTCGCATGAATCCCCTCTCAGTCTTGCTGGTAGTAGCCCGTACTACTTGTTTACGATTGTGACCACTGGAAGCATGCGCTGTCCAACGGTCGATTCTATCGACCGAGTCTCATTCTGTGCCATGGTCATTTGGCCGCTGTAGATCTCCGATGGCGCGCCGCCGATGTGGACGGCGCAGTGGCAAACGCCGCGTATCAGGCATCCGTTACGCGACCGACACGGTGGATATTTGGGAAATGACTATTCCATGAGAAGAGCTCGAGCTGTAGAGCTTGCATGAAGGTAGTTGTCCCTCGGGTGGGCTCACGAGCGACGCACCGTTCGCGCGAAGGAGAAGTCGATGGCCGTCAAAGCGATTCCGGCACCGCATCTCGGAGTTGGCCGAACACTGAAGCTCGGGAGGAAGCGCCCGGTCGGGCGCGCGCCACACCTGAAGCTCGCGAACTACTTGCGGGCCGCACTCCCGGCCGGGCCGCCCACCGTGGACTACGGTCCGAAGGGGCAGCCCGCGCTTTCCAACGTCTATCAGAACGATCAGATCGGCGATTGCGTCATCGCCGGCGGCTATCACATCGTGGCGACCGAGACGGGCAACGGCGACGACCTGTTCACCGCGACCGACCCGCAGATCATCGCGGACTACAGCGCCATTGGCGGATTCAATCCCGAAGACCCGAAGAACACGGACAACGGCTGCGACGAACCAACGGCGCTCAACTACTGGCAGCACAACGGCTTTGCGAATGGGACGAAGCTGCTCGGCTGGCTCGGCGTCGACGCGACCACCCGTGCGGAGCTCGCGTCCGCGCTTTACCTCTTCGAAAACCTGCTGTTCGGCGTTGAGCTCCCCGCCGCCTGGCTGGCCGCGCCACTGGTCCCTGGCTTCGTATGGGACGTCGCGGGACCGCCGGTCCCGGAGAACGGCCATTGCGTGATCGGCGTCGGGTACAACGACATCGGCGTTCAGATCGACACATGGGGCATCATCGGCACGGTCACCTGGCAGGCGCTCGCGAACTACTTCGTGCCGCAGGTGTTCGGCGCCGCGTACGTCCTGCTCACGCCCGATCAGCTCGCCAAGGGCCGTACCCGAGCGCCCAACGGAGTGGCGTGGGCGTCGCTCATCGCCGACTTCGATTCCATCGGCGGGACGGTCACCACACCCCAGGGCTTCGACCTCGGCACCATGCGGGGCGTACAGCAGGCGTTGAACTTCCTCGGCACGGAGCCGCCGCTTTCCGTCGACGGCATCGAAGGGCCGCGGACGCGCGCCGCGATCGTCGCCTTTCAACGCGGTCAGAATCTCGCCGCGGACGGAATCGTCGGGAGGCGGACTCGCGCCGCCCTCCGGAACGCACTCGGCGTCTGATGGCGCGGCCCCGCGGGCGCCGGTGCGGCATCGGCGCGCCCGAGGCTACAGCCCACCCGCGTCGTACACGGCGGTTTCGACGCCGAAGGCCCCGACGCGCCTGCCGACGCGTCGCTTCTTGCCGATACGCACGAGCCTCGGCCTTGTAAGGTTCGGAGCCTAGGCTCATCTCGCGAGAGGCCCGCCATGCCCACGCTCCCCATCGACACGCTCGGCGCTCGAGAGAACGCAGGCAGCGTGACCTTCGCGCTCTGGTTGCCCTGGGTGTCCAGCGCGGACGGGTTCCGTCTCGCGGTGCGAATCATTCACGAGCAGG
>CAYUAW010000372.1:0-3910 GCA_964442485.1 uncultured Polyangiaceae bacterium
GGCTTTGTGTCCGCCCTCGACGGACAAGTTCAGCGAGACGCTGCCTGCGGGCTGCATTTCAACGGCGTGTCGCGAAAAGACGGGTGGACGAGGGGTGTGCCCCCGACGACGATTTTGAGATGTTCCGTCGCGGTGCGCCCGAGCCGGCTCGGTGGACGCTGGTCGCATCGCTTGCGCTGTGCGCCGCCGCGTGCACGGGCCGCATCGGGGAGTCGGCGTCGCAAGCCGCCCCTGGGGCGGCTGCACCTGGCCCGGGCGAGTCCGGCGGCACCGGTTCCCTGGGCCCCGGGGGGGGCTCGACGACGCCGTCGTCGGGCGGAGCCTCCGGCGTGGACTCCGGCGCGACTTCAACACCGGAGCTCGACTGTGCGACTCCCGCCGTCGGTGCGACGCCGCTGGTCCGGCTCAATCGCGGCCAGTACGCGAATACCGTGCGCGATCTGCTCCACCTGACGGCGCTGCCGGACGTGAGCGATCTGGCAGAGGACGAGCGTGTCGGGCCGTTCGCCGGCAACACGGTCGCGCCCGTGAGCGAGCTCGTCGTGGAGCAGTACATGACCACCGCCGAGAACGTCGTGCGCGCCGCGGCGGCGGACCTCGCGGCCCTCGTGCCCTGCGACCGGACGGCGCTCGGCGATGCGGCGTGTGCGGCGAAGTTCATCGACGTCTTCGGTCGTCGCGTCTATCGCCGGCCCCTCGCCACCGACGAGACGAGCGCATACACCGCGCTCTACGCGACCTACGCGAAGCCGGGGGCTGCCGACGGCCTCCGTGTCGTCGCGCAGACGATGCTCTCGTCGCCCAATTTTCTCTATCACGTCGAGCTCCAGCCGCCGTCGCCGGCGACCGATGCCGTCGCGCCCCTGGATCCGTACGAGCTCGCGGCTCGTCTTTCGTTCTTCCTGGTGAGCACGACGCCGGACGACACGCTGCTCGACAGCGCGGGTGACCTCGGAAACCCCGACACGCTGCGCGCGCAGGCCGAGCGGCTCCTCGGCGATTCACGCGCGTCCGACTCCCTCTCGGCGTTCCATCTGCAATGGCTCGAGCTCGACAAGCTCGCCACCACCAGCAAAGACGCCGCCGTCTATCCCGCCTTCGACGCCAACCTTTCGGCGGAGATGACGGCAGAGACGAACCAGTTCGTCGACTACGTCATCCAGCAGTCCGACGCGAAGCTCGAGACGCTGCTGACCGCGTCCTACTCCTTTCCGGGTGCCGGGCTGCGCACGCTGTACGGCGTGGGCCCGGCGTCCGGCGATCCGTCCAAGCCGACGCCACTCGACCCGACCCAGCGGGCAGGCCTCCTCACCCAGGCCGGCTTCCTCGCCGTGCACGGCCACGCGAACCAGTCGGCCCCCGTGCAGCGCGGCAAGGTGATCATCCGCAACGTGCTCTGCGAAGCGCTGCCGGACCCTCCGCCCGACGTGAACACGACGCCGCCGGAGCCTTCGCCCAACGCCACCACGCGGGAGCGCTTCGCCGTGCACGAGCAGGAGCCGCGCTGCGCTGGCTGTCACAAGCGCATCGACGGCATCGGCATGGGGTTCGAGGCCTACGACGGCATCGGCGCCTACCGCACCATGGATGGCATGAACCCGGTCGATGCAAGCGGCGTGCTGATGAGCACCGAGGACCTGGACGGGACCTTCGACGGTGCCGTCGATCTGGCAAAGAGGCTTGCCGGAAGCGAGGAAGTCCGCCATTGCGTGGTGACCCAGTGGATGCGCTTCGCACTCGGCCGGGTGGAGACCACCGCCGACGGCTGTTCGCTGTCGAAGCTCCACGACGCCTTCGACGCCTCCGGTCACGACGTGCGCAAGCTGCTCGTCTCCGTCGTGATGTCCGACGCTTTCCGCTCGAAGCGCGTGCTGAAGGATACCGCCCCATGACGTTCTCTCCCTCCCGGCGCGCGTTCCTGAGCGGCCTCGGCGTCGTCGCAGCGAGCCCGTTCATCCCGATCCTGAACGCTTCCGGGCAAGAGACGACGCTCTCGCCGAAGCGGCTCATCCTGTTCTACACGCCGCACGGGACCGTGAAGAGTGCGTGGACGCCGACCGGAACGGAGACGAGCTTCACCCTCGGACCCATCCTGAAGCCGCTCGAGCGGCACCAGAAGAAGATCGTCGTGCTATCCGGCGTGAACATGCAGGACGTCGGCGTCGGAGCGCCGCACACGAAGGGCCTTCCGCTCTGCTGGACGGGCGGCAAGCTCGTCGAGGACATGACGTTCACGCGAGCGGACGGCTCGGGCGGCATGTACTTCGGCTGGAACAGCAGCGCGTCGGTCGATCAGGTCATCGCGGCCAAGCTCGCGCCGCCGACGCCGTACAAGTCTCTGGAGTTCGGGGTGCGTTCGGGCGGCTCGAACCCTGCTTCGCGGATGATCTACGCCGACGCTCAGAAGCCGCTGGCTCCGGCGACCGACCCCTGGACCCAGTTCACGCGCCTCTTCGGCATGCCCAACGGTCAGGCCACCTCCGAGCGGCTGAGCGCGGTCGACATCGTGAAAGCGGAGCTGTCGCGCATCCGCCCCCGCGTCGCCACCGCGGAGCGCGCGAAGATCGACGCCCACGTGGACGCCATCGCCGGCGTCGAGGCACGCCTGCGGAGCAAGGCAGTGGCGTGCGCGGGACCGATGGTGGGCACAAAGGTGGACGCAGGGCAGATCGACAACACCCCGACGGTGATCGATCTTCAGTGTTCGCTCATCGCGTCCGCGCTCGCGTGCGATCTGACGCGGTTTGCCAGTCTGCAGTACTCCATTGGCGACAACGACGGCTATCCGTACCCGTGGCTCGGCATAACCGACGGCCATCATGACCTGACCCACGCCGGTGACACCGACACAGCGTCGTGGGACAAAGTCACGAAGATCCGGACGTGGTACGCCGACCGCTTCGCGCACCTGCTCGACCTGCTCGACGCGGTGCCCGAGGCAAACGGAAAGACGCTGCTCGACAACTCCTTCGTGGTGTGGGGCAGCGAGCTCGGCAAGGGGAACACGCACTCGTTCAAGTCGACGCCGTTCGTCGTGGCCGGCGGCGCCGCCGGCGCGTTCGCGACCGGGCGCTATCTCGAGTACGGCGAGAAGCTCGACCACAATCGCCTCCTCGTGTCCATCTGCCACGCCTTCGGCCTCACCCAGGTCGATACGTTCGGCAACGCCGACGTTGGCCACGGACCTCTGCCGGGCCTCTTGACCTGATTGGCCTGAGAGCGCCGCGGGCGTTTGCGAGCGAAAGAAACGGCAACCGAGCGTTGCCTTACGCGCCGCCCCATTGACGTTGGCGGGCGATATTCGCATATGGGGCGTGCCCAGACGGCACAGTTCGCACCCGCGTCGCCATGTTTCGCCGAGACATCGAAAGTGTCACGGATCGTGGCGGGGAATCGAGCCTCACAAAAGCTCGTGGCGGGCGCGCAATGACCGACGAATCCGAGGATACCGTATGCAAAGCGTTCGAACGTCCATGGTGCTGCTCTCGCTGCTCTCGATGGCGGCGTGGGGATGCGGCGAAGGAAGGGCCGAGACCCAGCATCAGATGCCGCCGGCAGAGGTGGCCGTCGCTCACGTCGTGTCGAAACAGATCGAGAACTTCAGCGACTTCAGCGGGCGTTTGGAGGCCGTCAACACCGTCGAGCTGCATCCCCAGGTCGACGGCACCGTGAACGCCGTCCACTTCACGGAAGGGTCTCACGTCAAGAAGGGAGAGCTGCTCTTCGAGATCGACCCGCGGCGATTTCAGCGGCAGGTCAGCCGGCTGGAGGCCGAGCAGCGCCGTGCGCAGAGCGAGCTCACGCTGGCCACCTCCGACCGCGCGCGGTCCGAGCGCCTGACGAAGTCGGGCGCGATCGCACCGGTCGAGCTCGAGCAGATGACGGCGCGGGAGGGGGTGGCGAAGGCCGC
>CAYUAW010000372.1:4010-7579 GCA_964442485.1 uncultured Polyangiaceae bacterium
CCGCGCTCGGGGACCATGCGCGCGCGAGCGAAGATCGAGAACACCGACGGCGTGCTGGTGCCGGGCCTCTTCGCGCGCATCCGGCTGGTCGGCGGCGGTGCAACGCAGGTGTTGCTCGTCGACGACAAGGCCGTGCTGACCGACCAGGACCGCAAGTACGTGTACGTGGTGGGAGAAGGCAATCGAGCCCAGCGGAAGAACGTCGTCACGGGGCGCATGGCCGACGGGCTGCGCGTGATCGCGTCCGGCCTCGAGCCGGTTGACCGCGTCGTCGTACACGGCGTGCAGAAGATCTTCTTCCCAGGCGCCCCGCTGAACCCGCGCGACATCGAGATGGGCGCGCCACCTCCCGAGCCGCTGGCGGGCGGCCCCGGCGGTCACTGACCGCGTCGTTCCTGGTCGGAGAGAGAGTCCCATGGGCTTCGCGAAATTCTTCGTCGACCGTCCGATCTTCGCGGCGGTGCTGTCCATCATCGTGATGCTCGCGGGCGCGATCTCGATACCGATTCTGCCGATCAGCGAGTACCCCGACGTCGTTCCTCCGACGGTGCAGGTGCGCGCGGTCTATCCCGGTGCGAGCCCCAAGGTGATCGCCGAGACGGTCGCCACGCCTCTCGAGGAGGCGATGAACGGCGCGCCGCACATGATGTACATGAAGTCCGTCGCCGGCAGCGACGGTGTGCTCGCGATGACCGTCACCTTCGAGCCGGGCACCGATCCGGATCTGTCGCAGGTGCAGGTGCAGAACCGCGTGAGCCAGGCGCTGGCACGGCTTCCGGAGGAGGTCAGGCGCCAGGGCGTCACCACGCAGAAGCAATCGCCGAACCTGACGATGGTCGTGCACCTGGAGTCGCCCGGCGGCGAGTACGACCCCATCTACCTGCGCAACTACGCCACGCTCAAGGTCAAGGACGAGCTCGCGCGCCTCCCTGGTGTCGGCCAGGCCCTGGCCTTCGGCGCCGGCGACTACGCGATGCGCATCTGGATCGATCCTGACAAGGCTGCGTCGCGCGGGCTCACCGCCGGCGACATCGTCAACGCCATCCGCGAGCAGAACGTCCAGGTCTCGGCGGGGCAGCTCGGCGGCCCACCGATGCCGCACCCCACGGATTTTCTGCTCTCCATCGACGTGAAGGGTCGCCTCACGACCCAGGAAGAATTCGGTGCGATCGTCGTCAAGGCAGGGCAGAGCGGCGAGATCACGCATCTCTCGGACGTCGCACGGATCGAGCTCGGCGCTTCCGAGTACTCGCTGCGCTCGCTCCTGAACAATCACCAGGCGGTCGCGCTGCCCATCTTCCAGGCGCCGGGCTCGAACGCGATCGACGTCTCCAACGGCGTGCGCGCGAAGATGGCCGAGCTCTCGCAGCACTTCCCGAAGGGGATGGAATACCACATCGTCTACGACCCGACGGTGTTCGTACGGGATTCCATCTCGGAGGTCGTCCGCACGCTGTTCGAGGCGGTGCTGCTGGTCGTGCTCGTCGTGATCCTCTTCCTGCAGACATGGCGCGCGTCGATCATTCCGCTCCTGGCGGTGCCGGTCTCAATCGTCGGCACGTTCGCCATCCTGCTGCTCCTCGGGTTCTCGATCAACACGCTCACCCTGTTCGGGCTGGTGCTCGCCATCGGCATCGTCGTCGACGACGCCATCGTGGTCGTCGAGAACGTCGAGCGGCACATCGAGAACGGCGAATCGCCGCGAGAGGCTGCGCACCGCGCCATGAAGGAGGTGAGCGGCCCCATCATCGCCATCGCGTCGGTGCTGTGCGCGGTGTTCGTTCCCATGGCGTTCCTGACCGGCGTCAGCGGGCAGTTCTTCAAGCAGTTCGCGGTGACGATCGCCATCTCGACGGTCATCTCGGCGATCAATTCCCTGACGCTCTCGCCTGCGCTCGCGGCGGTGCTGCTCAAGCCGCACGGCGCGCGGCCGGACATCCTCACCCGTGGGCTCAACGGCCTCCTCGGCTGGCTCTTCCGGCCCTTCAACCGCGGCTTCCAGAAGAGCTCGGACGCCTACCGCCACACCGTCTCGGTGAGCCTGAAGAAGCGCCCTCTGGTGTTCGTGGCGTATGCGGCGCTGCTTGCCGCGGCGGTCTTCATGCTGCAGCTCGTCCCCGGCGGCTTCATCCCGACGCAGGACAAACTGTACCTCATCGGCGGCGTGAAGCTTCCGGAGGGTGCATCCATCGATCGCTCGGAGGAGGTCGTCCGCAAGCTGACGAAGATCGCGCTGTCGACGGAGGGCGTGGAGAGCGCAATCGCCTTCCCTGGGCTGAATCCGCTCCAGTTCACCAACACGCCGAACGTCGCGACCATCTTCTACGGGCTGAAGAGCTTCGACGAGCGCAAGCGGCCCGCAACGGCGATCGTCGGCGAGCTCATGGGGAAGTTCCAGCGCGTGCAGGAGGCGTTTGCGTTCGCCATCATGCCGCCCGCGGTGCTGGGCATCGGGACCGGCTCCGGCTTCTCTCTCTTCGTGGAGGACCGCAACGGCGCAGGGTACGGGGAGCTACAGAATGCGGTGAGCGGGCTCTCCGGCGCGCTCAGCCAGGTGAAGGGCATCGGCTACCCGATCTCGAGCTACCAGGCGAACGTGCCCCAGCTCGTCGCGGAGATCGATCGCACGAAGGCCAAGTCGCAGAACGTCGCGCTCACGGATCTCTACGAGACGCTCCAGGTGTACCTCGGCAGCGCGTACGTGAACGACTTCAACCGCTTCGGTCGTACCTACCAGGTGATCGCTCAGGCCGACTCGTCCTTCCGCGATCAGATCGAGGACATCACGCAGCTGAAGACCCGGAACCTGGCGGGCGAGATGGTCCCGGTCGGCAGCGTGGCGTCGATCAAGCAGAGCTATGGCCCCGATCCGGTGATGCGTTACAACGGCTACCCCGCCGCGGACCTCATCGGCGAGGCCGACCGCAGCGTGATGTCGTCGAACCAGGCCATGGCACTGGTCGGCGCGATGGCGCCGCAGGTGCTCCCCAACGGCTTCCAGTTCGAGTGGACCGATCTGAGCTACCAGCAGCTGCACGAGGGGAGCCGGAACCTGCTCGCGTTCCCCCTGGCCATCATCCTGGCGTTCCTGGTGCTGGCGGCGCTCTACGAGAGCTTCATCCTGCCGCTCGCCGTCATTCTCATCGTGCCCATGTGCGTGTTATCGGCGATGGTCGGCGTCTGGCTCACGCACGGCGACAACAACATCTTCGTGCAGGTCGGCCTGGTCGTCTTGATGGGCCTCGCCTGCAAGAACGCCATCCTCATCGTGGAGTTTGCCCGCGAGCTCGAGATCGCCGGCAAGAGCACGGTCGAGGCGGCGCTCGAAGCGTGCAGGCTGCGCCTTCGACCCATCGTGATGACGTCCATCGCGTTCATCGCCGGGGTGATCCCGCTCCTGGTCGCGAAGGGCGCCGGCAGCGAGGTGCGACAGGCGATGGGTGTCACCGTCTTCGCGGGGATGCTCGGAGTGACGTTCTTCGGGCTCTTCCTCGCTCCGGTGTTCTACGTGGCGCTCCGCAAGCTCGCGCTCCGTCTCGGGCGCAAGGAGCCGGACGTGACGGTGCACG
>CAYUAW010000373.1:0-1344 GCA_964442485.1 uncultured Polyangiaceae bacterium
GACCTACGCGAGCGAAGCGAGCGCGCCGAAGGCGGCGGGGGGAGCAGTTCGCCGTAGGCGAAGCTGCGGGGGGCCAAGGCCCCCCGTAAGTTGCGGCTGGGGGCGCAGTTCGCCGAAGGCGAATCTGCGGGGGGCTAAGGCTGGGCTAAGGCCCCCCGTTGTCAATAAATCTCCACTTCGGACAGGTGGAAGGGCTGGGCGCTCTCGTGAACGAGGCGAACGTAGCGCGCCGTCGTCCCGCGGGGCAGCGGCACGCTCCAGCGCTCGAAGACGTGCTCGGTGCGCCCCACGGTCCGGAAGCCGGTCCCGTCGCTGCTGATCTGCGCGGTCAGCGGAACCACGCGCTCGCGGCAGCAATCGGCGCGGTTGTAGACGTCGATGCGCTCCATCGCCTTGACGGCGCCGACGTCGACGATGAGCGTGGTGTTCGGAGTCGGCGTCGTGTGGAAGCCGAGGTCGGTCCGGTCGCCGTCGACGACGAACTTCGGATCGACGCCGAACATCGGGTCGCGATCGCTGGCGAAGGCTCGCTGGTTGAGGGCCATGTTCGGTTTCGTCGTGAGCATGCTCACGACCCACCCCATCGAGAGCGCGATGGTCACCGCTGCTGCCAGAACCCGCAACCACCGGGCGCGAACGACCCGCCGCACCGCGAGGGCATCGCGCTCGAGCGGCGCTGCGAGCAGCTTGCTGAACGCCGTGAGCGCGGCGACGGCAGCGTCCCGCGAAGCGGGCGCGAGCTGCGCGACGTACCGCTCGCCTTCGTCGTGGCTCGTGGCGTCCGCGGCGCAAACGAGCGCCGCTTCGCCCATCGACGCCTTCATCTGGGACCACGCAGGAAGGGTCGAAACGAGCGCCCAGAGCTCGGGCCACGGCGTCTCGTCCGCGGGGGAGAGCTCGCGCAGCACGCGCGCGCGAACGAGGAGCCGCGCGGCATCGCGAAGCAGTACGACAGCCGTGTCGCGGCCAGCCTCCGCCCTCGCGATCTGAGCGCCGTCTCGAAGGGTGGCGAGGCCGAGCTCGAACTCGCGAAACCCCGGGTCGCCGGGCCCATAGGCGCTCCGCCGAGCCTCGGACTCGCGGCGCCTCAGCAGAAATATCTCCGCAATGCCCCCGGCCTCGGAGTTGGAGCGTGCCGGAGCTGCTGCAGGGGCTGCTGGGGCGGCGTCTGGGGAGTATTCGGCGGTCATGATGTCGGCTCGGCGCAGCGCGCGCGGGGAGCGTACGATCCCCCGGCGTTTCACACCACGGTTCAGAGGTGCGAGCGGCTGCCCCATCGTTCGTGCGGCCGGCTCGCATCGAGCCGTGCGCGATTGCCGGACGCTCCGATGAGCATATCGGTGC
>CAYUAW010000373.1:1444-7544 GCA_964442485.1 uncultured Polyangiaceae bacterium
GCGACCAGACCCGTGAGACCCGAGGCCTCTCCGGGAACGGCGCCGCACTTTCCCTGATAATTTGGGCGCGACCAGGCCAAGCACGGGGAGACGCAAATGGCAGTGTCCATCCTGGTCATACGAGGGCTGCTCGAGGCATTCGAGCGCGCAAACATCCCCCGAGAGCGGTTCTTCGAGGCTGCAGGCTTCGACCCTGCACGCCTGGACGAACCCGACGGACGCATCACGCTCGCCGAGTTCGATGCCTGGCACGAGCTCGCCCTGGATCTGACGGGCGATGAAGCGCTCGGTCTTCACATGGGTGAGATGGCAAACGTCACCACCTACAACCTGGTAGCGTCGCTGGTTGCGCACGCCGGAACGCTTCGACAGGGGGTGGAGGCGCTCATTCGGTTCCACCGCCTGATGCTGGACCGTCCCGCGGTGCAGCTGATCGAGCAAGATCGTACTGCCACACTGCAGTATGATATTGCCCCTGGAAACTTGCGAGGCAGGCGCTTTCGGGCGGAGCTCGCGATGACCGGCTTCTACAGGATGGTGCGGTACTTCGACCGGACGGCACGGCCACACACGGTCTCCTTCGAGCATCCGGAGCCCGCGCACGAGGCCGAGTACGCGCGCATCTTCGAGGGGGCTGCTCGCTTCGAGCAGAGCTTCACGGGCATCGTGATCGATCGGGAGCTCCTCGGTGCCGCGACCCTGAACCAGGACCGCGAGTTCCACGCCGCCCTCGAGGCGCAGGCGGAGAAGCGCGTCTCGCGGCTCGCCCGGAGCATGACTTACGCGCAGCGCGTACGTGAGCTCTTGATCGAGCGCGGCGCATCGACCCGCACGGACATGAACGCCGTCGCGAAGGCTCTGGGTCTGAGCGCACGCTCCCTGCGCCGGCGGCTCTACGACGAAGGCATCTCGTACAACACCATCGCCGAGGGCGCGCTCGCCACTCTCGCAAAGCAGCTCCTCTCGGACGAGGCAAGGTCAATCCAGGAGACCGCCTACACGATGGGCTTCTCGGACCCGAGCGCCTTCTATCGCGCGTTCAAGCGCTGGACCGGCACGACACCGAAGACGTATCGCACCACCCGCGACACGGCTGGCGCAACATCAGTATCGTCGTGACGCGATACGGCGCCCCGGGGTGAGACCGGTCGTCACCATCCCATCGGGGGCTCCGACCCATCTGCTCCGTGCAGATACGGCGCGAGGTGGGGCCTTGCCTCTTCGCTCAGGAAGTCGGTCACGACTGGGATCCCGGCGTCGCGCAGCATCTGGATGCCGCGGCCCTGATTGCGGGGATGCGGATCGATGAGCGCGACATAGACGTACCCGACGCGTCGCGCGATCATTTCCTTGGCGCAGGACGGCGTGCGCTGATGGAAGGCGCAAGGTTCCAGGGTCACGAACGCCGTCACGTCGGGGAGCTCGCCTTCCAGCTGCCGCAGCGCGGCGGGCTCGGCGTGCGGCTGGTAAGGAGGCTGCGTGTAGCCCCGAGCCACGATGACACCACCTCGCACAAGCACGCACCCCACTGGCGGGTTCGGCCGACACGCGGGCAAGGCTTTACGCCCTTCCGCGATCGCCTCTCGCATGAAGTGGCGGAGCAGCTCGGGATCTGCGACAAGGGGAACGCTGGCTGAGTCCATCGATTTCGCCCTTGGCCTTAGTTTCCCGTAGTGCTTGCCGTTTTTCCAGCATGACGCTCGGGGAGGCTTCTTCCCCGGGGAATGATCCGGCTCGCGCGTCCGTTCCCTCGCCTGTAGCGCGGTCATCCCATCCGAGCCGCCCTCCACGAAGATGAAGATCCGTTCGATTCGCGTGTCCTCGGTTCTCGCGATGGCGGGCGTGCTGGCGGCGTTCGGCGCCCGCGCCACGACATCCATCACTCGTCATGGCGAGAAGCCGAGCGCTGCCGGAAGGGCGTCCTCGGAGGCGCCGCTCGTTCGCGTACGACCCTGGAAGGGGCATCGCGCCGCCTTGACGCTCACGTTCGACGACGCCTCGCCGTCGGAGGCGGATGAGGCCATCCCCACGCTGGACCAGGAAGGCGTGAAGGCGACCTTCTTCGTGACCGAGAAGAACCTTTGGAGCGAGACCGCGAACCAGACGTGGGCGCACGCCGAGCGCGAAGGCCACGAGCTCGGCAATCACACCGTCGACCACTGTCACGCGCACGAGCTCGGCCAGGGTCGTTGCCTTTCGGCAAGAGCCGAGATCGAGCGCTGCAACCAGTTCATCGAGTCGAAGCTCGGCGCCCCGGACGTGTACACCTTCGCGTATCCGTACGTCGATCAGCACGGCGGGTACAAGCAGGTCGCACAGTCGGATTTCTTGCTCGCGCGCGCGGGCGCCGGGGGCCTCGTGGACGCGGCGCACACGCCGGATTGGTATGCGATGGACGCTCGCTTCATCGAGCCGACCCGCGGCGAGACGCTGGCGGACTGGAACGGGTGGATCGACCAGGCCGACGCTCAGTCGAAGTGGCTCATCCTCGTCTTCCACAGCATCCTCCCGGAGACGTGGTGCGAGGGCATTCCGCAAGAGACGCTCGCCGCCATCGTCGAGCACGCGAAGGGGTCGAACGACCTGTGGATCGACACGTTCGTCAACGTCGGTAGCTACCTGCGAGCGCAGCGCATGTTCGAGGCGCTGCGGCCTGCGTCCCAGGGGAATCGCATCACCTGGAAGTGGACTCTGCCCCGACACTTTCCGCCGGGGAAGTCCCTGAGCGTCACGGTCGACAGAGGTGTTCTCAGCCAGAGCGGCGTCGCGCTCGAGCCCGACGCTTCGGGCGCCTACACGGTCGCGCTCGACGCGAAGAGCCTCTCGTGGACGAAGGAGCCTCCAGCGCCGCCCGTTCCGGGGACGACTCACGGCGTCGCCTCGGCTGCTCCAGCGGGACCGTCGACAGCTAGCTTCTGATCGGACGGCGTCCCGGCTTATACCGGCAGCACGAGCATGCGCACCGTCGGCAACGTCCTCTGGTTCGCGCTCTCGGGGCTCTGGCTGGCGCTCGGTTACCTGGTCTCGGGGGCCTCGCTCTGTCTGACGATCGTCGGGATCCCCTTCGGCATGCAAGCGTTCAAGCTTGCCGGGTTCACTCTGTGGCCCTTCGGGCGACGGGTGGTCGACGCACCCGGGGCTGGCGGCTGCCTGACGACCGTCTTCAACGTGCTGTGGCTCGTCCTCTTCGGGTGGGAGCTCTTCATCGGACACCTCGTCGCGGGCCTTCTGTTGTGCGCCACCATCGTCGGCATCCCCTTCGGCGTGCAGGCCTTCAAGCTCAGCGCGCTCTCCCTCTGGCCCTTCGGGCGCATCGTCGTCGACGATTGAATCATGACGACGGCACGCTGCTTGTGTGGAGACGTGACGTGGGAGCTAGAAGGGCCGCTGCGCGGGATGAGGCACTGCCACTGCTCACGCTGTCGCAAGGCTCACGGCAGCGCGTACGCGACGTACGTCGGAGGACCGAGCCGGACCTTCCGCCTTCTCGGCGAGCAGGAGGTCGTCGCGTGGGAGTCGACGCCCGGGTTCTTCCGACGCTTCTGCGGCCGGTGCGGCTCCGTGGTTCCCAGCGTGCCGGTCGGGGACCTGGCATTCGTCCCCGCTGGAAACTTCGACGTCGACCCCGGGGCGCGTCCCGAGATGCATCTCTTCGTCGGCTCGAAAGCGCCATGGTTCGAGCTCACCGACCAACTACCGCGATTCGACACTTTTCCGGCTGACATCAATGGACCGATCGTTCCTTCGAGTGCGTCGCTCGAACCGTCCGAAGCGACGCGCGGAAGCTGTCTTTGCGGCGGCGTGGCGTTCGTGGTGCGCGGCGAGGCCGTTCGCTGCTGGAACTGCCACTGCACCCGCTGTCAGCGGTCGCGTTCCGCAGCATTCGCGACGAACCTGGTCACGAAAGACGACGGCGTGGAGTTCACCCGGGGCGCCGACCTGGTGAGCGAATACAAGGTTCCCGACGCCAGGCACTACCGTCATGCCTTCTGCCGCCTCTGCGGTTCGAGCGCTCCCCGTATCGATCGCGCTCGTGGCATGGCCCTGGTCCCGATGGGCAGCATGGACGACGACGCCGGAATCCGGCCGACGGCACACATCTTCGCTGGCGCGAAGGCACCGTGGGACGCGTTGACGGATGCCCTGCCGCGGTACGACGAGTATCCGCCGCGCTGACTCCGAAGCGTCCCGCTTCGAGCGACCAAGACTGAGCCGTCCGAGTGACCGGGCGTCCGACTAGTCTAGGTGCCACTTCGTTTGCACCGGGTAGCTCCGGCGCTTGTCGACGGTGCGCTCGAGTGACGAGCGGGCAACGAGGTCCCCACCGATCGCACCTGCGCCTTTCGATTCGCCGCAGCGTCTCACACAGCGCGAATGTCCAAAGAACGAGCGCCAGAGCGAGCGCGAAGGAACAAGGTTTGAGCACATTCCGACCACACTCGCGCTTTATGAAATGACTCCAAATCACGCATCGACGCGTGAGCGTCACCGCGATTGTCACCTGTCAGCAACGACGCGAACGAAGCGCGAGTTGCTTGCATCTTCGAGCGAGGGAAAAGAATCCTTCGTCGAAAAATGATCTCGCATGGAGTGATCGCGCTCCGTAGAATGCGTCAGCCATTCAGCGCGGGTTCACACCGCTGCGGACGGCACACGGGAGGAGCAAGGCAGATGACCATGCTTCAAAGTTTCGTCGGCGTAGCATCCGGCATCGGAATCGCCGTGGCTTGCAGCGCGAGCCAGGGCCCTGGCAGCACCATCAGCCTCATCAATTCGGCGGGCGGCAACGGCGCCACCGCGGCGTTTGCTGCGGGAGCTAGCGGCGCGGCGGCCGCGGGTGGCAGCTCTCATTCGTCGTACATGACTGCACCCGGCAGCGGAGATCCCATTGGCGGCCCGATGATCTCGACCCCGATTCCCATGGTCGACGCCTCAGCGGGCACGAAGTGCGTGGGTGTCGCGAACCAGGGCAAGCAGGTCACCGTCGACGTGTTCTTCATGTTCGATCAATCCCTGTCGATGACGTGCGCCCTGCCTCCGCCTTCGGACGGCTCGGCGGGCGGAGCGGCCGGAGCGGCGGGCGCCGGCGGTAGCACCGCGACGGGCGCGGGCGGCGCCACGGCAGCGACCGGCGATCGGTGGAGCGCGGTGAAGGGGGCGTTGCAGCAGTTCGTCAGCACTCCCGCCGCTGCCGGCATCAACGTGGGGATCCAGTACTTCGGGCTCGGGGGCAACGTGCTCTTCGCGATGTCGTCATGCAACGCCGCCGACTACCAGGGCGCAGACGTCGAGATCGCGCCGCTCCCTGGCAACGCGCAGCCAATCATCGACTCGCTCAACAACCACAAGCCCAGCACGAACACGCCGACGGCTCCCGCGCTAACTGGCGCGATCAACCACGCGATCGCCTGGAAGAACAAGAACCCCGACCACGCCGTCATCGTCGTCCTCGTCACCGACGGTCAGCCGAACGGCTGCGGCACGGTGGCCGACGTGGTGAACGTGGCGAAGCAGGGGCTCACGAGCTCGATTCCCACCTACGTCATCGGCGTCACGAGCCCCGGCACGACGTGCAACTACGACATGAATCCGCCGAACCAGCAGGATCTCGACGCCGTCGCCATGGCGGGGGGCACCGCCGCGTCGCTAATCGTCGATCTGTCGAAGGACACCGCGAAGCAGTTCCTCGACACCATGGACAAGATCCGCGCGAGGTCGAACCCTCCCTGCCAGTACACCCTGCCGCCGGCGCCGATGGGCGAGCACCTCGACCCGATG
Source organism: uncultured Polyangiaceae bacterium (assembly GCA_964442485.1). Lineage (GTDB taxonomy): Bacteria > Myxococcota_A > Polyangia > Polyangiales > Polyangiaceae > DASZVB01. The sequence goes on from CAYUAW010000373.1 coordinate 7,223, forward strand.
AAGATCAACGTCGAGTACACACCCCCCGGCGCTCCCATGGCGATGACCCTCACCTTCGTATCGCAGCAGGCGGCGTGTGATCCTGCGGCGGGCGGCTGGTACTACGACGACCCGGTCACGCCGAAGACCATCTCGCTCTGCCCCGCGACCTGCGGCAAGGTGACCGCGGACGTGAGCGGCGCGATCAACATCGCCGTCGGCTGCGTCACTAAGACGACGAAGTAGCGCGGGAGCGAGTCGGCGCGCGCGCGGCTCACTTCAGGAAGACGATCGCGCAGCCACAGAGATAGTTGTCGGTCTGACCCTGCGCGCACTCGGTTGG
>CAYUAW010000374.1:0-7537 GCA_964442485.1 uncultured Polyangiaceae bacterium
AAGGCCCCCCTTTGTTAGACAGCTGCTTTAGCCGCTCGAGGAGCACTTCGTGCAGGTGGCCGTTCGTCGCGACGAGGCCGTCAGTGTTCGTGAGGCTCTCGGCGCGATAGTCGAACGGATTGCCGTCCTGGTCCGAGAAGCGCCCCCCGGCTGCTGTGACGAGTGCATCCACGGCGCAGGCATCCCAGCGCTTTCCCACTCTTCCCGGCGCAACGTAGCCCTCGGCCATACCCGAGGCGACCTCCGCACCCTTGAGCCCCGCGCTCCCGACCGAGCGGGCTTCCCTGGCGCCGAACAGCGCAAGCGCCCTCTCGAGCATCTCGCTGCGGTGCGACCGTGAGGCCACCAGGCTGGCCGCGCCCAGCTCGGTCACGTCGCTCACCTGGATTTTTCCGCGTACGCCGCTCGCGTCGATGCGCCATGCGCCCGACCCCACCTCGCCGGCCCACGCGGTTCCGGTCGCGGGCGCGGTCACGACTCCTGCCGTCGCGCGCGCCCCTTCCACGAGCCCGATCATCACGACGAACTGCCCGTTGCGCGCGACGAATTCCGTCGTGCCGTCCAGTGGGTCTACGAAAAAGATACGCTCGGAGGTGCGGTAGCCATGAAAGCGCTCGGGTGCGCTCTCCTCGGCGACCACGGGGACGTCCGGATAGAGCTCGCCCAGCCTGCGGCAGATGAGCTCGTTGGCGCGCAGATCCGCTGACGTCACCGGGTCGTTCGGGCCCTTCAGATCGACGGTGAACGCCGTCGCGTACACCTCGCTCACGAGATTCGCGGCCTCGAACGAGATCGCCACGAGGTCGTCGAGCAGCGCGCTCAAAAGTTCGCTCCCGCCTGCTCGAGCCGGGCCGACAGACCGCTCAGCTGATCGGGCGTCAGATACGGCGGCTCGTCGTTGCCCTCCCGCACGAGCTGATCGAGCTGCAGCGTGCTGCGCGGTCCGAGGACGACCGAGCACACGTCGGGGCAGGCGAGCGCGAAGAGCATCGCGGCAGCGCGCATCGAGCCCACCTTCCCGCCGACCAGCGGCCGTACCACGCCGAGCTGCTGTACACGCCGCCGCAGCTCGTCCGGGGTCCAGCGCTCGTTCCGGTGGTCGCTCGGGGCGAACTCCTTGTGCAAGGACCAGAACCCCGCGAGGAGCCCGTGCGACAGAACGCTGTGCGCGAGCACTCCCACGCCTTTCGCGGTGAGCTCGTCGTGCAGCGCCGCGAGGTCCTTCGACGAGAACACGTGATACGTGAGCGAGAGCACCTCCGCGCCGGCGGCGAGCGCGGCGCGAGCCACCTGTAGCGAACCGGCGCTGACGCCCCACGCGCCGATGCGGCCCTGCTGCTTCAGGTCCTTCATGACACCCGTGGCCTCGCCGGCTTCGACCGTCTTGGCGACCGGGTTGTGCAGGAGCACGACGTCGACGACGTCGCGAGCAAGACGCTCCCGGCTCTTCTCGAAGGCCTCGCGCAGGTATGCTTCCGTGAAGCGCTTCTGCGGCGGGGACGCGAGGCGATCGGTGCCGAGCTTGGTCGCCACGAGCACCGTCTTCGGCAACCGCTGGCCGAGCTTGGTCTCCATGGCGCCACCGCCGTAGACGTCCGCCGTCTCGAACAGCGTGATGCCGAGCGCGAGCGCGCGATCGATGACCTTGTCCTGCTCCGGCTCCGCGACGGGGCCGTAGGCGTCCCCGGAAAGGCCCCAGGTTCCGAGCGAGAGCTCGGAGACGAGGGGCAAGGCCTTGCCGAGTGCGCGCAGCCGCATGAGCGAGCTCTATACCATCTATCGGTACGACCAGTAGTGCAGGGAACCGAACTCCGAGCCCTGACCGTCGACGCGCACCACGTGAGCGCCTGATGAAACGTCGGCAGGCACGTCGAGCGCTACTTCCTGCCAGGCGCCGGCCAGTAGATATGGTTCGGCAATCGTTCGGCCATCGACGGAGACGCGCAGCCGCGCCTCGGCGTCGGTGTTCCAGCGAGCGACCAGCGCTCCTCCAGCCGCAAGCTTCAGCGAGAACTCGTCGAGGCGACGGCGAAGGCGCGCCCCGTCCGCGCGGTCGGGGCCAAAGTCGACCACGTCCGTCTCCTTCGTCGCGTCGAAGAGCGCATACGAGTGGGCCGCCTCGTCGTCGAGATCGGCCACGTCGAGCGCGTCGAGCGGCGTTCGGCCTGCCGGCTCGGCCTGTCTGGGGCGGTCGCCCGTGCCGAGCAGATCGTACCGAGCGCGATAAGCGGCCATGGTGTAGCCGCCGAGGATCGTATGGCTCACCGAGCGCGACGTGAGCTCCTGGCCGAGGAGCGGCTCGACCGCGAACCACTCCGGATACACGACGAAGTGAGTCGGCAAGCTACCCCGCGGCAAGCGCTCGTAGTGCTCGAAGCGTGAGCCAGGGCCGGCGGTCCAGTAGCGTGCCTCGCCGCGCGTCGTGAGGCCGACCACGTCGAAGGTCGCGTGCCCCGAGAAGTACGCCATCGCACCGGTGTCGTTCACGCCGATGCGCGAGCCGGGGCCGAGCCCTTTCTCCGCCCACCGTGCGAGCGACACCTGTTGCCGCGTGACGGCCTCCGCGCTGGTCGACAGATCGTCGATGCTCGGACCGAGCATCGAGGCGAGGAGCCCGACGGCGATCCCCGCGCCGAGCTCCGGAGCTCCGCTCACCGTCACGCCGATGCGCGCGAGCGCACGCGTCGCGACGTGGCCGGCGAGACCGATGAGCGCAGTGAGGCCGATGAGCCACGCCCACGCGAAGGGCCAGATGTACCGGACGCGGTTCACGAGGAACGTTTCGTACGTCGTCGGGATGAGCATCGCGACGGCGACCGCGAGCACGACGAGCGCGCGCGGCGTCCTGTGCGCGCGCACGCCCGCGAACGGGATGGCGACGAGGGCGAGCACGGCAACGGCGCGACCGCCGGATGGAAGGAAGAGACTCGTCCACAGCCGCCCGTCGAGCAGCGTGCCGAAGAACAGGATGACGTTGTTGGCGACGGTGAGGAGGAGCCTCGGGCCGCCGAAGTACGGGTTCATGGGGAGCCACTTCGCGACGGCCGTCGACGAGACGGCCTGGCCGGTCGCGAGGAGGGAGACGAGATTCGGCGCGAGCGGTCCTAGCAGGGCAGGCGTGGCGTAGGTGCGCGTCCGGTACGGACGGTGGAGCAGCGCGGCGGCGATGAAGAGCGACGCGACGGCGCCTTCCGGCCGCATGAGCGGCGTGAGCACGGAGAGCGCGACGAGCTCTCGGTAGCCCTTCCGGCCGTCCTCGCCGCCGTCGTCCGTCGCTTCCACCCACGCCGCGGCCTTCCGTGCGGAGAGCGCGAGCAGGAACGCGAACGGCACGACCTCCATCCCGCTGCCCGCGAACCAGGTATAGCCGCCGAAGGCGAGCACCATCGCTCCGGCTGCGACGGCGAGCCGCGTCTCGAGGAGACCCTCCGCGACGCGCTTCGTCTCGACGGCGAGGAGCGCGAGCGAGGTGAACCCGAGCGCCCACGCCGGCCACAGCAACGATTCGCCACGGAAGCCGACCGCGTAGAAGGGTGCGAGCATCAGCGGCCAGAGGAGGCTCGTCGCGCCGGCGGTCGGCGCTGCCCCCGGTGTGTAACGGAAGGGGTGGAGCTCGGCGACGGAGCGCGCGTACTGGAAATGGATGTACGTGTCGTCGAGCGGCGCCGCGGGCGCTCCGGCGCGCGCAAGGACGGCGCGCACGGTGACCACCGACAGCGCCCCCGCGACGATCGCGGCCGGCAAGAGGGGCATCGCCCGGCCGAGGGCGCGGCGGGCCCGTTCGGTGGCTGCCATCTCGCCGATTTCTCCTACGCGCGCTCGCTCAGCGCAACTCTTCGTGCGCCGAGGACCGGCCCGGGCTATCTCGCCGCCCCGCTCGTGCCCTTCGTCAATCCCTACGCCGATGCGCCCACCCTTCCCGAGGGCGACGAGATCGATCCTCGCACTCTCTTCGAGGAGAAGACCCGTCCGATCGAGCTCGAGATAGGGCCCGGTCGGGGCACGTTCATCATCGGACGACTATCCGCGGTTCCGGAGGTTCGGATGCTCGGGCTCGAGATACGTCGCAAGTGGGCGTCGATCGTCGACGGACGGTTGCGCTCACAGGGGCTCGGCGGTCGCGGCCGCGTGCTCGCCGAGGACGCGCGCAGCGCGCTTCCGCGCATGAAGTCGGCGACCGTCTGCGCCGCCTTCATCCACTTCCCCGACCCGTGGTGGAAAAAGCGCCACGAGAAGCGCCTCGTCGCGTCTGTCTCGACCCTTTCGCAGCTTGCGCGCGTGCTGGTGCCGGGCGGAGAGCTCTTCTTCCAGACCGACGTCGAGGAACGCGCCGAACAGTTCGAGGCGTGGGTCTCGTCGGTGCCGGCGTTCGTGCCGTGGAGCTCGGGGCCGAGGGTCGCGGAGAATCCATACGGCGCGATGAGCACGCGCGAGCGACGCGCCGTGGGCGACGGCCTCCCCATCGTCCGCCTGCGCTATCGCCGCGCCGGGTGATCCTTCACGCGCCGCGAGAAGTGTTGCCGGCAAAGAGTCGCTCATCTACCCTGCCGTCCCAGCACATGCCGAAGTTCGCTTGGTTCGTCGCGGCCGCCGCGCTCGCGCTCGGTGCATGTTCGACGTACCGCGAGCACCTGAACCGCGGTCAGCGGATGTACGACGAGAACGAGTACGAGCACGCGCTCGCGCTCTTTCGCAACCTGGAACCCGACATGGATTCCCTGTCGCCGAACGACCAGGCTCGCTACGCCTACCTGCGCGGCATGACGGACTACCGTCTCGGGTTCCGGCCCGACGCGCGTCACTGGCTCGCGATGGCCAAGGCTTTCGAGCAGACGAACCCGGGCGGTCTCACGCCGGAGTGGAAGACGCGGACCGACGAGGCAATCGCCGATCTGAACAAGGACGTCTTCGGCGGGGGCGGCCCAGCCGCCGATTCGTCCGCGGAGCCCGCTGCATCGGACAGCGCGCAGGTCGCGCCGCTACCTTCGGCGGTGACGGCTCCGCCGTCGCCGTGACCCTGGCCCACGAACCGCCGCGGCGGCTCTCAGTCCGAGGCGTCGCGCGAAAGGGCGTAGAGGCGATCTTTCGCGAAGAGCTTCCGGCGTTTCAGCTCGCTCGCTTCGCGTTGTTCGTCAGGCGTCAGATACGCCCGCCGCGATAGGATCCGAAGCCGTTCGTCGAGCGCGCGGTGTTCCGTCTCGAGTGCGCGCAGTCGATCCATCGCAGTCGCCTCCAGAGCCTTCATGCGCCGTTCCTCCCGAGCGTTGTCCTCGAAGCCTGCTCGCCATGAGCGCGGACCCTTCCGGGCACGCGGCCTTCGCGAGCAAGCTTTGAGGTAGGCTTCTCCCCGGCGTGCTTCGCTTCGACGAGCTGCCAAGGGATCGGCCTGCCACGTATCAAAGGTAAAGAGATCCAATGCCCGGTCAATCGTTTTTGTGCGGCACGGAGCCGGGCCATACAGTCGACGCGCAAACGTTTCGCGAAAGCGTGAGGCGCGCGCAAGCAAGGTTTCGCCGGCTTTCGGGTCTGTTTCGCGAAAGCGTTTCTCGTCTTTTTCCAATCACTGACGCGGGACGTCAGTGTGTGGCGATTTGCCTGACATCGGTACTGGTCGCATGTGGAGCCGGACAAGGGGCGCCCGCGCGAACGCCGCTCCAGGGCAGCCCCGCCGCCGCGAGCAGTCAGCCCGTCGCCGTCTCCCGAACGATCGTGACGCCGACCGACACCGCGAGCGTCGAGGAGATCTTCGCGCGGGCGCGCGTCGACCTCGCGGAGAAGCGGTACGCGGATGCGGCGCGCGGATTCGATCGCATCGTCGAGCTCGACGCCGACGGACCACACGCAAAGGATGCGTGGATCCTGTCCGCGTCCGCCCACGATCAGAGCGGCGATCTCGATGGCGCCGCGGCGCGCTACCTGGAGACGGCGCGCCGCTACCCGAACGAGCAAGTCTCGCGCGACGCGCTGGTCGCGGCCGTGCGCGTGCTCACCTATCTGGAGCGCTGGGCGGACGCGGGCAAGGCCGCCGATGTGCTCCTCACGCGGCTCGCCGAGCTCTCGTCGCTCGAGCGCATCGTCGCGTACGGCGGCAAGGCGCTGTCCCTCGTGTTCTCGGATGCGCCGGACAGCGCTCTCTACTTCATCGAAAAGGGGCGCGACATCATCGACACGGAGCGACTCGATTCGGCAGGCGCGGTGCCGCGCGATCTCGCGGAGCTCTACTTCGCCCTGGGTGAGCTCCGGCGCATCCGTGGCGAGCGCATTCGGCTGGTTCCGCCTCCCCCCGAGTTCGCCAAGGTGCTCGAGCAGCGTTGCCAGCTGCTCCTCGACGCGCAGAGCGCGTACTCCGACACGATGCGCGCGTACGACGCCCACTGGTCCGCGATGGCGGGCTACCGCGTCGGGCAGCTCTATCAGTCACTCCACGACGAGCTCATGCAGATCCCGCCACCCGCCGCGACGACGGAGGCGAAGGCCGAGCTCTTCGAAGGCGCGATGCGGCTCCGCTACTCAGTCCTCCTCCAGAAGGGGCTTACGATGATGGAGCACACGCTGTCCCTTGCGGAGAGAACGGGGGAGCATTCGACGTGGGTCGAGCGTGCAGCGGAGGCAAAGGAGGCTCTGAACCGCAGCATCCAGGCCGAACAAGCCGCTCTGGATCGCCTGCCGTACACGCGCGCCGATCTGGAGAAAGCCCTGGAAGATCTGGCACATAAGAAGCCCAAGGGGGTCGAGCAGAAGGCCGGAGCCAGGGGCACCCCTCGGCACTGAATACATGAGCAGGTTAGTCGGGTACGGAATGTGCTTGACACACTCCGTACCTGGCGTTACCTGTGCGCGGTCCTCTCGGGTCCCCTCCGCCGTAGCCTGGAACGGAAAGGTGGGGAGACGGGGGAAGTGCCTTTTCTCGTTCCGGTGAGCGAAAAAGCGTGACGCGAGGTCTGGATCTTTTGTCGGCTGGCTCACGCCACCCATTTCGGTGGAGTGGCGGGCGTCTCTCCATGCTAGCTCGCCGCGGCACCCACGGACCTCGCTGGCGTAGCTCAACCGGTAGAGCACCTGTTTTGTAAACAGGCGGTTAGGGGTTCGAGTCCCCTCGCCAGCTCAACACGAGTCCCGTCGGCTTTTTGCCAAAGGCACTGGACCCTGAGCAAGTCGGAGACCGCAACGGAAATCAGATTCAAGTTCGGAGGGTTGCCCGAGTGGCCAAAGGGAGCAGGCTGTAAACCTGCCGGCTCACGCCTACGTTGGTTCGAATCCATCACCCTCCACCCGCCCCGAACCATTCGGAGAAGAGCCAGCAAAAGACGAAGCGAAGAAAAGGAGCCGGGCACCCGATGCTCACAGAACTATTACGAGGTGGGTCGATTGCGAAGACCGCGTGGTGAGATGGCTGGGCGAGGAGCGCAAGCGAACTCTGGTTCGCTGAGCACCACAGAGCAGCCAGATCGCCGCGCGCTCGAAGCAAGCGACCTACCGAGTGCGGGAGTAGCTCAGTTGGTAGAGCGTCAGCCTTCCAAGCTGAACGTCGCCGGTT
>CAYUAW010000375.1:0-7517 GCA_964442485.1 uncultured Polyangiaceae bacterium
TCGCGCAGCCGCAGAGCAAGGGCTGCTGCATGCCCTGAGCTCGCCTCGACGGGGTCTGCGACGGTCCGAACCCTGCGAGCGCTGGCGGCCAGCGTAAGCCGGAACTACGGATCGGGGCATGTCTCGTGAGCGCGTGGGCCGCATCGTCATCGAACGGACGGGTGGCCCCGAGGTCCTGGAATGGCAGGTGGGCGACCTTGCCGAGCCCGGTCCTGCGGAGGTGCGCGTCCGCCACACGGCGATCGGCGTGAACTTCATCGACGTGTACTTCCGCACCGGGCTCTACCCGGCCTCGAGCTTTCCGCTGACGCTCGGCAGGGAAGCTGCCGGCGTGGTCGAGTCGGTCGGTAACGCCGTGACGCAGTTTCGCATTGGAGATCGCGTCGCCTACGGCTTCGCGCCCCTCGGTTCGTACGCGGAGGCGCGCCTCGTCGCCGCCGATCAGCTCGTGCGCGTTCCCGATGGTATAAATGACGAGACGGCCGCTGCCATCATGCTGAAGGGCATCGGCCGAGTACCTGCTTCATCGCACGTACGCCGTGAAGGCAGGCGACACCCTGCTCGTCCACGCGGCCGCGGGCGGAGTCGGGCTCCTGCTCTGCCAGTGGGCGAAGCATCTCGGCGCCCGGGTCCTCGGTACGGTGGGGAGCGACGAGAAGGCCGCGCTCGCCAGGGGTCACGGCTGCGACGACGTCATCGTCTACACGCGCGAGAACGTGGCCGCGCGCGTGCGCGAGCTCACCCGGGGTGCCGGGGTGCGCGTCGTCTACGACTCCGTCGGCAAGGACACCTTCGAAGCGTCTCTCGATTGCCTCGGCACCCGCGGCATGCTGGCCCTGTTCGGGCAATCGTCCGGGAAGGTTCCGCCCGTCGACCTGCAGGTGCTCGGCGCGAAGGGCTCGCTGTTCGTCACCCGACCGTCGCTCGGCAACTACGTGGGGACTCGGCCCGAGCTGCTCGAATCCGCGGGGCGCCTGTTCGCTGCGGTCGCGGCGGGCACGCTCCGGGTGAACATCGGTCAGCGCTATCCTCTCCGGGAGGCGCGTCGCGCGCATGTCGAGCTCGAAGCGCGGCGGACCACGGGGTCCACGGTGCTCCTGCCCTGAGCCGGGTCGCTCAGGCGCGGTTGCGGTTCCAGCGCGGCGGCGGGATCGTCGTGGCCGCGCTTGGCGCGCTCAGCACCGATTCCTCCGCCGGGGGACGCCGAAGACAGCGGTTCAGCCGAGCGGTCTCACGGAGAAGCGCGGGGTCCTTCACCTCGCCCAGGCTCACCCGCCGGCGCAGAAGACCGGGGTTCAAAGCTTCGAGGTAAGCGCTTCCCATTGCCATCGTTGAACGGTCACTCCGATGAATGCCTTAAGCCCGGGAGAGAATGCAAATTGTGCGCTGAAGATCGTCTGGATCTTGACGGGACTTACGGCTTCGCGAGGGCCTCTTCGAGCTCCTGTAGCTCCTGAGCGCTGATGCCCAGCAAGTAAAGAATCGAGTCCAACCCACCGGTCGAGATAGAAGTATCGGCTGCCTCCCGGAGCTTTTGCTTCGCCCGGAACGCAATCCCGAGGCCCGCGCGCTCGAGCATCGGCAGATCGTTGGCGCCGTCGCCGACGGCGATCACTTGGTCGAGGAGCACGCCTTCCGCCTGCGCGATCGTCTCGAGGAGCTCGGCCTTCCGCTTTCCGTTGACGATGGGCCCGACGACGCTGCCGGTGAGCTTGCCGCCCTTCACTTCCAGCGTATTCGAGTACGCATAGTCGATGCCGAGCCGAGCCTTCAGCGAGTCCGCGGCGATGGAAAAGCCGCCGCTGATCACGGCCGTCCGGTACCCCAGCCGCTTCAGGACCCGGATCAACCGCTCCGCGCCCTCCGTCAGCGGAAGATCCGCCGCCAGGCGCTCGAGGACAGTCACGTCCATCCCCTTCAGCAGCGCGAGCCGGCTACGGAGGGATTCGTCATAATCCATCTCTCCTGCCATGGCGCGCTCGGTGACCGCCGCCACCTGATCGACGACGCCGTGTGCCCTCGCGAGCTCGTCGATGACCTCGATGGGGATCAGCGTCGAGTCCATGTCCATCACGACAAGGCGCTTACTGCGGCGGAAGAGCCCCTCCGGCTGGAGCGCGACGTCGAACGAGCTTCGCATCGCGAGCCGCAGTAGCGCTTCCTTCAGCGGAAGCGGGTCCTTGCCCCGCGGCAGGTCGACCTGGACCTCCACGGAACGTAGATCGCCCTGCGAGAGCCGCGAGATCTTGGAGATATTGCCGTCGTGCTCCGCGAGCGTCCGGGAGAGGGCATGGAGCTCCGCGGCGCCGAGGCTCGGTCCGATGGCGGTGACGACGTAGCGATGGTGAGGACGCGCGGCCGTCGACGTGGGTGCCGCCGCCGGCTTGAAGTCGAGACTGACGCCGAGCTCGCGTGCCGCGAACAGGAGCTCCTTCAGGACGCCGGGATCCTTGCCGACGCCGACCAGCATCCCGAGCGACAGGTGCCCCTGCACGACGACCTGCTCGATGTCGAGCAGCTGGCTGTTCATCTGCTCGAGGATCCCGGTCAGCGTGGCCGTGATGCCAGGCCGATCGGGTCCCGACACCGTCACGATGACGTGCGATGCCGGGGGGAACTTCGAGGACTGAGCGTTCATGGGCGTGGTGTCTATATGAGCCGTCCTCGGCGCGCCATGGGGTTCCCCGGCCCCGGAGTCAGCGCAGCAGGAAGCCGACGAGCTTCCGGGCACGCTCCCCGTAAGGCGGGGTCAGGAGGGCCGTCGCATTCCACTTGGCCTGGTAGAGGACGCTCTTCTTGTGACTGAAGGTCTCGAAGCCCTCCCGGCCGTGATACGCGCCCATGCCGCTCGGTCCGACACCGCCGAACGGCACGTCGTCCACCCCGAAGTGGACCATCGTCTCGTTCACGCAGGCGCCTCCCGACACCGTCCGTTCGAGAACCTCCTCGACCCGCCGGGAGTCGTCGTCGAAGTAGTAGAGGGCGAGGGGCCGCGGGCGCTGGTTCACGTACTCGATGGCGTCGTCGAGCGAGGTGTAAGGCACCACGGGAAGGACCGGACCGAAGATCTCCTCCTGCATGACGCGCATCTCGTCGGTGACGTTCGTGAGCAGGGTCGGGGGGATCTTCCGCGCGGACGGCTCGAGCAATTCGCTCGCAGGATTGATCTCGACCTTTCGCGCTCCCCTTCCGACGGCGTCGTCGACGAGTCGCGTGATGCGCTCGTAGTGTCGATCGTTGACGATGGCCGTGTAGTCGGGGTTCCGTGCGAGCGTCGGGTAGTACCGCTCGGCCGAGCTGCGCAGCGCGTCCATGAGCGCGGGTGCGCGGCTCTCGTGGACGAGTACGTAGTCCGGGGCGATGCAGGTCTGGCCAGCGTTGGTCCACTTGCCCCAGGCAATCCGCGCCGCGGCCTTCTCAACCGGGTATTCCGCGTGCACGATGGTGGGCGATTTTCCGCCGAGCTCGAGCGTCACCGGCGTAAGGTTCTCTGCGGCCGCTCTCATCACTTGCCGGCCCACATGCGTCGACCCCGTGTAGAGCAGATGGTCGAATGGCAGGCGTGAGAACGCCTCGCCCACGTCGGCTCCGCCGAGAACGACGCTGACCGTCGCCGGATCGAACGCATCCGAGAGGATGCGCCGGATGGTCTCGGACGACTCCGGGGTGTACTCGGAGGGCTTCACGAGTACGCGGTTGCCCGCGGCGATCGCCGTCATCGTCGGTGCGAGCGCCAGGGAGAAGGGATAGTTCCATGGTGAGATCACGCCGACGACGCCGAGCGGCTGATGATGGACCTTCGCGCGTGCCGGCTTGTAGTTCATCGCGACGTGACGCGATTCGGGACGCATCCACGACTTCAGGTACTTCTGCGTGTACTTGATCCCCTCGAGCAGGGTCAGCACCTCGGTGAGCTTCGTTTCGTACTCGGAGCGGTTGCCGAAATCCGCGCGGACTGCCGCGACCATCTCCCCCTGTCTTCGGCGGATCGCCTGAGCGAGCCGGTCGAGTCCCGCGGCGCGCTCCTCGTACGAAGGTGCAGGGTGGTTGCGGCTGGCCGCCTGGAGCCGCTCGAAGGCCTCGCGGAGCCCACTCGCTGAAGACGCTTCCCCGCTTCGCTGGGGCGAGACCTCGTAGCCGATCGCTTGCGACATCGTTCTCCGTCTCCTCTTTCGTGCATGAGGCGCCGTGCACGCGCGGCGTTCCGCACGATACCGTGAATCCGGGCGGTCGCGGCCGTCGTGAAAGGCTCCTGTTCTGAGCTCCAACCTGCTGAAATGTGGCAATTTTCTCCTCTCGGTCCGCCGCTCGACATACGTGCCCTCGTCGCCGTCGGGTCGCGCGTCGGTCGGAGCCGATTGGACACGCGCGTGGTCGCCTCATTAAGTGTGCGAGGCGGGTGCAGCGGAGCGCGCGTCCGAGCGCGGATCTGATAAAAGAGGGAAGGTGTGGCGTAGTCCGCCCGAAGGGGCAAAGGCGGCGCTCGGGATGTGTGGCGACGGAAGGAACGTCGAGAGCTTGAAATGGCGATTCTAAGAGACCAGACGCGGTGGGCTTCTTGGACGGCGCGCTCGCTCGCGTGTGCGCTCACCTTTTGCAGCATGGTGCACGCGGCACCCGAGGGGGCTCAGTCACCCGAGAGAATGCGCGCGCGCACTCTCTTTGCTCAGGGCGAGAAGCTCTACAAGGCGGGCGACTTCGAGGGGGCAGAGCACGCCTTTGGCGAGGCGTACACCACCATGCCGAACGCCATGGTGCTCCTGAAGATCGCCGAGTGTGAGGCGAAGCGGGAGGATTTCCAGGGTGCGGTGTCGACGCTGGAGAAATACCTGTCGGAGCGCGCGAACGCTCCCGACCGCGCCGCGATTCAGGACCGTATCGCAGAGATGCGGAAGAAGCCGGGCACCGTGACGATCAAGAGCACGCCGGCGGGCGCGGCCATCTGGGTGGACGGTTCGGACAGTGCCCTGGTCACGCCTTCCGACGTGGAGCTCGCGCCCGGCGAGCACAGGCTCACGCTGAAGCTCTTGCCGTACCAGACGGTCGAGCAGAGCGCCGTCGTGGAGTTCGCGTCGAAGTCGACGATCGAGCTCACGCTGCCGCCACCCGCCCCACCACCGACGCTGCCGACGGAGAGCCTGCCCAACTCCACGCAGGAGCCCGAGCCCGACCAAGGGAAGGGCCGGCGGCTCGGTGCCCCTTTCTGGATCGCAGTGGGTGTCACGGTCGCCGGCGCGGGCGTCACGACGGGCTTCGGCATCGTCGCGCTGAACAAGCATTCCTCGTTCGGCAGAAATCCCACCACCCAGACCGCCGACGACGGCGAGCGTGCGGCGTTGATCTCCGACATCGCACTCGGTGTCGCCGCCGCGGGCGCCGTCACGGCGACGGTGCTGTTCTTCACTGCCCCCCACGGGGAGAAGCCGCCTTCTGCGGCGTTCTCCATCACGCCGCTCGTCGGAGCTCGCAGCGGAGGCCTCGTCGGCAATGCGAGCTTCTGAGCGAAGGCACGCGCGCGTCGGCCTGCTCGTGGCACTGTCGCTGTTCGGCTCGGCTTGTTCACTGGTGGTCGATTTCGACCGGAGCAAGGTGCACCAGGCGGGCGGTAGAACGAGCGTCGGCGGCGTGCCCGAGAGCGGTGGTGGTAGCAGCGGGGGCGGGCGCCAGGGTGGCGGTTCGGGAGGCACACTGCCCGCCGACGGCGGCTCCGGTGGCGTGACCGACTCGGGCGCCGGTGGCGCATCCGGAGGGATGACGGATGGCGGAGCCGATCAGTCGACGCCGCCGCCCGCGTGCGACGTCAAGACGCACGAGGGTTGCGCGATCGACGAGCTGTGCTGCCCCTCGACGCAGGGGTCCCGTTGCGAGACCACCTCCCCCTATCAGTGCACTGCGTGCGGCAAGGCCTGCCCGGACACCATCGCGAAATCCTGCAACGGCCGGACCTGTGTGTGCGATCCGGCGTCGAACCGCGCCTGCACCGGCGCCGGCGCGGAGCGTCTCTGCGTGCAGCCGGCAAAGGGGGATCCGTCGTGCGTCGAATGCCGTGACGCGTCCGACTGCAGCAGCAGGAGCGACGACAAGCACGAATGCGTGGGCGGCAGATGCGTGGAGTGCGACCCGGCGAAGGGGGGCTCGGGGTGCGCGGGCAAGACGCCGATCTGCGACGCCACGACGATGGCGTGCAAGGCCTGCTCGATGACGCCGAACAACTGCGGCGGGAGCCTGGTGTGCACGTCGAGCGGCGCATGCGGTGGGTGCGCGAGCTCCTCCACGGATTGTGCCACGCCGACGACGCCCATCTGCGACGGAACCACGACGGAGTGCCGCGGCTGCTCCTCGAACGCCGAGTGCATGAGCGAGCGCAACCTGCCGTATTGCATCGACTCGTCGCGCTGCAGCGCGTGTCAGCCCACGACCGAGCTCGGCTGCAGCGATCCGGGCAAGCCGGACTGCCGCCTCGCTCTCGACGGCAACTTTGCCTGTCAGGCGTGCACGTCGAACGACCAGTGCTCAAACCTGACGGCGACCCCGGTTTGCGACACGGGGAGCGGCAAGTGCGTCGAGTGCGGCTCGGACAACGACTGCACGGGTAACTCGAAGAAGCCCCTGTGCGTCGGCAATGCGTGCGTCGCGTGCGACACGGCTTCCATATCCTCCAACGCCGACGAGCGCTGCGCGGCGAAGCCGGGCGGTGCCACGGCCTGCGTGCGGAGCGGGACCCAGAAGGGGCAATGTGGCGCCTGCGATCCCTCGAACTCCAGCGGCTGCAGCAGCAGCGAGCTCTGCTGCGAGCACAGCGGCGTCGCCGCGTGCTCGGCGGTGAGCGCCACGGAGTGCACGGGGTGCGGCGTGCCCTGCAATCCAACGCTCGCGAACACGTGCGGGGATCGCAGCTGCCAGTGCGGGGCGTCCGCGCCGTGCTCCGGGACCGGCAAGCAACGGTTCTGCGCCGGGTCTCCGGGCTCCTGCGTGGAGTGCATCCTGGACGCGGACTGCACCGACCCTACTGCGCCGCTGTGCGAATCGAATCAGTGCGTCGGCTGTGACACGGCGTCGGGCGCCGCGGCGCGCTGCGCGGCCAGGTCCGCCAGCACGCCCCAGTGCGCGACGACGGGGGCGCGCAAGGGGCGTTGCGCGCTCTGCGACCCGGCGGGCAGCGCCGGTTGCGGCTCGGGAGGGCTGAACCAGTGCGATCCGACGACGGCGACCTGCGTCGATTGCGTCGACGACTCGGGGTGCTCCGGTAAGAACGACAAGTGCGACGCGTCGGCGAACAAGTGCGTCGACTGCACGGCCACTGGCGGCTGCCAGGACGTACCGGCGACGCCCATTTGCGACACGAATACGTGCCGCATCTGCGAGACGGACGCGGAGTGCGCGGCTGCGCCGGGTGCTGCCGGGCCGCTCTGCGGCTCGACAGGGGCCTGCGGCGCCGACGCGGACTGCACAGGCGCCGGCGACTGCACCGACGGCGTCCACGGTATCTGCCTCGACATCAACCGGGGGACGGGGTC
>CAYUAW010000376.1:0-7487 GCA_964442485.1 uncultured Polyangiaceae bacterium
GGGAGCTGGCTCCGTCCGAGGTCGTCGGAGTAAATTGCGGCATTCCGGTCGTGGTGCCCATTGCTCTCGCCGTGGAGTCACGGCCGCTCGAGCTGAACCAGCGGATCCTGCACGAGCTTCCGGGTGTCGAGCGCGCTCTTGCCGACGAGCTCCGGGTGCACGCGCTTGCCTTGAGCCACGCGCATACGCTGTACCGGATGGCCGCCCATGCCTCCGATTCACTGGAAGCGCTCGCGGCGGAGGGAATGAAGCTGCGCGCCGTGCTGTTCGCCGATGCGAGCGCGCTGGTGAAGCGCGGCCTCGTGGATGCCGGGAAGCTCCATGGATTCAGAGGATCGGTTGGCTATCGCAAACTCGCCTTCGGCCTGTTGATCCTTGCGCAGGTTTTTCGAGATTGTCCCGTGTCCGTCTGGAGTCGCGGCCCCACCCGGCTCGACGAGATCGAGCGGGCAAAGCAGATCGCAACAACCATCCTCAAGGCACTGGGTGCTCGCAAGGTGGGCCCCGCAGCCATCGAGGTTGCTTCCGACCTCCGCAACCGTGCCTTCACGCTCTTCGTCAGGGTCTACGGTGAAGTGCGACGGGTCGTGACCTTCCTGCGCTGGCGCGAGGGCGACGCGAACGAGATCGCGCCGTCCCTGTACGCGAAGCGAAAGGGCGGCTCACCATCCCTCGTCCGGTCCCGGCACGTCACCCTCCAGGAGAGCGATGTCGGCCTGGTCGCGGAGCGCCTTGCTCCGGCGCCGCGTGGGGTCGGCCGCAGCCCGACGCTTCATCGCGATCAGGTCGTCCTTGGTGACGACGTAGAGCTCGAGATCGCCGAACTGCACGGCCTCCGCACGCTCGATGATGGGATCGAACCCCGCGTCGAACGCGAGCTGCACGGGTTCGCCGCTGGTGTGCTCGAAGTTGATGCTGTGCGCGAACTCGCCCTTGAGACGGAAGCCGCGTGCCTCGAGGGTCGCCGTGAGGGAGCGTCGCTCGACCGTGGTCGGAATGGCAAAATTGACGTCGAGCGTCGCACGGGGGACACCGCTACGAACGCCGACCGCGAGCCCCCCGATCAGCGCGTAAGGGACGCGATGCTGCCGAAACACCTCCGCTGCAACGGAGATGGCACCGAGCTTGTCGGGCAGGGTGGACACCGGAACAGGATAGCCCGCTGCTCGCTCGATGAGCAGCTGCTCTCGCATAGTGATGCTCGCTGCCGCTCGCAGAGGGTCCATGGGTGCAGACCAACGGTAGCACGCCCGATTCCAAGGGCCGCTCTCGCAGTAGAACCCGGACGGAATTTCTGGCTGACGCCACAGGGGTGAGCCCCGTCAATCTCGCGAACGGATCGCGCTGAAACATGAGACGCTATCGATAACATGGGGGCACGTGGCACGGGCTGCGGAGTCTTGCGAACAGCGGGGCAGGTGTTGCTCGCGGGAGCTTTGTCGGTGATGTGTCTCGAGCGAACGGCGTCGACGACGAGCAGCAAGCGCTGCACGTGTCGCTCGAGCCAGGCCCGCCCATCGAGCGGTGCGTGACGCCGTGCAAAGAAACCATACCGAGAGGGCGGTACCGCCTATCGATCCGTGAGACGAGCGAGTCGCTCGCTGGCACCCGCAGCGTCAGGCTGGAGCGCGACGGAGAGCTCATGATCTCGCCTGCCGCTCGATCGACGCGGACGCTGGGGCTCGTTCTCGGGATCGCGGGGGCGACCATGCTGGTCGGCAGCCTGGCTGCATTGGCAGCGTCCGGGCCGGGGACGTCGTGCGACGGCGCCACCCGCTGCGGATCCGGCGCGCTCGAGGTGCTCGTCATCGGGCTCGCCTTGCCCGGGATCGTGCTCACTCCCACTGGTTGGATCCTGTTCGCCGCCACCTACAGACCGGGTGCAAACCTGAAACCTACGGGGCCGACTGCTTCAGTCGGCGTCCTTCCTCTGGCTGGTGGCGGTGGCCTGAGCGGCACGCTCGTGTTCTGAAGAATAGTTTCTGCGCGGCGCCGGCGCGGTGGAGTGGCGGGACGTGACGGAGTACGGCTGCGCTGGCGTCGGACAGCGTCTGACGCCGCGCCCCGTTCCTGCGGGGCGCCCCTATCCTCTGCTGCCGACCCGTTCCTCGAGAGCCGCGGTCGCAGCGGCTTGCCTGACGGTCCGTCCAGCCTATATCCCCCTGACGATGCTGACGCTCTTCGACAGTGCCTTCAGTCCGTTCGCGCGCAAGGTGCGCCTCGTGCTGGATCACAAGGGTATCGAGTACGAGGCGATCGACGGCCTCCTGCTCGCCAACCGCGACGTGCTGGCAAGGGTCAACGGTCGCGTCGAGGTGCCCACGCTGGATCACGACGGTGTCGTGGTCGTCGGATCATCCGACATCGTCGCGTACCTCGAGCGCGTTTTCCCGGCGCAGGTCGTCTACCCTGCGAGCCACGCTGAATGGGTGCACGCGCGGGCATGGGAGCGCGCTGCGGACAGCGTGGTGGACGCGATTCTCATCAACGTGTCGTACTGGATGTGGGCCGAGAGAACCGACGAGATGCCGGCCGGGCTTCTGGACGCCGCTCGCAGGGATCTCGAGCAGGTTCACGTGGCCCTCGAGCGAGATCTGGCGACCCGCGACTTCGTGTCGACCAGCGCCATCTCCATCTCGGACATCGCGCTCTTTCCGCACCTGGTTTCGGCGCGCTCCCTCGGGTTGCCCCACGACCCGGAGCGGTTCCCGCGCCTCGATGCGTGGCTCAAGCGATTGCGCGCCGTCCCACATTTTGCCGCCGACGTGGCGCGCGCGAGGCGATTCGTGGTGGACTTCCTGTCCGGGAATGCTCACGAGCGGAGGAAGATATTCTGGCGTGGTGACCGCATAGAGTGGATGCTGTCGCGCGGTCACCATCGCTGGTTCATGAACGAGATTGAATCCGATCGCGTTCTCTGGCCAGGTCTCGGAATTCCTGCAGCGCGTCCGTGAGGGACGGCCGCGAAACTTCGGCGATGCGAAGACGATGCCGATGACGTGAGCGTGAGCGCGCCGACCGTCGGCCGACGGTCGCCGACCGTTGCCCGACGGTAGCGGGAAGGCGCGAAACGGGCTTCCGGCAGTCGCGCGCCGCTTGCATGCCGCTGGTACGTGCCTTGCTCGAGGGCGCGGTGCCCATGAAGTACATTTCTCTCGGACTGCTCCTGCTTGCAGGCACTGCGGAGCTCGCGTGCTCGTCCGATCCGGGCACGCAGGCAGTCACCGGCCTTCTCGACGGCGGCTACGCAGGGTTTGCCGCTGGCCGCCAGAGCACCGGCGGCGCTCCCGGCGTTGGGGGCGCCGCCGTCGGAAGGAGCGGCAGCGGCGCGTTGTTCGGCGGTCTCGGCGGAGCAGGGGCGTCCAGCGGACTTGCCGGAGCTCTCGGTTCCAGCGGTGCCGCGGGAGCGAGCGGGCCGTTCGGCTTCGCAGGCGTGCCTGCGTCGAGCGGTGGCGCTTTCGCAACGGGCGGCACGGTCGCGACGGGCGGCGGCGTGCCTTCGTTCGCGAACGGTGGCGCCACCGGGATGAACGGCATTGGTGGAGTCGTCGTTGGCGGCTCGTCCAGCGGCGGCGTACCGATCGGCGTGGGTGGAAGCTTCCCCGCTGCGGGCGGCAGACCCCCGGGCAATGGCGGCGCTCGTTCGACGGGTGGGTCGTCCTCCGTCTGCGCTCCGAGCGTCGACCACCGCTGCAACGGAGCCGAGCTCCAGATCTGTCGCCCCGACGGCCTCGGCTATCAGGACCAGAAGCCGTGCGTGTCCGCGGCGCTGTGTCACGCCGATACGGGAACGTGCGCACCGCCCACGTGTACGCCGAGCACCAAGAGCTGCGACGGCAACTCCCTCCGCACGTGCAACGCCGATGGTACCGGCTACGTGGGCTCGACCCTCTGCCCCACGACGTGCGACCCCAACACGAACACCTGCGAGATCTGCGCGCCCGGCGCGACCGCCTGCGACGGCAACTCTTCCGTCACGTGCGACCCGACCGGCCACACCATGACGAAGACTCCCTGCGCGAAGGTGTGCGTGGGCCAGGGCGTCTGTGGCGACTGCGATCCCGCCTTTGCGCAACGCGACTGCCCCGTCACCGATCCGTGCCAGGTCCCGAGCTGCAACGCGAACACGAACAAGTGCGAGTTCAAGCTGGCGAGCCTGCACGACACCTGCTCCATGCGGGCGGGCTACGGCGACTGCACTGCCGGCGGCTGTCTCGGGTTCTGCACGGACCGCAACAGCTGCGACCCGATCGTCGTCATCAAGGCCAACGTGAACGGGCAGTACGTCACGCTCACCTCCGACGGCTATCTCCTGGCGAACGCCACGTCGAAAGCGAACGCCGCTCGCTTCGCGCTCCACGTGGACCCGCGCAACAGGGCATACGAGATGGCCTTCTATTCGATGGACGTCCATTCCTATGTCGCGGTCGACGCGCTCACCGTTCCGCTCGAGATCGGCGCCGGAGCGATCGATACCCCGGAGGCATTCACCAACCTCGACGCGAACGGCAACGAGGACCCGACCGGCGCGCTGATCGGCGTCACGATGACGTTCTGGTCCGCGGAGGTGTCGAAGTACGTCACCGCGGAGGACGCCGGCGCGAGCCCCCTCATCGCCAACCGCGATGCCATCGGCCCCTGGGAGCAGTTCACGCTGGAGTTCGCGTCGCCGTAGTCGAATCAGCCGAGAGCGCGAAGCGTCGCTGACGCCGCGTCACGGTTCTTCTGCGGTCTGGTGTTGCCGCCGACACAGGAACGAGCGTCTCCCGACGATGGGATGCACACGGTTAGCGACTAGGCTCGTTCCATCTGGCCATAGAGCACGGGGCCCTTCTTCTGCTGCTTGGCGGCGTACATCGCAGCGTCGGCATTCTTGAGGAGCACGTGCGCCGAGCGGCCATCCTCGGGATAGAGCGCAACGCCGACACTGGCTGTGACCGCGAGCTTCACGCCGTCGATCTCGCATCCATCGGCGAGCGCGTCGACGATCTTGACGGCGAAGGTCGCGACGCTGGCGTCGTCCTTTGCTTCCAGCATCAAGAGGAGGAACTCGTCCCCACTTCGGCGGCTCACGGTGTCGCTCGCCCTGACCACGGCTCGCAGTCTCGTGGCTACCATCTGCAAGACCCGGTCACCGATGTCGTGCCCGTGCGTGTCGTTGATGGCCTTGAACTCGTCGAGGTCGACGAACATCACGGCGAGCTTCCAGGTATGGCGCTGCGCCTGCGCCAGGGCACCCTCCAGTCTGTCGTTGAAGAGCGTCAAGTTGGGGAGGCCGGTGACCGCGTCATGAAGGGCGTCATGGCGCGATTTCCTTTCACTGGCCCGGCTCGCGCCGAGCGCCGCGTCGGTCTTCGAAAGCTGGTCCTCCAGCGCATGACGCTCGTCGATCTCATCGGCCAGCGCATCGTTCACCGAAACGAGCTCGGCCGCTGCTTCCTGAACGCTGACCTCGATCGCTTCGCTCTGGTTCAGCGCCTCCTCCACCCGGGCAAGCATGACGCCATCGGCGATCTCGTCCTTCAGCACCGCGTTGACCGAGGACAGATCGACGGCGGCCTGCTCCACCTTGTCCCGGATGCGTTCGCTCCGGTGAAGTGTCTGATCCAGCAGGCCGCTCTGGTGCGGGGCTTCTGGTGGTCGCTTGTCTGAACTCATGCTCTCTCCCTGGACCCTGGCAGGCCTTGCCAGCAACTTGTGAACCAGACCCGCCGAATGGGTCGGCAGAACCGGCAAGCCTGATTCCGGCGAGTTGCGACGGATCGCCGAGCACCGTCACGTCGCTTCCCGCCTGGCCGGCGTGGTCGAATCGCCCGGTGTCGCGTTTTGCCGCTCTGAACCCGCGTCGGGAAGGTCATGGCGACGAGGTGCGAGCGAGCCGGTTCCAGGTGCTATCAATCGGCGATGGCGACGTCCGCATCCTATTCGACCTGGACGGTACTACCCCACGGACCCATCGAACCGCTCGAGGACAACCTGTGGCGCGTCGAGGGGACTCTGCCGAACATGCCGCTCAAGCGCGTCATGACTGTCGCGGGCCTCGCGTCGGGTGAGCTCTTGATTCACAATCCGATCGCACTCGACGCGCGCGCGATGGCCGAGCTCGATGCCCTCGGCCGCGTGGCGTTCCTCGTCGTCCCGAACGGCTGGCATCGGCTGGACCTCCACGCATTCCGTGCGCGATATCCGATGGCGCAGGCGCTCGCCCCGTCGGGCTCGCTCAGGAAGGTCGGTGCGGTCGAGCCGAGCGTCGCCGACCTGACCGCGCTGCCCGCGGATGCGAACGTGTCGCTCGGGGTCCTGGGCGGCACGGGTGGGATGGAGGCGGTCATGACGGTGACGTCGCGCGGCGGGCTCTCCGTCGTGTTCGCCGATGCCGTCTTCAACATGCCCCACCTGCCAGGCTTCCATGGTTTCGTGCTCCGCCACGTCACGGGCTCAAGCGGCGGCCCGCGCGTCTCCCGCGTCGCCCGGTGGTTCATGATCAAGGATAGACCGGCGTTCGCCGCCCACCTCGAGCGCCTGGCGACGCCGGATCTGCGGCGCGTGATCGTCGCCCATCACCAGATCATTGCCGACGATCCCGCTGGCGTGTTGCGTCGTGTTGCCGCCTCGGTGCGTTGACCGGCGTCAACCTCCACGCCCACCAGGTCGGCGACGGGCGCGACCGCCGGCAACTCGAGCGGCTCGCGTAGGCGCATCAGTTCGTTTTTTCCGTCGTGAAGGTGACCGGAAAGGTGATTGTGGAAGCTCCCTCGCGGGCATCGAAGCTGGCGGCTGCGGCTCGGTGTTCGACGCAGCTGGTGACGTCGGCTCCGACGTTCTTCACGGCGGTGGCTCGTGCCTGCAATGCTTCTCCACCCGGTGCGACCTTGATTGTCACGGTGAGCTCTCCCGACAGAGTGGGATCCGCCACGAGGCCCCGCTGATAGCAGTTGCGAAACCCAGCGCGCATCCCCGCCACGACGCGCTGCGCGTTCGGGACGCTGGCTCCCGTCACGGCGAGAGTGCCGACGGTGACCTTTGCCCGCGGTATGGAGAGTGCCGGCGGGGCTCCATACACCGCCCCGGGGCCGCCGTACGCAGCGGCGAGGGAGCTTATCGCTCCTAGCCCGGTGAACGAAGCGACCGGCGAGGCTGTGGGTGTGGGCGCCGCGTGCGCGACGGCAGACACCGAGGGAGCGGGAGGCGCTACGGCGACAGGCGGGGGCGTCGGGTTCGCGACGGCTGACACCGAGGCGGCGGCAGCTGGTTCAGGCCTCGCCTCGTTGCACGCCGAGCCGGCGACGCTCGCCGTGGCGAAGGCGAAGAGCGCGGCTCGCCCCAGCCGCTCCGACGGCAAGCGTGGCGGGCCGGCCCGGGCCATGAATTCTGCGGCGTCCACACCGCAGAACGGACACCGTCGTTCGCTCAGGCGGATGTGTCGCGAGCATCCAGAGCAACTCGAGAGAGGGCGCATTGTTTCAGCGTCTCCTCTTTGGCAATCG